>NZ_JBEZMR010000014.1:0-107715 GCF_040652795.1 Micromonospora sp. NPDC048170
GCCCGCCGAGTTCGCTCGGCGGGCCACAGCTGCGGGATGGGTCAGTTGCGCCACGTATCGTTCAGGGGGGTGGTCCCACCGTTGCCAACGGTGACGGTGCGGTTGCCGCCACTTTCCCAGGTGACGTTGCCGTTGGCGTCTTTGCGGATGTACTTGTAGCTGATGCTCGTTCCGGCGGGTAGGGCCACCGTGAGTCGCCAGACGGGGTAGCTGGCCGAGGAGAGCAGCGGCGCCTGGGCGGGATCCCAACCACCGAGGGCAGGATGGTCACCAGCGACGTGGATGTTCTGGCCCCAACTGGTGGTGGCGTTGACACCGAAGCTCACTCCGGCCTCAGACGGCGGGTTGCTGGTGGGGGGTGTGGTCGGCTGCGAACCGGACCCGCCGACGTGCAGGGCGATCGCGTCGTTGGGGCCGACGCTGGCGGTGAACTGGCCGGAGCCGTTGACGGTGTGGGTGGGTCCGGTGCAGCCGCCACCGGTGAGGTCTCCGTGCTGGACGTCGCAGTACGTGCCGGCCGGCAGCGAGGTCTGGAACGTGCGGGTGAGGGTGCCGCCGGTGCGGTTGATCGCGACGTAGGCCTTGTTGCCGCGGCCGAACGCGATCTGGTCGTCGCCGTCGGTCCACCAGTTGGTGACCCCGGTGCCGGCGGCGGCGTTACGGAAGCCGACCATGTTGGCCAGTTGCCGCCAGGCGTGCTGGCACTTCCAGCCGTCCGAGTAGCAGGAGTTCACATGTCCGCCGTTGGGTGGGCCGGCGTCACGGTCGCTGAACTCGTAGCCGGAGTGCACGTGCGGGGCGCCGTAGGGCCAGGCGAGCATGAACACGCCGGCGAGGGTGTACTCGGCGCCGTTCTTGTAGGAGAGGGTGTCGCCACCGCGTTCGGTGTCGTGGTTGTCGACAAAGACGCCGGCCTTGTTACTGGGTAGGTAGCCCCAGCGTTCGCCGAAATCGCTCAGGTAGGCGAGTTTCTCGTTCTGGAACACTCGCTTGAGATCTCGGGCGTACCGGAACTCCTGCACGTCGCCGGTACCGAGGTACTCGCCGGGCTGTACCGCCTCGCCGGCACCGTAGATCGCCTCCTGGATCCAGTAGGCGTTCGGGTTGCTCAGCCGTGACTTGATTGCCGAGAGGTCACCGGCGGCCATGTGCTTGGCGGCGTCGATGCGGAACCCATCGACCCCGAGGGAGAGCAGATCGTTGAGGTACCCGGCGATCCGCCCGCGCACGTAGTCGCTGGAGGTGTTCAGGTCAGACAGTGAGACCAGTTCGCATTCCTGTACGTCGTAGCGGTTGCCGTAGTCCCGGATGTCGGTGCGGCAGGAGTGGAAGTCCTGCACCTGGTAGAAGCCGGGGTAGTTGTACTTGCTGTAGTTCGTCCCGCCGGTGCCGGTGCCGGAACCGGCGCTCATGTGGTTGATGACCGCGTCGACGATGACCTTGACTCCGACGTTGTGGCAGGTGGACACCATGTTCGCGAAGGAGTTCCGGTCTCCGAGCCGGCTGGCGATGTTGTAGCTGACGGGTTGGTACGAGGTCCACCACTGGCCGCCCTGGATGTGCTCCTGAGGCGGGGAGACCTGGACGAAGCCGTAGCCCTTCGGGCCGAGGGTGTCGCGGCATTCACGTGCGATCGAGTCGAAGCGCCACTCGAACAGGACGGCGGTGACGTCTCTTCCGCCGGGCGGGCTGGCGGTGGCTGCGGGTGACGATCCGACGGCGGTAGCGATAGCTGCTCCGGCAGTGAGCGCCAGCGCGGCACTGGCGAGCAGGCTGACTGTCCTGGCTGGTCGGCGGGATCGATGGGTGATGGACACGGCGCTCTCCTGGGGATGGACGGACGCGGTGCGGGGTTCCGGCTCGACGTTGGACCGGGCGGCGGCATGGAGCCCGAAGAAGTCTTGCAAGAACTTCAGTAAACTTGCTGAAACTTGCTGGAAACTTCTGCATCACAAGCTAAGACCGACCACAGCTCGCGTCAAGGATTCAGCCCGGTGGATGCGCGGGCACGCTGCTGGCCGACGTCTGCCACCTGCGACAGGCGTCGCAGATCAAGCCGGAGATGCGGCACAGCGGATTGGGCCAGGAAGCTGCCGACAGGATCGCCTCCACTTCGACCGCATGGCGGCGCACATCCCGCCCGAACGGCCGGCCACAGTGACGACGGCCCACACCTGTCTCACATCGTGGTCGCTGCCGTCGCGCAGCGGCAAGATTGCGGGCGGATTTCTGGAATGTTGCCGCAAGGTCTTGCATGCATTGCAGACATAGAGCATCCTCGTCGTCATTCGGATGGCCATCCACCCCCACACTCCTTCCCCCACGGAGGTAGGTCCGTCCATGCATACCCTGAGATCGTCGGCTAGCGGCCGCGTCGGTCGCCTGCTGACTGCCGCCGCGCTAGCCGTGTCCGCCGCCACTCCGGCGGTCCTGGCGACTGCGGCCCCCGCGCAGGCAGCCGTCACCCTGAACAACAGCGAGGTAACCGCGAACCTCTGGGAGTGGAACTGGCCGTCGGTCGCCGCGGCCTGCACCAACCACCTTGGCCCGGCCGGGTACGGCGCGGTCCAGGTCGCTCCGCCGCAGGAGTCGGTCAGCCTTCCGAACAGCAGCGACGGCGTGCACCCGTGGTACGAGGTCTACCAGCCGGTCTCCTACAAGCTGGAGAGCCGGTTCGGCAACCGGCAGCAGTTCGCCGCCATGGTCAGCGCCTGCCACGCCGCCGGGGTGCGGGTGTACGTGGACGCCGTGGTCAACCACATGGCCGGCACGAACAACCCGGCGGGCACCGTCGGGTACGCCGGAACCCAGTTCTCCGGTTACAGCTACCCCGCTGTGCCCTACGGCAACGGCGACTTCCACCGCCCGGGCGACAACTGCCCGACCAACGGGGCGATCAACGACTGGAACAACGAGGCCCAGGTCACCAGCTGTGAGCTGCTCTCCCTCTCCGACCTGTACACGGAGAAGGAAAGCGTCCGCAACAAGATCGCCGCCTACCTCAACGACCTGATCGGCCTCGGCGTCGACGGCTTCCGGGTGGACGCGGTCAAGCACGTCAAGAAGGACGACTTCGCGGCCATCCTGGGCAAGCTCAACAACACGGTCGCGGAGAACCGGCGTCCATACGTGGCCCAGGAGATCTTCGACGGCGCCAGCAACGACGCGCTCAAGGCGCGGGCGTTCATCGGCAACGGGGACGTCCTCGACTTCGCGTACGCCAAGGGGATCCGGTCCGCCTTCCAGGGCTCGGTGTCCGCGCTGGCGAACATCCCCAACTGGAACCTGGACGCGCCGAGCGCGAACGTCTTCGCCATGGTCACCAACCACGACCTGGAACGCGACGGGGTCGTCCTGTCCTACAAGAACGGCACCGACTACGTCCTGGCCAACTATTTCGCGCTGGCCTACCCGCACGGCAAGCCGTCGGTCTACGACAGCTTCTCCTGGAACAACCGCAACCAGTCCCCACCGCACAACGGCAACGGGTACGTCACCGACACCGTCTGCGGCAGCGCCTGGAACTGCCTGACCCAGAGCACCGGGATCAAGGGCATGGTCGGCTGGGCCAACGCGGCACGATCGGTCAAGACCGTCTCCGACTTCACCACCGTCAACAACAACGTCATCGGCTTCCACCGGGGTGACCGCGCCTGGATCGGCATCAACGACTCCGGCGCCGCCACCAGCGCGCAGTTCGTCACCGGTCTCGCCGACGGCGAGTACTGCGACGTCATCTCCGGCGGGGTCGGTGGCTCCGGCTGCACCGGCACCCGGGTCACCGTCTCCGGTGGACGGGCCACCGTGAACATCCCGGCCAACAACGCGGTCGCGATCCACGTCAACGCCCGGCCCACCCCGGGGGTCACCGTCAACACAACGTTCACCGCCACCGCCACCCTCGATGCCGGACAGACCCTGCACCTGGTCGGCAACACCGCCGCGCTCGGCGGCGGCAACACCGCCAACTCCGTCGCCCTGAGCGGCAGCGGCAGCGCCTGGACCACCACCGCCGCCCTGCCGGCCAGCACCGGAATCTCCTACCGCTACCTGGTCAAGAGCGGGTCCACCGTGGTCGGGCAGGAGGCGACCGACCGCAGCTTCACCACCCCGGCCAGCGGCACCGCCGCCCGGACCGACACCTACGTCCCCGGACCGGTCGGCGACACCGTCGAGGCCACCTTCACCGTCGCCGCCTCCACCACCGGCGGCCAGAGCGTCTACGTGGTGGGCAGCGTCCCCGCGCTCGGCTCGTGGGCCCCGGCCTCGGCGGTCGAACTGACCGCACAGGGCGGCGTCTTCCGAGGCGTGGTGCAACTACCGAAGTCCAGCACGGTGGAGTACAAGTTCATCAAGAAGACCACCTCCGGCACGGTCACCTGGGAGTCCGGCGCCAACCGGAGCCTGGTCACCCCGGCGGCCGGCGGCGTCACGGTCAACGAGACGTTCCGGGGGGACAACCCCACCTCGACGGTCGCCGCCTCCTTCCAGGCCACCGCCACCACCACCTGGGGCCAGAACGTCTACGTGGTCGGCAACGTCGCGGCCCTGGGCTCGTGGAACCCCGCGAACGCGGTCCCGCTCTCCTCGGCCAGCTACCCCGTCTGGGCAGCCACGGTGAACCTCCCACCGAACACCGCGGTGGAGTACAAGTACCTCAAGAAGAACCCCGACGGCGCGGTGACCTGGGAGAGCGGCGACAACCGCAGCTTCACCACCTCGTCCGGCGGCACCATCACCCGCACCGACACCTGGAGGTAGACCCAGCTTGATGGTGGTTGGCCCCGCACAGTACGGGGCCAACCACCATGCCACTTCTGCTCGACGCGGTCTCTCGTCTGGGCCGCCGTCGGGGTACGACCAACTTGACCGCGACGTTGGCGCGGCCGGACGGGCGGTCGCCAGTATCGCCGGAAGTGGACTTACGCCCAGTCTGTTGGAATTGATCGATCGTACGTACCTTGCGGGCGGTCGAGACGGACCGGCCGACGAGCCTGCGTACTGACGTCGAGGCGCTGCTGCTGGCCTCGGCGGACACCGGGTCCCAGGCCGCCGAGGACTTGGCGCGGTTGGCTGAGGTGCGTGCGGCGTCGGGTGCCGACGAGGTCTACGCGGCCACGGACGCGGTGGAGGTGGCGGCCCTGTTGCAGGCCCGCCGGCTGGGGCACGCGGCCGGCTGACACTCTGACCGCGCCGACAGGGGCCTTTTAGAAGAAAGGGTGATCAACGCAATCAATGCGGTCATGCCGTCGTCCACCACCGCCCACCGACCTCTGAGTGAAGATCGAGGGTGTTGCTTTGATCCACTGGCTGTGCGTAGGATCCCCCACCAGGAGGGCGATACATGACAGAGCGGCATCCGACTGCTAAAACATGGACGGTCGGATGTGGCAGGCACTTTTGGTGAGCTTTTTTTGAGGTTGTTTGCTCCGATCACATGAACGCTCGCCTGCCCGCAGCGAAAGCCGTCGGGTCAGCCTACCTTTCCCCGGAGATTATTCCAATCGGAGGCTGGAGTCATTCATGCAGTTATCCGTCTTCAGGCGGAAGGGATCGAGGGGCGGGCCGCAGATGCGTGGCCGCTCGATCCGTTCCGCAACAGTATCACTGAATCGCTGTCCACGCGCTGTCGCCAAGGAGCCGAAGCATGCTTCGACGTCTTACCTTCGGCCGTCCGCGGAGTGCCGGACGGGGTATGACCACTCTAGACCATCCTGACGGCGGACGCCTCGCCCCAGACGGTCAGCACGGGTGGTTTCAGCTGATGCCTACAGACTTGGCTGGCGTCTAGGACGGGCTGCCGGGCACATGCACTCACTCTCCCTCCTCGCGGCTCACGTCCCCGCCCTTGCCCACTCTTCGTCATCCCTCCTCCTGCTGGTCGATCACCCTCCTTCTCCGACGGAGGAGAGAACGCAATCCCATCTCTGCCACAGGAGCGGCCGTGACTGAGCAATCGCCTGAGTTGGCCGATCGGATTCCAGGAGACGAATCGCTCCTTGAACTGCCTACCGATCGACCGCGTACCCGTGCTTGTGGTAGCCGCAGGGCGGACGAGCCATTCGCCATCACCGGGGCCATGGCCGAGCGGGTTGACGCGTTGGCGAGTCGGGTCGGGACCGACAGGTGGGTGGTTCTCCAGACCGCGTGGCGGCTGCTGCTGCATCGCTACAGCGGGCAGAAACGATTCGTCATGGGTGTCATGTGTGTGCCCGTCAGGCCAGCCAGAGCGCACCATCGCGCAATGGAGCCGGGCACCGTCGTCGAGTGTGGCGATCCCGGGTCACTAGGGTTCGACGCGTTGGCCAGAGCAAACGGCACCGAACTCATGCGCCTCCTTGACAACCCGGCAGAACAACCGGGCGACGGCGAACGCCGATCCGAACCTCGGATCCAGGCGGTACGCGCGGCGTTTGCCTGGCACGGCAAGGAGACAGCGGTCCACGGCGAGCCGTCGGATCCTCCCGTGGCCGATGGGAGCACCTCCCTGGCGGAGATCAGACTGACGATGACTGCGACCCCCGCCGGTCTCGATGGTCAGCTCAGCTACGAACCCGAATTGTTCGACCGCGACACCGTCCGTCGCATGATCGCTCACCTGATGACTCTCCTGGGCAGCGCATACGCTGACCCGCACACTCCTGCTCGGCTTCTCACCCTCCTGACGCCCGACGAGACCACGACGATCACCCGGCGGTGGGGACGGGGCAGGGCAGCCAGCACACCCGATCTCTGCCTTCACGAACTGTTCGAGAGACAGGCGGACCGGGTGCCGGACTCCGTCGCGGTCTCGTGTGGCGACTCCACGCTCACCTATGGAGAGCTGGAGCGACAGGCCAACCAACTGGCTCGGCTACTCCGTCAGCGCGGGGTCGGGCCGGAGTGCCGGGTGGGCATTCTCCTGAGGCGGGAGCCGGGGGTGATCGTCGCGATCCTGGCGATCCTCAAGGCTGGCGCAGCCTACGTACCGCAGGACCGCGATCAGCCCCTGGAGCGGACGGCGAGCGCTCTGGCGGCCGCCGGTGTCAGCCTGGCCATCACGGATGCCGGCACCGCTGACCTTCTGGCGCCGACCGGTCTTCCCGTTCTGGACGTCGATCGGCATGTCGCCGAGCTGCGGGCACAACCGAGCGACCGACCGGAGTCCCTCGCCGCCCCGAACAATCTGGCGTACGTGATCTTCACCTCCGGCTCCACCGGCACGCCGAAAGGCTCGATGATCGAGCACCGAAGTGCCGTGAACTACCTGCTGTGGGCTGATTCCGTGCTGCCCACGGGCCATCGGCAGGGCACCCTGGTTCATACTCGGCTGAGCTTCGACTTCACAGTTCCGTGCATCTTCGTTCCCCTCATGAGGGGCGCGGAGATGGTGTTGCTACCCGACGGCGCGAGGATCGACAAGGTAGTCGACGTGCTCACCGGCGACGCCGACTTCGATTTTGTCCGGCTCACCCCATCGCACCTCGAAGTCCTCGAAGGGCAGCTCCGGCTGCGGGGCGGAAGACTGGCCACCAAGACGCTGTTCGTCGGCGGTGAACCGCTGCGCCTGGAGGTCGTCAGGTCCCTTGCGGCCCGGGCAGCGGGGCTGACGGTGCTGAGCCAGTACGGCGCCACGGAGGTCACCGTGGGCGGTTGCTGCGTGGATGCGACTGCCGTTGCTGCCGCAGGCGGTCGAGGTACCACACCCCTGGGGCGCCCCAACCCCAACATCGAGGTCTACGTGCTCGATGAGGATCTTCAACCGGTCCCGTACGGGGTCGTCGGCGAAATGGTGTTCGGTGGTTCCGGGGTCGGCCGTGGCTATGTCGGGTCACCGGGTCTCACGGCTGAGCGTTTCGTGCCCGACCACCTTGGCGGCCGCCCTGGCGCCCGCCTGTACCGGACGGGGGACCTCGGACGATACCGAGCGGACGGAACGCTGGAGATCGTCGGACGCCGGGACCGTCAGGTGAAGGTGAACGGGCATCGGATCGAACTCGGTGAGGTGGAGAACGTACTGCATACCCACCCGGGGGTGGAGCGGGCCGTCGTAGGCGTCGTCGGTCGTCCAGACGAACGACGTCGCTTGGTGGCCTACGTGCAGCCTCGCCCGCGGCTGGAACCGTTCACCACTCGACAGCTCCAAGAGATGTGTGCCGCCGCACTGCCGTCGTACATGGTGCCGGCCAACATCATCATCGTGGAGAAGATGCGGCTCACGCCTAATGGCAAGATCGACGTACAGGCGGTTTCCGATCACGCCGACCGGATCAGCGACGAGCCCTCTCTTCTCAGTCCTGACGAGCAGCGGATTGCGCGGGCGTGGCAGACGGTGCTCGGGGTCGACGTGGTGGGACCCGAAGACGACTTCTTCGGACTTGGTGGCGATTCCCTCGCGGCGATGCGTGTGGTCCACCTTCTGGAATCAGCGGAGCAGGTCCGGATCGGGCTGGATGACATCTTTGCCCATTCCACCCTTTCAGCGCTGGCGGAAAGGGCGAGGAAGGTGGAAAGTCCCGCCCAGATGGCCGTTGCCGCCGAAGATGTGGCAGGCCAGCAAGCCAGCGCCCTGTCCCCGACTCAACGCGGTCAGTGGCTCCTACACCAGGTGTACCCTGAGCTACCGATATACAACGTCCCCTTGGCGTATGAGATCACGGGGCAGATCGACGTGGCCGCGCTGAACCAGGCGTTGAACCTCCTGGTGAGCCGGCACGAGGTGTTGCGTACGTCCTTCCCGGACAGTCGTGGCGTCCCCACCCTTCGGGTGCATCCCCACGTGAGTGTCAGTCTCGACGAGGTCGATGCGACGGGGAACGACCCGGCCGCCCTGGAGGTGCAGATGCGCCTCGTGGCGCGGACCCCTTTCGACCTCGAACGCGCACCCCTACTACGCGCCAGCCTGGTTCGGCTTCTCCCCGACAGGCATGTTCTGCTTCTCTGTCTGCACCACATCATCTGCGACGACTGGTCGATCGGTGTCATCACCAACGAGTTGAGCGAGCTCTACGACAGCATCGTGGGATCGCGGCCGGCACGCCTGCCGACACTGGACGTCACGTACTCCACGTTTGCGGCGTGGTACGAGCAATGGCTCAGCGGAGAACGGCTCACGCGCCAGGTGGACTACTGGCGTTCCGCCCTCGCCGGCTATGTCCCCTTCGACCTTCCCGCCGACAAGCCGCGGCCGAACCACCGACCGGTAAGCGGCGACCGGGTCGAGATCGATCTGCCTGGTCCCCTCATGAGCCAGCTCCGCGCCACGGCTGAGGATCATGGCTGCACGCTCTTCATGGCGCTCGCCGCAGCGTTTCAGGAACTGCTGGCACGGTACGCCGAACAGGACGATGTGGCGATGATCGTGCCAGTCGCGGGCCGCCATCATCCCGGTACGGAGTCTCTCGTGGGACTTCTGATCAACACGGTCGTCCTGCGCGTCCACACCGGCGGCGCGCCGACGTTCGTAGAGATGATGCAACGCGTGAGGCAGTCGGCGCTCGGCGCGTTCAGCAACTCGGATATTCCTTTCGCTCGGCTCGTGCAGGAGCTCAGTCCTCCCCGCGACCGAAGCCGCCAGCCCTTCGCTCAGGTCGCCTTCGCACTTCAATCGGTCACTCCTTCCCCCGTAACTTTCGCAGGCACGGATGTCCGACAACTGTCCATTCACAACAAGACTGCCAAGCTTGATCTGATGGTCGAGGTGATCCCCGTTTCGCCGACACGATGGTCGCTACGCGCCGAATACGCCACCGAGATATTCGACCGCGACTCGATACAGGCCATGGTTCTACATTTCCGTCAGCTACTCACCGCCGGAGCGCAGGATTCGAAAGCGCAGCTCTCGGCCGTGCAGCTGGTTGAAGAGCGCCACCCGTCGTAGGCGGCCCTCGAGCCTGGGTGCTGCCGCCCAGCGCCGACCTCTTCAACTGATGAGAGCGTCACTGTCCGCATGAACAATACGCGAGAAACCGTCAGCACAGACCAGGCGTCGTTGCGACTTCCGGGAGACTTCAGGCATGGATATCACCGATGATGGATGCCTGTGCCCCGCTTGCCGCACCGGATGCAGCGGTCAACCCTCGATACGTAGAAAACGGTCAGGAATGAGAAGCGATTACCGCCCCGGCAGGCGAACCGTCATCCTGTGCGTCGCGGCCAGTGATTCCCATGTGGTCGCAAACCACCTCATAGCCCATCTGCTCAGATCGCACGGCTTCAACGTGGTGAACCTTGGCGCCTGCACGACGGTATCCGATATTTGCGATGCCCTCCTTCGGTGGCCCGAAGCGGAGGCGGTGCTCGTCGGCAGCCTTAATGGACATGCGCGACAGGATCTTGCCGACCTGCCAGAGGCAAAGGATCGCGGTGCGATCACCTGCCCGGTGATCGTCGGGGGAAACCTGTCGGTGGCCGTGGCCGACGACATCAGCAAAGACGCGGCCCTCTACGCTCTGGGGGTAGACCACATCCTTCGCGACCCGTCCACGATCCCCACGCTACTCGATCGGCTCCGAGGGCAACCCGACGGCGATCTGACCGGCTTCTCGGGCTCGCCGCCCATTGAGGAGCCAGTCGATGCACCTCGATGAATTTCCATCGACTGCCGACTCGGTCGACTTCGTGAAGGCACTGAAGAAGCCCACTGTTCCTGATGTTCTCGGGGCGGCGCAGGCCCAGGGCCTTGTGGCGATTCAGCCACGATGTGGCGTCGGCGGTCATGAGCAGATGCGCGCCCTGTTGCTCGCCCTCGAAGAAGGTGCCCACCCCGACATCCTGAGTCTGACAATCGACTCCTACACGCGGCTCAACCAGTTCGACAGGGCTCTGTCATCGTTACGCAACGCCCCTGAAGAACTGAACGGCTACCCGTTGGTGACGCATGGTTGGCGGCGCGGACGCGACCTGAACCAGGCGGTCTCCGTCCCGCTCGAGGTGCGCCATGGCTCTCCGTTGCCGCGCCGGTTGTTCGAAACCACAATCGCGTCAGGAGTAACGTCCTTCGAGGGCGGCGGAATCTCCTACAATCTCCCATACTGCAAAGATGTCCCGCTCGCGGACTCGTTGAATGCATATGCGGAGATTGATGCAAGGTGCGGCGAGTTGGCTCAAGCGGGTGTGGTTGTCGACCGTGAACTGTTCGGCAGCCTCACCGGCGTCCTCGTGCCACCGTCGGTCAGTCTCGCGATCAGCGTGTTGGAAGCGGTCATGGCCACCCGCGCCGGAGTGACCTGCATATCGATTGCATATCCGCAGGCCGGGAGTCTGGTACAGGATGTCGCTGCGCTCCGCGCGATTCGGTCTCTTGCAAGTCGCTACTTACCATCGTCAGTCAACGTCTATCCAGTGCTCCATGAGTTCATGGGAGTCTTTCCGAAGAGCCGTGCCCGCGCTGAGCAACTCATATTCGCGGGAGCCCTGACCGCGAGGCTGGGCGGCGCCGCGAAGGTGGTCACAAAGACGATCCAGGAAGGCTATGGCATCCCGGACGCCTCGGCGAACATTCATGGGATACGCCTTGCGCGGATCGCGAACGCCCCATTCATCCATGCCATCCGACTCGACGAGGACGCCCTGGAGGAAGAGCAGCACTGGATCGAGCGGGAGGTGGATGAGATCGTTGGGCCACTACTCGGCGCCGGCAGTCTTCCACTGGCGATCTCCTCGGCATTCAAACGCGGCTCCCTGGACGTTCCCTTCAGCGCAAGCAGGCACGCGAGGTCACGCGTGATGCCGTGTCGCGATCGCGCCGGCGCAATACGCTACCTGGACGCGGGAGGCCTGCCTTTTTCTGAAGATGTCCTGCGTCGAAACCGCTGCCTGCTCGATGATCGGTGGCTTACGGCCACTGATCATGACCGAATGCAACTACTGATGGCAGACATCAACTACTTCCTTGAGCCGCCAGGGGAACAGGATTTCGACTTTGTGCCGACTGTGGTTGGTTCGGCAACCCAGGGAGCTGATCCGGAGGAAACGTATGCTGCATGACTGGTTCATCCGGAGCGTCGAGAAGTATCCAGACGAGCCTGCCCTGATCGTCAACGGCCGGCAGTTGAGCTACGCCGAGCTCGACGGGATCTCCCGCGTCATCGGCCACCGCCTGCTCGCCGAGGGTGTCGGCCGGCCACGAGTCGGCTTACTCTCCACGCGGACCGTCGAGACCTACGCGGCCTACATCGCGAGCCTGCGGATCGGCGGTGTCGTCGTGCCGCTCGACCCTTCTCATCCCGCGGATCGCCTGGCCGTGGTCGCCCGCTCGGCCGGCCTGGACTTCATCGTCGCCGATGACACTGCAGACGCAGCACTTCTGGACACACTCCCGGCCCGTGTCGTACGCATCGGGTCGCCCGCGGCATCGGATATCGCTGCCGGATCGGCGTTGCGGGACAGCTTGCCTGACTGGACGGGCAATCCTGACGACCTCGCCTATTTGCTGTTTACCTCAGGCTCGACAGGCCAGCCCAAGGGCGTGCCGATCAGGCACGGCAACGTAGACCCGTTCATCGATCTCAACGTCGTCCGCTACGGGATGGAACCAGGCTGCCGACACTCGCAGATGTTCAGCCTGACGTTCGACCTGTCGGTCTTCGACATGTTCGTCACCTGGGGCTCCGGAGCCGCTCTGGTGGTGCCGTCGGCCGACGACCTCTACGATCCGGTCGAGTTCGTCAACAAGCATCGGTTGACGCACTGGTTCTGCGTACCCTCTCTGGTTTCCATGGCTACCCGAGCGCGGCTGCTGTCTCCGGGATGCATGCCGTCGCTGCGCTGGAGCCTGTTCTGCGGGGAGCAACTCACGCTCAACCAAGCGCAGGCATGGGCCGAGGCTGCACCGAACAGCACGTTGGAAAATCTCTACGGACCCACCGAGCTCACGGTGGCGATGACGTCATATCGCCTACCGAAGGAACGCGACGCCTGGCCGGCGACATCCAACGGAACCGTGCCGATCGGCGCGGTGTATCCGCATCTGGACTTTCAGATCGATCCAGAGTTCGGCGAGCTGCAGGTGCGGGGCTCCCAACGGTTCTACGGCTATCACGACGCCAAGGACAATGCGGGGCGGTTCATCGAACCCACACCTCCTCGGCCCAGGTCCGATCGCCCCGAACCAGGGCCTGAGGCGTGGTACCGCACCGGCGATCGAGTCGCCCTCGAAAACGGGATCCTCGTTCACCTGGGCCGCCTGGACCACCAGGTCAAGATTCGCGGCTACCGGATTGAGATACCTGAGATAGAGAGCGCCATGCGGATGTGGGGAGGGGCCGATGAGGCGATCGTGCACGCGGTCGCGCATCTCGACGGGCAACTCGAACTCGCCGCCATCTGCACCGGTGACGTCCCGTCAGCGAGTGAGCTACGCAAACGACTTCGCCCGCACCTGCCCGACTACATGATGCCCACCCGCGTCGCGACCCTGGCCGGCCTCCCGGTGAACGACCGCGGCAAGATCGACCGAACGGCCTGCGCGGAACTGCTGCAAAAGAGGTTCGCGCGCTGAGTCTGGGCGTCCGGAGAATGGCGAGCGGGAAGGCGATGACTTTAACGCTCTCGTGAGCCAGTTTCAGCGGAGATCAGCCGAGCAGATCTGAGTTTCGTCCCTGTTACTTCTTGTTGGAGAACCTAATGCCCATTGATCGACTTGCGCGTAAGTCGCTGGAGGCGTCGATGTGCGACCTGTTCGCCGAGTGTCTCGACATCGAGACCGTTTCGGTGACGGACGATTTTTTCGACGTCGGTGGCCACTCGTTGCTCGCGGCTGAGGTCGTGGCGAGGATCAGTATCGAATTCGAGGTTAACCTGAGGCTTCGTGACTTCTTCCGCAATCCGACTGTCGCGCATGTCTGTGAACTCATCGCCGAACAGGAAGGCGTCGTCTCGGGCGAGCGCTCGTGAGGACGCCCATCACTCCAGTGGACCCGTCCGGCTACATGTTCTACGCGGACGATCCTCGACCAACTGCGCAAGCTTGCGGCTGAGCCTGCCGGTGGCCGCGCAGGCGGACGTCACCGCTGCCCTCGCCTGGCATCTCGCGAGAGATGTCCACCACAACCGACCGATGTGACGTCGTAGCCGAACCGGTTGCTGGTCAGGGCGGCCCCGAGATGGCGAAAGTCAGCGTTCGACGGTGGCCATCCCATGGCGATCATCGCTCGACGATGGAGAGCCGGAGCTGACGAACACCGGTGCGAGCAGGGTGCCTCGTTCGGTGGTGCCGCGGATGACGGTGCTCGATTCTCTGACCAGTCGGGAGGTAAGACCGGTGAGCCCGGCCGGTCCGTAGTGCAGCCCCCACACCGCGTGCCAGTCCCGCACCGCGCCGCCCTGCTCGTCGTAGCCCGGCTCGATCCGGGGCACGACCCGCCGCTGCACGATGTACCGGCCGTCCCTGGCCGCCCTGGTGAGCGCCTCGCGCCAGGTCGTGTCGTCGACCGTCCAGCCGGCCACCGTGCCCTCACCCCGGGCCAACGTGGTCGGTTTGAGGATGCTGTCGGACCGGTCGCGGATCATGCCGGTCAGGTCGTGCGAGCCGTCGATGCGGGTCGCCCGGGGCAGGATGCGGCGCAACGCGGCGCGTTTGGCCTCGGTCAGCGCGTCCTGCACTGCGGGCAGCTGCACCAGGGCGAGGCAGGACTTGCTGTTGAACACGTCATGCGCCGGTACGGTGACCACCGGCGGAGTGGCGCTGTCCACTGACGGGTGCAGCCGCCGCCAGGCGATCACCGGGTCCGGCTCGGCGGCGATTTCCTCCAGATTGAACAGCCGCAGGATCGCGCTGACTCCGGCGACACCGTCGGCGATGGTCCCATCGGGTTTCGACAGGTCGGCGATCTCTGCCAGCCGAGTCTGGAAGGGGCGCGTCTCGATCCGCTCGGCCATCGGCTGCCATGCGGCTGCCCACTCCCCGAGTGCCCCGGTCGCCTCGACCATCAGCACCTTCCTGAGGCCGCCAGGCGTTCCGGTCTCATGCTCCGGTGCCGCCGCGTCCAGCAGGTCGACCAAGCCGGTGACGGAATCGAGGTGACGTAGTCCGTGTCGCTCGGCGAAGTGGCCGAATCGTGGGTCGGCCAGGATCGCGGCAGTCAGCGGTGCCCGCGCGACCCCGCCGACCGCGGTGCTCAGGCCCAGCTCGATCACCTTGAAGCCGGTGCCGTCGTGGATCAGGTCGGCGCGGCCGTACCGGACGAGGCGTGGCATGTCGGTGTCGACGAGCATCGGGCGGATCGCCGCCGGCGCGTCGGTCAGCGCGCCGAACGCGGCCAGGCTGCCGCCCGCGAGCAGATCGGGCAGCCTGCCGACGACATCGAGCAGCACCTCGAAGTCGGCGTAGAACGAAGCGATCTCACGCTCCGCGACGAACATCGGGCGCGGGAAGGTCCGCGCCGCGAGTTCTGGCCCCAGCACCGTGACGGCGTGATCGGCTGGCAGGTCGGCCGGCAGCTTGCCGGCCCCGACCGCCCTCAGATAGTCCGCGGCCGGGTCGGGGAGGAAAACCGCGCTGGTGGAGTCCATCAGGCGACCCCTGCCCTGGTCGCGACGCGACGGTGGTGCGACGTGGCGTGGCAGGAGCGGGTCGGCGTCGGCCGTTCAGGCTGACAGGAGCAGGGCATGGTCTGCCTCCAACTGGCGCAGCAAGCGGTGATCGGCGTGCAGGAGTTGACAGCGACCTGCACAGCGACGTCGACCTCCTCACGAGCACGTGCGAAGTCAAGCGTGGCGGTCACCGATTCCTCCTTGGCTCCGACATCGTGAGCTCGAGCCCGAGGGCTGGAAGGAGCCGCTGTCAGCGTTCGACGAGTGATCGAGGCCATGATCAACCATATTTACCTGTTTCGCAACGAGAGAGTTGCCGGTCCCAGGATTCCCGCACTGGGATTGCTACGTATCAGCTCGCTGCCGTCACCAGCACGACCGAGTCCGGCGCATGCGGGCAACCCGGTGCCCTCGACCGGTGTCGCCGGCCGCTCCGGCAGTCCTCTGCCGATCGCATGCGCCGGAGCCGGCGATGCCAGGCGGCGGGATCGATCGGCTGTGCGGCCGGTCTCGAGGTCGGTCGCGGTGACCTTGTCACCGTCATTGGTGATCACGGGCGCGTCGGCGCAGGACGAGACGTCCTCGTCGTAGCCGCTGCCCGCAGCCGACGCCGAAACGCCGGGCCCCGCGTGGGGCCCGGCGTCCGTCGGACGATCAGCTGGCAGCTGCGGCCTGCCGGGCGAGCGTCCGCGCGTCCTCCGCCCGCCGGCGGCGCCCGCCGCGCCACAGGTTGCGGCCCCACATCGCCAGGCCGCCACCGTTGATCAGCGCGGCCAGCACCGCGACCGTGGCGAAGTCGGCCGACGAGAACCGCGTCGGCTCGCCCATCGCAAGCAGCACGAACTGCTCCACATAGACCCACAGCACCGGCAGGATCGTGAACACCAGGGCGACCAGCCCGAAGACCCGGCCGAACACCCACACCGCCGCGTACCCCCGCACCTTGCGCATCTCGCCGCGCGGGATGCCGGCCTGCGAGATCACCTTGTGCCGTCGGAAGGTCAGCCGCTTGATCCCGTTGGACAGGAACCTCTCGGTGTCGGACATCAGGTTGCGACAGTTCAGGGCGGTCGCGATCACGTAGTACATGTCGGTCCGCAGGTAGAAGAAGAACTGGAACCCGATGCGCACCATGAAGGTGAGCAGAGCCGCGCTGGCCAGCAGAGTCGCCCAGTTTGGCACGTCGAGGATGTTGCGCCGGGCGGCGAACAGGAACGCGACCAGCAGGGAGCCGAAGAACGCGTCGACGAAGAATCCGGCGAGGAAGGCCTTGTACCGCGCACGCTTGGAGGCCATCCAGATACCGCTGATGTCCGTCTGGGCGACCAGGACGTACATGAGGTTGCTGATGCCGAGGGTCGCCGACACACCCACCGAGCGAGCCGCCAGCGCGTGCGCGAGTTCGTGCAGCGACAGCCCGATCATCGCCAGCGTTACGCTGATCACGGTGAGAACCGCGAAGTTCCCGCCTTCGAACAGCAGCGCCCGTGGGCCGGGCACCAGGCCCGGATCGGTGATCGCCATCGCCACGCCGGCGAGGATGACCGCGAGGCCGGGCAGGATCACAGCGGGACCGGTGAGTCGGCGCGCGGTGGCCGGCGAGATCCAGTCGAAGCTCCACCGCTTGATCGTGTTATGCGCGTGCTGGTGAGCCGGCTCGGTGGCGGCGTCCGGCTCGCCGCCGCGGGTGACGAAGCCCTCGTCGGCCAGCACGGCGACAAAGTCCTCGACGTCCACGCTCTCGCCGTGCTTGCGCTCGTAGATGCGGGCGGTCTCGGCGATGGTCCGACCCTCGGCGAGCGCGTGCAGAATGTCCAGCCCCTCGGCCGGAATGGCGAGATAGACCTTGCGGTCGGTGTCGCCGATGATGACGTCCGCACCGTCAGTGGTCGAGACGAACGGGCGGACGGTGACGACGGACTCAGCCGTATTGACGGCCATGGGGCAATTCCTTCCACTTCCGCGGTGCAGATGGCGCTCGGCGGGGACCGGAGCGATCATTCACGCCGGTCCCCGCCGATCATGAACCGTTCGTCAGGCGGCCGAGGCGGCGGGCACGCAGTCCGCGTTGGCGCTGGTCTTGATCGGCTCCAGCTTGCGAACGACAAGCTTCTTCATACTGACCTCCCTGAGAGTGGGTTTCCTGGGAGGCATCCTCTACCGTTGACCGCTCGGCGGTCTGCTCACTAATGAGCAGTCAGTGTGTTGCGGTGGAGATCCACGAGGAAAGGCGCTCCTCGTGCACGGTCAGGTGCGACCGAGGGGTGAAATCCACCATTCCCAGTTCACGGAATCGCTTGAGGAACTGGCCGATGCGGGTCCGCGTGGTGCCGACCATCTCGGACAGATCTTCCTGGGTGAAGGCGATGTCCACCCGGGTGCCACCCGGGCCGCGCTGGCCGAAGCGCTCGGCCAGGTCCAGCAGGCGGACCGCGAGGCGCAGCTCGCTCGGCAACGTCACCATGTCCGCCACCACCTGCTGCTGATGCCGCAGACGGATGCTGAGGTGACGCGCGAGCACGTCACCGGAGCCTTCAGCGGCCAGCACGGCGGCGGCCCGCGCCGCCGGGACCCGCAGCAGCACGGTCCGGGTCAGTGCGATCGCGGACTCCAGTCGCTCCAGACCGAGCAGAGCGATCTCGCCGAACAGGTCACCCATCACGTACACCGAGAGCAGGCAGCGTTTGCCGCTCGCGGCCACCATCTGCGTCTTCACCTGACCACGCTCTACGACGTAGACGTGGTCGTCGCGTGTTCCGCCCCGATAGACGTGGTTGTTGCGGGAGACCTCGATCAGCGAGGTCCCGGCCACCCGTCCCGCCAGCGCCCGGAAATCCGAGATGTCAAGCCTCGGCGGGGACTTGGCTTGTGTCACGTCGGCCCACCTTCCGCCCGGCACCGCACAGCACCCACAGAGGAAACCACATCCTCACCTGCAGACACTAGGCAAGACTCATAAATACCCGTAAAGACGAGGTCGCAGTCGTCCGGACGTCGTGGCCACCCCAGCACCTGCGCAGGCTCGGCCGGCCCCAGCCGGGGTGGGCTGGTCGAGCCTTGTGGGAACCTTGTAGATGACGTAAGAAGGCTTGCACATACGAACACATACGATCTCGGGAGCGTCGCCGATGCGGCTGGGTATGCCTCTCAACTATCGCGCCGGCATCACCGACATCGCCGACGAGCTGGTCGACTTCGAGCAGGCGGGCCTGGACCTGGTGCTGGTGGCCGAGCTGTACACGTTCGACGCCGTCAGCCAGCTGGGATTCATCGCCGGGCGAACCCGGCGGCTGGGGATCGCCTCAGGGGTGATGCAGTTGTACACGCGTACCCCGACTCTGATCGCCACCACCGCCGCCGGGCTCGACCACGTCTCATCGGGCCGGTTCACTCTCGGCCTGGGCGCCTCCGGCCCGCAGGTCATCGAGGGGTTCCACGGCGTGCCGTTCGACGCGCCGCTCGCCCGTACCCGCGAGGTGATCGACGTCTGCCGGCGGGTCTGGCGCCGGGAGAAGCTGGTCCACCAGGGCACCCACTACCGCATCCCGCTCCCCGTCGAGCAGGGCACCGGCCTGGGCCGACCGCTCAAGCTGATCAACAAGCCGTTCCGGGAACGGATCCCGATCACCCTCGCCGCGATCGGGCCGCGCAACGTCGAGCTGGCCGCGGAGTTGGCGGAGGGCTGGCAGCCGGCCTTCTTCTACCCCGAGCGGTCCGCCGCCGTGTGGGGCGAGAGCCTGGCCCGTGGCGCCCAGCGGCGCGACGCGTCACTCGGGCCGCTCGACGTGAACGTCAACGCCCTGCTGGCGATCGGCGACGACGTCACCGGACTGCGCCGGCTGGCCCGGCAGGAGCTGGCGCTCTATCTCGGTGGCATGGGCGCGGTGGGCGCGAACTTCTACAACACCCTCGCGCAGCGGTACGGGTTCGGCGAGGCGGCGCGCACCGTGCAGGAGTTGTACCTGGCCGGGCGACGGGACGCCGCGGCTGAGGCGGTGCCGGAGGAACTGGTGGAGGGCACCAGCCTGATCGGTCCCGCCTCCTGGATCGCCGAGCGGCTGGCCGCGTACCGGCAGGCGGGAGTGACCACCCTCAACGTGACCCCGCTGGCCCGCGCGCACCGGGACCGGCTGCGACTCGTCGAGCGGCTGCGCGACCTGCTCGGCTGAGCGGCCACGCGGCCGGCCTGCGGTCGGTCCGGCCGGGCACGCCGGCCGGACCGGGATCGTCAGGCGACGCTGCGGTCGGCGGCGCCTCGCGGGAAGACTTCGTCCACGACCGGTGCCAACGGATCCACGTCGCTACCTGACGCGGCAGCCGCCTCGGCCGCGGCGCGCGCCCCGGTGGCCCGGCGGGCGGACGCGCTGTTGCCCCGGCGGCTCACCGGCACGCACTCCCCGGCCGCGGCGAGGCCCGTCGCCACCGGCATGTGGTTGTAGACGGCCTCGTACTCGCCGTTGCGGACCACGTAGGACTCGTGCCAGATGCCGACGACGGAGTTGTCCTTCATCCGCCGGAAGTAGTCCTGCAGAGCCTTGGAGTGCGCCAGCTCTCGGTTGTTGGCGAACCGTTCGAGGTGCTCGATGCTGCGGAAGTAGGCGATCATGACCGCACCCCGATTGCCCCAGTACGCGTGCGCGTGCAGGGCACCGGTCGCCTCCTGATCGGCGAACATGGCCTTCAACACGCCACCCATCGACCAGAAGGTCGGCAGCCAGCGGTTGACCTTGAAGAAGTTGTTGACCCGCATCCCCGTCATGAAGACGGCGAAGTCGCCCTCGATCTCGGCGGCCATCCTCGGGCCCACGACTGGCTTCCTGCCCATGCCCGGACATCCTTTCAGCGACGGCTCGAATACTTCGGAACACTAGCAATGACACTCGCCACCAAACAAGACACTTCAACATACGAGAAGAGCCTCGGTGGGTCGTCCGGCGCGGACGATCAGGCGTCCGGTCCGAAGTAGCGCTGCCGCAGCGTCTCGCCCTCGCGGTATGCGGTGCGGAACATGCCGCGCCGTTGCAACTCCGGGATGAGCAGGTCGCAGATGTCGCCGATACCGTCCGAGGGACTGCACGGAATCAGGTTGAAACCGTCGACGTCGGCGACCTCCAGCCACTGCTCCATCCGGTCGGCGATCTCCTCGGCCGTGCCGAACAGGGTCATCGGCGCGTCGCGGCGGGCCCGCCGGGGGCGGGACACCAGGTACCGCACGTCACCGATGGTCCACGACCGCTCGGGGCTCAGCCCGCGCAGGAAGCCCAGAAAGGACTGGCTGCCCTGATTCTTGACCTCGTCGACGGGGGTCTCATCCGGGTACGCGGCCAGATCGACGTCCATCCAGCCGCACCACTTCGCCAGTTGCCCCTCGGGGCTCCAAAGCTCGTGGTACTGCGCGGCCTTGCGCTTCGCGGCGGCGCGGTCCGCGCCGACCATCACCATGGTGCCCTGGAGAGCACGCACGCCCTGCGGGTCGCGTCCCGACTCGGCCACCCGCTGGCGCAGTCGCCGGACCGTCTCGGCCCCGCTCTGCGGGTCGGCCATGGTCAGGAAGATCACCTCCGCGTGCCGGGCGGCGAACGCCATGCCCCGGCCCGACGCGCCCGCCTGGTACAGCACCGGTGTGCGCTGCGGCGACGGCTCGCACTGGTGCGGGCCGCGCACGGTGAACCAGTCGCCCCGGTGGTCGATGGCGCGCACCCGGGACGGGTCGGTGAAGACGTCGCCGTCGATGTCGCGGACCACCGCGCCGTCGTCCCAACTGCGCTCCCAGAGGGCGCGGACCACGTCGAGGTACTCGTCGGCCCGGTCGTAGCGCAGGTCGTGGTCCAGATATTCACCGAGCCCGTTGTCGGTTGCCGAGCGCAGGTACGAGGTGACGATGTTCCAGCCGATCCGGCCCCGGGTGAGGTGGTCGAGCGTGGAGAACAGCCGGGCGCACTCGTACGGCTGGTGGTAGGTGGTGGAGTAGGTGACCGCGAAGCCGAGGTCGGTGGTCGCCATCGCCGCCGCGGCGACGACCGGCACCGGGTCGATCGAGGGAATCTGCACGGCGTGCCGGACCGCGGTCGCCCACGACCCCTGGTACACGTCGTAGGTGCCGTGGATGTCGGCGAAGAACAGGGCGTCGACGCAGGCCGCCTCCAGCCGCCGGGCGAACGCGGCCCAGTAGTCCAGCGACCGGTAGCCGGTGCCGGTCACGTCGCCGGGCGCTCGCCACATTCCGACGAACTGGGGCGACGGCGAGCATTCGGTGAAGACGTTCAGGTGCATGTTTCCCCCTCCACGAGGGTCGCGCCGCCACCCGACGTTCAGGTGGCGACGCGACCGTTGACGCCGGTCAGGACCGGGCCGAGCGATCCAGGCTCAGGCGTTCGATGGCCGCGAGCAGGTCGGCCGGCTCCGTCCGCTCCCAGTGGCGCGCGTACGCCGAGGCGAAGCGCAGCACGCCGTCGCTGTCGGCGAGGAACACCCCGGGCATCGTCATGCTGTTGCTGTCGTCGCCGTTGATCTGCGAGAAGTCCATGCCGAAGCTGCCCCACACGTCGAGCAGGTCCTGGTTCATCGTGTAGGTCAGGTTGAACCTCGCGGCGTAGGCGTTGCCCCGGTCGCTGAGGATCCGGTACGAGAGCTTGTTGCGGCGGATGGCCGCGCGCAGGTGCGGCATGGTGACGGGCGAGACGGCCACCAGGTCGGCGCCGAATTCCCGGATCTGCGGGTAGACCTCCTCCAGCGCCTCCAGTTCGAAGTTGCAGTAGTCACACCAGACGCCCCGGTAGAAGACGACCGCGAGCGGCCCCCGGGTCAACAGGTCGGCGGAGGAGACGAGTTCGCCGTTCTCGTCGGACAGCTCGAAGGAGGGGAACGGATCTCCCGCTCTCAGCACCCGGTCCTCGGCGCCCGAGGCGGCCAGGGCGTGCGCCTCCCGGTAGATCACCTCGAGATGGGCCGGCGTGATCGGTGGCACCTCGCCCGCCTCCTGACGGACCTTGTACTCCCGCAGCCGTTCGTTGAGGGACATCGACCTCTCCTTTCTGACGGCCTGGCCTGGGTCTCAGGTCCAGCCCACAGGCATCGACTTGATGCCGTTGACGAAGTTGGACTCCAGTCGGACGACCGGGCCCGTGGAGGCGAGTCGGGAAAGGTGCGGGGCGACGGCGTCGAGCAACGCGGCCATCTCCATCCGCGCCAGGTGGGCGCCCAGGCAGAAGTGCGGGCCCACACCGAAGCTGAGGTGCGGGTTGGGCGCCCGCTCCAGGTCCACTCGATGGGGGTCGGCGAAGACCGCGGCGTCACGGTTGGCAGAGACGTAGAACATGACGACCTTGTCGCCCTCGGCGATTCTCGTGCCGGCCAGGGTCGTGTCCTGGGTGGCGGTCCGGCGGAACTGCATGATCGGGGTGACCACCCGGAGGAACTCGTCGGCGGCGGTGGCGGTGGGCAGCGGCCCGCCGAGCCAGCGCCGACGTAGCGCTTCGTCGTGCAACAGCAGGTGCAGGGCACCGGAGATCAGATGACGGGTCGTCTCGTTGCCGGCGACCACCAGCAGCAGCCAGAACTGGCAGAACTCCCGGTCGGTCATCCGCCGCCCGTCGACCTCCGCGGAGGCGAGCAGGCTGATCAGGTCGTCGCGGGGCGCGGCCCGCCGCCGTACGGCCACGGCCAGCGCGTACTGGAACGCCTCCGTGAACGTCTGCCGGTAGACCTCGACGTCCCCGCCGCCGTATTCCGGGTCGTCGAAGCCGACCAGGTTGTTGCTCCAGCGGTACAGCAGATGCCGGTCGCCGCGGGGCAGGCCCAGCAGGTCGGCGAGCACCAGCAGGGGCAGTTCCGCCGCCAGGTCGGTGACCGCGTCGAACGTGTCCCGCTGACGTACCGCCTCGACGAGGTCCTGGGCGTGCCGGGTGACGGTGTCGGCGAGCGCGCGGACGGCGCGTGGGGTGAACACCGAGCTGACGATGCGGCGGATCCGCACGTGCTGCGGGGCGTCCATGTTCACCAGCAACTGCCGCATGAAGTCCAGGTCCGCCGGGGTGCGTGGGTCGTGCAGGAACGCCCCGCGCAGCGCGGAGGAGAACACCTGGGGCTGCCGGGACACCTCCACGACCGCCTCGTGGGTCGTCACCGCCCAGAACCCGGAGCCCTGCTGCTGCATCCGGCCGGCCGAGCTGTGCCGCCACAACGCCGGCTCCGGCACCCACCCGACCGGCTCCTCGTGGCGACGTCGGTCGAACTCGGCGTGCGGCACGCCGAGGGCGTAGGTCGCCGGGTGGGCAATGTCCACCGTGGATGTCGATCGCGTCGCTGGCATCCCGCTCATCGCTCCCATCTGTCGTCTCCGCAGAGCGTGCGCAACTGGTCGAGGCGGACCTTGCCGGTCGGCTCGCGGGGGACGACGTCGACCGACCGCCAGCAGCGCGGCACCTTGAACCCGGCGAGGTGACGCCGGCAGTGTGCGTCGAGCGCCGACCAGGACGGCTGCCTGCCGGGCTCCCACTCGACGACAGCCGCCACCCGCTCGCCGTACTCCTCGTCAGGCACGCCGAGCACGACGGCGTCGCGCACGTCCGGGTGCCGCAGCAGCACCTGCTCGATCTCGGCCGGGTAGACGTTCACGCCCCCTGAAACGATCATGTTCTGGGCACGGCCGGTGAGGTACAGGTAGCCGGCGTCGTCCAGGTGCCCCACCTCGCCGTACGTGAACACGCCCGGCGCGAGGTGCGCGGCGCGGGTCTTCTCCGCGGCGTTGTGGTAGCGGAAGCCGCGGCCGGGCCGGCGGATGAAGATCCGGCCCCGCTGGTGGGGGCCGAGCTCACGGCCGTCGTCGTCGACAACGAGGATCTGGTTCGGCGGCACGGCCCGGCCGACACTCCCGGGGTGGGCGAGCCAGTCGGCCGAGTCGATGAGAGTGACCACTCCCCCCTCCGTGGCCGCGTAGTACTCGACCAGGACCGGGCCCCACCACTCGATCATGCGGCGCTTGGCGTCCGGCGTGCAGGCGCCGCCGCCGTGCCAGATTCGGCGCAGGGTGCTTCCCGAGAACGCGGCTCGGGTGGCCGGGTCGAGGCGCAGCAGGCGCACGAACTGGGTCGGCACGAGATGGCACTCGGTGATCCGCTCCGCGTCGATGGTGGCCAGCGTCCCGGCGGGGTCGAACCGCTCCCGGACAACCAGGGTCGCGCCGTTGAGCAGGGGCAGCAGCGCGAAGAACAGCTGAGCGGAGTGGTACCACGGACCGACCAGCAGCACCCGCCCGTCGGCGGGCACGCCGAGCGCCCCGGTGGCGTAGTCGAGCAGGCGGGTGGCCCGGGCGAACGGCGCTCCGGTGACGAACAGACCGTTGAGCACACCCTTGGGTCGACCGGTCGTGCCCGACGTGTAGATCATCAGCTGCCCGCACTCCTGCTCGGTGGGGGCGGCGTGCGGGTCGGTCGCGGCGAGCAGGGGCTCTGCCGGCGGGAGGCCGTACGCGGCCCGGTCGCCGGTGACCACCGCAGAGACCGTGCCCGCCTCGGCCGCCGCCTTGGCACCCACCTCGGCGCGCGGCGGATCGACGACGAGCAGCCGGGCGTCGGCGTCGGCCAGCAGGTAGGCGACCTCCGGCGCGGTGAGGTGCCAGTTCACCGGCACCGCGCTGACGCCGGCGTGCAGGCAGGCCAGCAGCGCCTCCAGCGCCTCCCTGCGGTTACCGAGCATCAGCGCCACCGCGTCGCCGGAGGTGACGCCGGCACCGGCGAGCAGACCCCGCCACCGGTGCACCCGCTCCCCCAGCTGCGCCCAGGTGAGGACACCGTCCTCGTCGGCGAGCGCCGGCGCGTCCGGGGTCGCGGTGATCCGGGCGGCGAGCAGAGCGGGCAGGTCGTGAGGACGCGGCATCATCAGTCCAGCAGGTCCGGGTGGCGGCGCAGGACACCTTCGTAGAGCGGCTTGAAGTTGTACCGGCCGATGCCGGGCGAGCCGATCACGTCGCTCGTCCGTTCGGCCTCCTCGTGATCGATGAGCACCGGCTTGCCGGCCGCCTCGGCGGCGAGCTGCACCTGGCAGGACCGTTCCATGGCGACGAACCACCAGGCCGCCTCCGCCACCGACCCGCCGACGGTCAACAGACCGTGGTTGCGGAGGATGGCGGCCTTGCCGGAGCCCAGCGCGGCGGCGATCCGCTTGCCCTCGTCCGAGTCGAGCACCACGCCGCTGTAGTCGTCGAAGAGGGCGTGGTCGCCGTAGAACGCGCAGGCGTCCTGCGTGATCGGGTCGAGGAGCCGGCCCAGGGTGGAGAACGCCCGGCCGTACACGGAGTGAGTGTGCACGGCGCAGATGACGTCGGGGCGGGCGGCGTGCACCGCCGAGTGGATGACGAAGCCGGCGGGGTTGATCCGGCCCTTGCCGCCCAGCACCTGCCCGTTGGCGCCGACCAGCAGCAGGTCGCTGACCCGGACATGGCCGAAGTACATGCCGAACGGGTTGATCCAGAAGCAGTCGGGCCGCTCGGGATCACGGACGGTGATGTGCCCGCCCGCGCCCTCGTCGTAGCCGAGTTCCGCGAACAACCGCAGCGTGGCGGCCAGTTGCTGCATGCGACGCTGCCGGAGAGCCGGTGTGTCAGGAGGGAACATCATCCGCATCCACCCGTCGTGTCGGTGTCGTATCCACCGGAGGCCACGATCGCCTCCGCCCGGTCGGGCAGCCCCACCAGGGCCGGGGCGGCAGCCAGGACGGGGACCGCGGCGGCGGCGTCCGGCCGCCACAGCCCCAGAAAGCTGTCGAGCCGGTCCAGTCCCCAGAACCGGTGCCGGCCCCACTTCAGGTACGGGATCCCGAAGATGTCGTCGAGGTAGGCGCGTTCGAGGCAGTCCGCGCCCTCGGCCCGCAGCTGCGGATCATCGACCGCGCCGGTGACCAGGGCCGGATCCAGGCCGGCCCGCTCCGCGCACCCGGCCAGCACCTCGGGGTCGCAGATGTTCTCGCCCCGTTCCCAACGGGCGGCGACCACCTCGTCGTAGAACGGCTCCGCACGACCGGCACGGCGGGCGGCCAGCCAGCCCAGGTGCGGCACCTCCCAGTGCGGGTCGACGTCGATCGGCCACGCCATCGGCACGCCTTCACGCTGCACCAGTCGTTTGGTGTCCATCAGCAGGTAGAGGTGCTTGGCCCGGCTCATCTGCACGTAGTGGAACTCCGCGCCGCGTGCGGCGAGCGCCGCGGAGGTCTGCGCGTCCGGATCCCAGTAGGGGAACCAGTCCAGCTCCGCGAACGCCGTCGGCAGCGCGGCGCGCAGCCGCCGAATCGTCAGCCAGCTGTACGGGCTGCGGAAGGAGAAGAACAGTCGGGGTCGGGCGGGCGCGCGGGTCACGGCCGGCCTCCGGTGAGGATCGCGCACACCTCGGGATCGAGCCGGGCGAGCTGACCGGCGTCCGGTCCCCGGCTGATCGCGTAGCCGTGCAGGATGGTCGCCGAGGCGACCAGCCTCAGCTGGTCACCCCGGTGGACCCAGCAGTCCATCCGGCCGCTGAACATCATCTCCCGCAGCACGTCGTCGACCTGGAAGACGGTGTGCACCGTCTCCTCCATGTGGGCCGGTTCGGCCAGGCGTACCCGGGCCCGGGAGACCACCGGGATCCACGCGCGTTCGGCCAGCATGCGCCCCACGGAGATGCCCCGGTCGGCGAGGAACCGGTCGACGACCTCCTCCAGGGCGCGCACGAATCCGGAGTGCTGCACCCGGTCGGAGAAGTGGCAGTAGAAGTACGGCGCCCGCCAGGACCACAGGAAGGCCCCCGAGCCGGCTGGCATCAACACGGACGCGGGGTCGGCGCCGGCCGGCAGCGCAAGCTCCGAGCGCAGGCCGGTCGCCGCGTCGAGTCCGGGTGCCTCCCAGGTCGCGAGGGCCGCCGGGGCGGGCCGGTGCACCGGCCCGTCGGTCTCGGGCAGCAGGGCGACCGTGACGTGTCCCCGCAGCACCACGACGTCCTGGCCGCCACGGTTCACCGACATCTGCACCCGCAGCCGCTTCCCGGTGCCGGCGACCACCTCCGCGCGGACCTCGTCGTCCACCTCCAGCACGGCGGGCAGTTGCACCGAGCAGTCGATGATCTCGGTGCCGAGGCCGTGCCGGTGGAAGAGCGCGTGGGCGCCGTGGCCCTGGTCGCGCAGCCACTTCAGGACGGCCTCCTCCACCAGGTACATGAAGTGCTTGAACCCGATCCAGGTGCGGATGTTGGCGCCTTCGTAGCGCGGCCGGCTGACCAGGACGCTCGGGGTGGGCGCGGGCGGGGCGAGGATGGTCACGTGGCTACTCCTTCGGGATGACCGCTGACGATGGGTGCCACGTCGACGAAGGCCCACAGGCGGGACGCGACGTCCTCCGGCTGGCGGGCGTAGCAGAAGTGGTCGTAGCTGTCGCCGACCGACAGCACCGCGTGCGGCATGCCGTCGGCGAGGGTCCGCGCGGCTTCCGGGGACAGGGTCGGATCGGACCCTCCGGCGAGCACCAGCACCCGGGCCGTCACCTGGTCCAGCCGCAGTGACGCGCTGGCGCAGAACTGGTCGAACACGGTCAGGAATCCGGAGGGGCCGACCCGGTCGACCGCCTTGGCGATCATTCGCTCCACCACGTCGGCGTCCATGGCCCGCAACCGCGCGCCGAGTCGGCTGCGCAGCGAGTCGTGGATGTGCTGTTCGAAGGAGCGCCGCGCGCGTTCGAACACCCGCCAGGTCACGGCGACGGCCGGCGGCCGGTACAGCGGGCAGATCAGCATGACGGTGTCCGGCAACCGCTGGTCGCGGGCGCAGAGCAGTTCGAGCAGGGCGTTGGCGCCGAACGAGTGGGCCACGACGAGGTCGGGGCGCCGGCCCAACTGGTCGAGGCCGTCGGCCAGCCATCGCGGCGAGGGGCGGCGACGCCACTGGTAGTCGTTTCCGGGCCGCCACGGCAGGTCGAGGGCGACCGGGGACCACTCGGGCGGCAGCACGTTGCTCAACGGCAGCCAACTCTCCCAGGAGTCCTCCAGCCCGTGGACGAAGGCCACGATCGGGCCGCCCGGCGTGGGCGGACGCAACTGGCGTACGGTCGGCGTCGTCACGGCTGCCTCCCGTTCGTGGTGGCCGGGGTGAGCAGTGCGGTACGCCAGCCGTCTTCGTCGCCGCCGCAGAGCACCGCGACGCTGCCCGCGCCCTCGGCGACAAGCCGCGCGGCGAGCGCGGTCTGGAGCACTCCCTGGGCGCCGTAACAGTCGCCCCAGGCCGACGCGGGGTCGAGGTGGCCGGGGCCGACCACGACCCGGGCAGGCCACGGGGGTACGTCTTCGCGTCGGCGCACGGTCGACCCGACCGTCACGGTGGCCAGCGGGGTGGCGGCCCGGGCGACGGGTTCCAGGACCACACAGGCGGCCCCGGCACGCATCGGCGGTGCGGCGTCGGCGGCGGCGGGGCCACGGCGAACCGCGACCGCGGTCTCGTCGTCGGGTTCCGCGCCGACGACCAGCACCCGGTCCGCCCGGCGGGCACGCAGAAGCAGGGCGCCCAGGGCGAGCGCGTCCAGACCGGCGGTCTCGCCGGAGCAGACCATCAGGTTCGGGCCGCCGAGCCGGAACCACAACGCGATGCTGCTGGCGATGACGTTGCTGGACGCGTTCGGTGCCGCCATCGGGCTGACCCCCCGGCTGCCCTCGCGGACGACGGCGCGGGTCACGTCGACGACCGTGGCGACGTTGCCGAGGTTGCTGGCGGCCACGATCGCGGTGCCGGGATCGAGGGTGGTGTCGGGGCGGGCGCCGTCGGGCAGGCCCAGGGCGCGGTGCACGGCGCACAGCGCGAGCCGGGTGGCCGGTTCCTTGTACAGCAGTCCCTTGCGGCCGAGCAGGGTGTGCGCGCGGTCGGACGGGCAGGCAGGGTCCACGGGCGGCAGGTCGGCGGCAGCCGCGCCGAAGCGGCCGTCGGCGGGCAGGTGGATGCTGTAGGAGGTGACGGCCACGGCGATGGCCGGGGCGGTCGCGCCGTCGAGCTTCTCGCGGACCTGCCGGCCAGGCACGCCGCGGGAATCGTGAGCGTCCGACGCCGCGTCGGCGGCCGGTGGGGCCTGCGTGCCGGTCACAGCGCCTCCACCAGGGTCACCGCGTTCACGCCGCCGAAGCCGAAGGCGTTGACCTGGGCCAGGGTGATACCCCGTCGGGCGCGGGCGTCCCGGACGAAGGTGAGCCCGTCGCCCTCGGACAGGGGGTTCACCAGCCCGACGACCGGCGGCACCACGCCACTGGCCAGGCATCGCAGCGCCACGTCGAGGTTGGCCAACGCGGCGGCGCCCGACAGGTGACCGACAGCGCCCTTGACAGCGGTGACCAGGGGCGCTCCGGGTCGGGGCAGGCACCGCAGCAACGCGGCGCACTCCGTGGGGTCGTTCAATGCCGTGCCGGTGCCGTGGGCCACCACCAGGTCCACCTCTTCTGGGCTACGACCGGCCCGCGACCAGGCGTCGCGCATCGCCCGGCTGATCCCGTCCACATCGGGTGCGGTCTCGTGCACGGCATCGCAGGACAGCCCGGTGGCGAGCAGCCGGCCGACGGCCGGCCCGGTCCGGTCCTCGCCGACCACAACGAGCGCGGCGGCGCCCTCGCCGAGCAGCACCCCGGTGCGGTCGCGGTCGAACGGGCGGATCCGGGTGGTGGGCGTCGGGGTGACCTTGCCGATCATCGCGAGCATGGAAGCGGTCATCGTGTCGGCAGCGCCGACGACGACCGCGTCGGCCTCGCCGGTTTCGATCAGGTCCTGGGCGAGCGCGAGGGCGTGCCCGCCCGCGCTGCACGCGTTGGCGATGGTCACCACCTCGGCCAGGCCGGGCGCGGCGTCCCGGACGGCGGGCCCGAAGTGCAGGCGCGACAGGGTGGTGGCGGTACCGGTGAGTGCCAGTTCCTCCACCGCGGCGAGTTCCCGCAGCCCGGTGCCGACGAGCGCCACGACCCGGCTCCGCGCAGGGTCGATGGCGGCCCGCGTCAGCGCCTCGTCGACGCACTCCCGCAGCCAGGTGCCGGCGCGCAGCGTGGCCCCCGGGGCGGGCTCGTCGATCTGGTAGCCGGCCGTCACGTTGAGCTGGCCGGTCAGCGGGTGCCGCAGCGCGCCCACCCCGCTACGTCCGTCCAGCAGCGCGGCGAAGGTGCGCGCGCCGTCACCGAAACACGTGCGCAGGCTGCTCGCCGCGATCACCGTCGCCATGGGCTACCGCCGGACCAGGGCGGCGCCGACGCCGCCGTCGGTGCCGTGGGCCGTGAGCAGGGTCAGACCGGACCGGTCGCCGTGGTCGGGCAGGCGCAGCGCGGCCACCAGGGCCAGGGCCGGGGTGGCAGCCCCGCAGTCCCCCGCCGCCCGGCTGACGACAAGCTCGGCCGGTACGTGTCCGCCGAGCGCCCGCAGAGCGGCGGCGTGCTGCGGGCGGGGGCCGGAGGTGGTGGTTTCGCTGGTAGCCAGGAGCGTGACGTCGGTCGGGGCGGCTCCGGCGACGTGCAGGGCCCGGGCCACGCAGTCGGTGAGGGCCTGCTCCGCTGTGCCGTCGGGGCCGTACCCGGTGGTCACGGCGCAGATCGCAGCGCGCCCGGCGGGGTCGGCGGAGCCACCGATCACGAACACCGCGGCACCCTCGCCCGTGAGGACCTCGCCGCCTGCCGGCCCCAGCGCGGATGCCCAGGCCCGGTGCGCCGAGAACTCCTCCACCGCGCCGACGAGCATGGTGTCGACGTAGCCGCGGCGGATGGCGTTGCCGGCGTACCGCAGCGCGTTGAAGAAGGCCAGAGGTCCGCCGGTGACCGTGGCGTTGATCCCCTTGAGCCCGTGTCGGATGGCCGCCTGGCCGGCTGCGCAGTTCATCACGGTGTTGGGAAACAGCATCGGGTTGACCAGGTACGGCTTCTCCTGAACCAGGGTCTCGCGGGTGTAGTCGCTGGTGGACTTCAGGCTGCCGACGGTCGTGCCCAGCACCACGCCGACCCGGGCCCGGTTGGTGTCGTCCACCGTCAGCCCGCTGTCGTCGAGGGCGTCGCCGCAGGCCACCACGGCCAGGGCGGTGGCCCGGTCGTAGAAGCTCGTGCCGCGCCGGCCGAGCCGGGCCCGTACGTCGAAGTCCAGGAGGGCGTGGCCCTCGGCGCGCGGCAGCGCTTCGGTGACGATCCCGCCGACGGGTACACCCGGATGACACTCCCCGGCGAGGGCGGTGACGCGTTCCGCGAGCGCCTCCGGCCGGTCACCGGCGGCGCTCAGCGCCGCGAGGCCGTTGATGGTCAGTGGGGTCATCGGGCGGCTCCAAGCAGCACGATCGCGTTGTTTCCGCCGAAGGCGAACCCGTTGTTCTGCACGAGCCGGACGGTGGCCGGCCTGGCCTCGTTCGGCACGGGATCGATGCCGGCCAACTGTGGGTCCGGGTGCGACCAGTTGACGGTGGGTGGCAGGAAGCCCTGCTCGATCGCCAGGGCGGAGGCGATCGCGCCGAATCCGCTGGCGGCGCCCATGGTGTGCCCGATCATCGACTTGATCGAGCTGATGGGCGGCGGATTCGGCCCGAACACCTCCAGTACGGCCTGCGCCTCGACCAGGTCGTTGGCCGGGGTGCCGGTGCCGTGGGCGCAGATGTAGTCGACCTGGTCCGGGGTGATGCCGGCGTTGCGGTGGGCGATACGGATGCACTCGGCGATGCTGTCCCGGTCCGGGGCCACCGGATGCTTGGCGTCGCAGTTGAGGCCGTAGCCGAGCACCTCCGCGTAGATGTGCGCGCCGCGCGCCTCGGCGTGCTCCCCCGTCTCCAACGCCAGCACCGCGCTGCCCTCGCCGGTAAGGATGCCTGAGCGGTCCCGGTCGAACGGCGCGCAGGCGCTCTCGGTGAGGGCACCCAGCCGGTAGAACCCCGCGTGCGCCCAACGGCAGACCGAATCGGCGCCGCCGGCGAACACCACGTCTGATTCGCCGGTGACGAGCAGGTCGTAGGCGTACCCGATGGCGTAGTTGCTGGCGGAGCAGGCGGTGGCGAGGGTCAGCGAGTCGCCGCGCAGGCCCAACTCCTCGCTGACCGCGTGCGCCAGCCGCCCTGCGGGCAGTTGCTCGACGAGCTGCGGCGGCACCGCGTCGAAACCCGCCTCGACCAGACGCGCCGTGAGCGCCTCCAGGACGACGGATTCACCGCTGGTCGTGCCGATCACGGCATGCGCCCGGGTACGGTCCACCGTGTCGAGGTCCAGTTTGGCGTCGTCCGCCGCGAGCCGTGCGGCGGCGGCCGCGAACTGACTGGACCGGCCCCACCGCGCGGGCGGCAGCCGGCGCAGCCAGGCGGCGGGGTCGAAGTCGCGGACCTCACCGCCGTTGCGGTACGGGAACCCGGTCGGGTCGAAGCTGGTGATCTGGGAGATGCCGGAGCGGCCCGCCCGCAGGGCCGCACCGAACGCCGTCACCCCCGTTCCGATGCTCGACACCGGGCCGAGGCCGGTCACGACCACACGCCGCACGGTTTCAGTCCTGCCAGCCGGCGTGCCGGGCGACGGCCTCGTAGGTGGCCTTGAGGTTACGCAGCTCGGGCATCTCCGACTGCGGGATCTCCACCTTGAACTCCTTGTCGATGCGGGCCAGGATCTCGATGGCGCGCAGTGAGTCCGCCTGGTACTCCTCGGCGAAGTCCCCGGTGTCGGTCAGCTCGTCGGTCTCGATCTCCAACACCTCGGCGATGATCTCCCGGAGCTGCTCGTACCGCTCGTTTTCACCGGACATGTCGGCCTCCTTGGGCACTGGTGTTAGCGGGGATGGTGCGGTCGACGCCTGAGCCGTTCGGGCCGGCTGCCGGTTCGGCGACTGCGGCACGGGGACGGCGGGCGGCCATGAGCGAGCCGACGGTGCCGATGCGCCGCTGGCCGACCCAGCTCTCGCCGGTGGCGAAGGCGGTGTCGGCGACGACGCGTTCCAGGCGTACGACGTGGCGGACGACGTCGCCCGGGTAGGCCCGGCCCTCGACGGTGTACTCCCGGGCGCCCACGAAGAGCAGCAGGGAGTCGTCGGTGACCCGGTCCGACGGGGTGGCGCCGGCCAGCCACAGCAGCGCGGCGCTCTGCCCGAACGACTCGATGAGCAGCGAGGCCGGGTAGGCGTAGTCCTCGGCGGTGGCGTCGTCGCCGAGGTGGGCGTAGCACGGCTCAGTGGCGGTGATCGCCTTGACCGTCTCGATGACGTCACCGGGCTCCATGCTGGTCACCCGGTCGACCAGCAGCAGCGGGTAGCGCTGGGGCAGGACGGCCCGGATCTCGGCGGCGTTCACGCGCCGGCTCCGGCGTCGAAGACGGCGCGCAGCTGGGCGGTGACCGTGCCGTCGTTGCGCCGAGCGGTGCCGCGTACCGCCCAGCCGGGCGACGTCGAGGCCATCGGCTTCACGTCGAGGGTGAGTTCCATCTCGTCGCCGCCGAGCAGCGCCGCGAGGAACCGGATCGAGGTGACCGCGCGCAGCCGGGGTGCGCCGGGAACGGCCTGGGCCATCGCCTGGCACAGGGTCTCGACCACGAACACGCCCGGGTAGATGGGTTGGCCGGGGAAGTGCCCGGCGAGGTTCGGGGATTCCGGATCGACCGCGACCCGGGCGGTGATCGTCCAGCCGCCGTCGCGGGGGTCCACCCGGAGCTGGTCGACGGCCGGCAGCGGGGCGGCGTACGGAACGGGGGCAGCGGGCCGCCAGGCCGGCGCTGCCGTCGCCGCGGTCACAGGGTCATCCCTCCGTCCACCTGGAACACCTGGCCGGTGACGTAGTCGGCCTGGTCGGAGAGGAGGAAGTCCACCATCGCCGCGACGTCCTCGGGACGGCCGAACCGGCGTAGACCGATCATGCCCAGTGCCCGGTCCCGGGCCTTCGCATCCAGCGCGTCGGTCATGTCGGTCTCGATGAACCCGGGGGCGACCACGTTGACCCGTACGCCGTAGGGGGCGAGTTCCTTGGCCAGCGAACGGCTCAGCCCGATGATGCCCGCCTTACTGGCCGCGTAGGCGGTCTGGCCGACGTTGCCGTGGATGCCGGCGATCGAGGAGAGGTTGACGATGGCCCCGGCGCGGCGCTTCATGAATCGGAAGGCCATGGCTCGGCAGAAGTTCCAGGTGCCGCCGAGGTTGATGTCGAGGACCGCCTCCCAGTCGGGGCGGCGGGCCAGCACCAGCGGGCTGTCCCGGGTGATGCCGGCGTTGTTGACCAACCGGTCGATCGGGCCCAGCCGCCGCTCGGCTTCGGCGATGAACGCGTCCACCGCCGCGTCGTCGGCGACGTCGCAGGGGGCGAAGTAACTCGGCACCCCGGTCGCGGTGACCTGTGCCTCGGTCTTCTCGGCGGCTTCGCTCGGCTTGCTGTAGCAGCAGGCGAGCCCGTACCCCTGCTCGGCGAGCCGGACGGCCACCGCGCGGCCGATGCCCCGCGAGGCGCCGGTCACCAGTGCCAGCGGTCGCTCGCTCACAGACGCCTCCTTTGCCCGTCGCACCCACGCCGGGTGCCCCCGATCGGCGACGGGAACTCGTATCTCGAACTCCTATGTTGAAGCATCTTGGGCCCGACATCAATAGAAGCAGCAGGACACACGCAGAACGCACGTAGATACTATGCAGACGCTTGCCGGACCCTATGACTCGTCCGGGCGCGGGGCGGCGTCCCCCAGCACGTCACGGCTGTCCGCGCCGGCGGCCGGCGCACCCCGGCGGATCCGCGTCGGTGTGCGGGAGAACTTCACCGCCGGACCGGTGAGCGGCGCGACGGCACCGTTGTGCAGCACCGTCGGCTGAAGCATGTCCCGCTCCGACACCTGCGGATCGGCCGCCACCTCGGTCAGCGTGCGCACCCGCTCGGCCACCAGGCGTGCGGCGCGGAACGCCGCCATGACCTCGCCGACCGTGCGGGTCTCGCACCAGCCGGACACGAGGCCGTCGACCACGTCGCGGTTCTGCCGGCGCTGCGCACCGCGCCCGTAGCCGGGCGCGCGAGCCAGTTCCGGGCGGCCGATCGTCTCCGCCAGCGCCCGCCAGTGCTTGTCGAGGGCGACGGACAGGTAGATCTCGCCGTCGAGGCAGCGGTAGACGTTCGACGGGACCGCGAAGTCGGTCTGGTTGCCCCACCGTGTCGGCGGCGCGCCGGTCGCGGCCAGCGTCAACAGACCACAGCTGCTGGCGAGCAGGCTGTCGAGCATGGCCACGTCGATGTGCTGGCCCTCGCCGGTGCGGTCGCGGTGCGCCAGGGCGGCCAGCGCGCCGACGGCCGCGTGCAGGCCGGCCAGTTCGTCGGCCAGGAAGGTCGGCGACCGGACCGGGCGGCCCGCCGGGTCACCGTTGAGCGACATCCAGCCGCTCGCGGCCTGCACCACCGGGTCGTACGCCGGCCGGTCGATGTCCGGGCCGTACTGCCCCCAGCCGGTGATGGAGACGAACACGATGTCCGGCCGGACCCGGCAGCAGTCGGTGTAGCCGACACCCCAGTCGTCCAGCGTGCCGGGCTTGTAGTTCTCCACCACGAGGTCCGCCTCGCGTACCAGCCCCAGGAACGCCTCCCGGCCGGCGGGCTGCCGCAGGTCCAGCCCCACGCTGCGCTTGTTCCGGTTCACCGTCTCGCGGAACCACGACAGGCCCGTGCCGGGAATCTCCGGTGGCACCTCACCGTCGCGGCCGTACGGCAGCTCGACCCGGACGACGTCGGCGCCCATGTCGGCGAGCAGGCTCGTGGTCAGCGGGCCGGACCATACCTTGGTCACGTCCAGCACGGACAGGCCGTGCAGGGGTCCGTCAAGGTCGTCGCGGGCCTCTCGGTAGAACTCCTCGCGCCGCACGTCACACCCGAGCCAGGATCGTCGCGGTTCCCAGCGATCCCCCGCAGCACATCGTGACCAGCGCCGTCTGCGCGTCCCGGCGCTCCAGCTCGTGCAGCGCGGTGACCAGCAGTCGGGTGCCGCTGGAGCCGAGGGGGTGGCCCAACGCGATCGCCCCGCCGTTGACGTTGACCCGCTCCAGGTCGGTGTCGTGCTGCTGCGCCCAGTTGAGCACCACGCCCGCGAACGCCTCGTTGACCTCGACCAGGTCGAGGTCGGCCAGCGTCATCCCGGCGCGTTCCAGCGCCCGGCCGGTCGCCGCCACCGGCCCGTCGAGCAGGTAGTACGGATCCGCTCCGGTGATCACCTGGGCGACCATCCTCGCCCGGGGCCGCAGCCCCAACGCCCGGGCCCGGGCGCGGGACATCCACAGGATCGCCGCCGCGCCGTCGGAGACCTGCGAGGTGGTGCCGGCGGTGTGCACCCCGTCGGGCACGTTCGGCGCGAGCTTGGCCAGGCCCTCCAGGCTGGTCTCGCGCAGCCCCTCGTCCCGGTCGATCCGGCGGTACCCGGCGTGGTCGTCGTCGTTGCCCGGCACCGGCGCGTCGAGGCCGACCACCTCCCGGTCGAAGTGGCCAGCCGCCCAGGCCGCGGCGGCGCGCTCCTGGGAGAGCACCCCGTACGCGTCGACGTCGGCGCGGGTGAGGCCCTGTCGGGCGGCGATCCGCTCGGCACCGCCGAACTGCGCCCGCGGCGGGTCGTCCCACGGGTAGTCCGCGGTCTTGTAGTGACCCGGTCCGTTGTAGAGGTTGACACCGATCGGGACCCGGCTCATGGACTCCACCCCGCAGGCGATGCCCACGCTGATCGCACCGCTACCGATCAGCGCGGCGACGAGGTGGTTGGCCTGCTGGGCGGAGCCGCACGAGACGTCCACCGTCGTGCAGCCGACCGCGGGGTCCCATCCGGTGCTCAGCCACGCGTTGCGGGTGACGTTCAGGCTCTGCTCGCCCGCCTGGGTGACGCACCCGCCCACCACCTGCTCCACGGCGTCGGGCGTGACGCCCGCGGCGTCGATGACCGCACCCAGCACGTGCCGGAGCAGCTCGACACCCTTGCGCCCGGCCAGCGCACCGCCCCGCTTGCCGATGGGGGTGCGGACCGCCGCTACGACGACCGGCTCGCGGTCCTGCGCCGTCACTGGTCCTCCAGTGTGATGGCGAGTTTGGGACAGGCGTTTGCGGCCTGCGTCACCTCGGGCCACAGCTCCTGCGGCGGGTTCTCCTGAAGCACGTAGAGGTAGTCGTCGTCCCGCACTTCGAAGACCGTCGGCGCGGCGAGCGCACAGAGGCCGTTGCTGTCGCACCTGTCAAAGTCCACATTTATCCGCATCGCGGCCGTCCTCTCTCGGTCCCGGCACTCGTGTTCCACGGTAGTGGAGTACTCGTATCTGGGAAATACAAGCATCGTCTTTGCACAGACCCTTGTGTGCCTTCTGGACCGTCGATACCGTGCGTACGGATACCCATGGCCGGCTCCAGCCGGTGATCGCCGTACGGGAGGCCCCGTGGCTGTTCGTGAAGGCTTCACCCCCTGGCCGGCGGAGCTCGCCGCCCGATACCGCAACGCCGGTTACTGGCGCGGCGAGGTGCTCGGCGACCTGCTCCGCCCCTGGGCCGACTGGGACGCCGAGGCTCGCGACCCCGGGCGCACCGCCGTCGTCACCCGACACGGCCGGCACACGTACGGCGAGCTCGACGCACGTGCCGACGAGCTGGCCGCAGGCCTGGTCGAGCTGGGCGTACGCCCCGGCGACGGGGTGGTTCTCCAACTGCCCAACACTGTCGAGTTCCTGGTCACCTGCGTGGCGCTGTTCCGCGTGGGCGCGCTGCCCGTGCTGGCCCTGCCGGCCCACCGGCGCGCCGAGCTGACCTACCTGACGCAGTACGTCGGGGCCGTCGCCCTCGTGACCAGCGACCGGACGCCCGGAGTGGACCACCGCGTGGTAGCGCAGGAGGTGCGCGACGCCTGCCCCACGCTGCGGCACGTGGTGGTGGTCGGTGACCCTGGGCCGTTCCTGGCCTGGTCGGACGTGCGCGCCCCGGCCCGGGAGCTGCCCCGGCCCGACCCGCAGGACGTGGCGTTCTTCCTGCTCTCCGGCGGGACGACCGGGCTGCCGAAGCTCATCCCCCGCACCCACGACGACTACGCCTTCCAACTGCGCGCCACCGCCGAGGCGATGTCGTTCGACCACCGGCACGCCTACCTCGCTGCGGTGCCGGTCGCGCACAACGCCGCCCTCGGTTGCCCCGGCGTGCTCGGGGCGCTGCGGGTCGGCGGCCGGGCGGTGCTGTCGTCCAGCCCCAGCCCGGACGAGGTCTTCCCGCTGATGGCCCAGGAGCGGGTCACCCTCACCACCGTCATGCCGGCCGTGCTGTCGCTGTGGGTCGAGACCGCCGCCATGTTCGACGTGGACCTGTCCGAGCTGGTCATCGAGGTCGGCGGGGCCGTGCTGCATCCCGACCTCGCCCGCGCGGTCCGCCCGGCCCTGGGCGCCACGCTCACCCACTGGTTCGGCATGGCCGAGGGCGTGCTCTGCTTCACCCGCCCCGGCGACGGGGACGAGGCCGCGGCGACCACTCAGGGCACCCCGATGTGCGTCGACGACGAACTGCTCGTCGTCGACGAGGCGGGCGAGCCCGGCGAGGTCGGCGAGGTCGGCGAGCTACTGGCGCGCGGGCCGTGCGTGCTGCGTGGCTACTACGCCGTACCCGAGCACAACCGGACGGTCTTCACCCCCGAGGGCTTCCTGCGCACCGGTGACCTGGCCCGGATCGACCCCGAGGGCCGCCTGGTCATTTCCGGGCGGATCAAGGACGTCATCAATCGGGGCGGGGAGAAGGTGATGGCCGACGAGGTCGAGGGGCACCTGCTCACCCACGAGCGGGTCCGGATGGCGGCGGTCGTCCCGTTCCCCGACCGGCGGCTCGGCGAGAAGACCTGCGCGGTCGTCGTCGCCGACGACCCGGCACCCAGCCTGGTGGAGCTACGCAGGCTGCTGAGGGACAGGGGCCTGGCCGACTACAAGCTGCCGGACCGGCTCGAGGTCGTCGAGGCGCTGCCACTGACCAACGTCGGCAAGGTCGACAAGCGGGCCCTGGCCGCGGCGGTCCTCGGCGACCTGACCGCCACCGCCAGCCGGTAGCGGCGGCGCGGCATGACGGCCTCCCCCGACCGGCACCGGCGACCGGCGAGCCTGTGGCTGGACACGCTGCCCGCGTCCCTGCGGACGCTGCGGCCGGCCCTGTCCGGCGACGTACAGACCGACGTGGTCGTGATCGGCGCCGGATTCACCGGCCTGTGGACCGCCTACTACCTGACGGAGTTGGCGCCACAGATTTCCGTGCTGGTGGTCGAGGCGGAGCACGTGGCGTACGGGGCCAGCGGACGCAACGGCGGCTGGTGCACCACGGAGATGCCTGCCCTGCTGGCCAACCTCGTGCAGCGCTACGGCCCGATGGACGCCATGCGCTTCTACCGGGCGGGCCAACGCACGCTCGCCGAGATCGAGCGGGTCCTCGCCGCCGAGGACGTCGACTGCGGGTGGCGGCGCGACGGCTCGCTCTACGTCGCCCGTACCCCGCCGCAGGTCGCGCGGCTGCGTGCCTGGCAGGAGATGCGCCTCAAGCTCGGCATCACCGACATGACGCTGCTGTCGGCGGCCGAGACCACCGAGCGGGTCGGCATCGCCGGGGCGCTGCTGAGCGGCTTCACGCCGCAGTGCGCGGCGGTGCAGCCCGCGACCATCGCCGCCGGGCTGGCGCAGGCCGTGGAGCGGCGCGGGGTGACCGTCGTCGAGGGCACCCGCGCGATCGGGCTCCGGCCCGGCGTCGTGGTCACCGACCGGGGCACGATCCGCGCCCGCAGCGTGCTGTGCACCACGGAGGCGTACACGGCCGGCCTTGCCGGGCACACCCGCCGGGTGCTGCCGGTGATCTCCCGGGTGCTGGCCACCGAACCGCTGCCGGAGCGGCGCTGGCACGAGGCCGGCTGGCGGGACCGGATCACCGTCGCCGACTCCCGCCACCAGTTCGCCTACTTCCAGCGCACCGCCGACGACCGGCTGCTGGTGGGCGGTCGGGGGGCCGGCTACCGCACCGGTTCGCGGCCGGACCCGGCCGCCCGCTCCGGCGACCGGGTCTTCGCCCGGCTGCGCGAGTCCCTGGCCGAGAGCTTCCCCGCCCTGGCCGACGCGCCCGTGAGTCACCGCTGGAGCGGGGCGTACGGGATGCACCGTGACGGCGAGCCGGCCGTGGTGTACGACCGCGACAGCGGTGTCGGTCACGCCGGCGGCTACGGCGGCGAGGGCATCGCGCTGAGCAACCTCGCCGGCCGCACGCTGGCCGCGCTGGTGGCCGGGGTGAAGCGGCCCGAGACCCGGCTGTTCTGGACCGGGCACCGGTCGCGCCGCTGGGAGCCGGAACCGTTGCGGACCATCGGCGTACGCGCGGTCAGCGCGCTGGCCACCGCCGCGGACCGGTACGAGGACCGGCTCCGGCGTACGGCGCCGTTGGCGGGAGCCGTCATGCGAACCGTCCTGTGACCGTCTTTTCGAGAGGAACTCCGTGGCCAACGATTCCGCACCCCCGCTCAACGGTGGCACCCACATCAACCTGACGGTCCGGGATCTCGACCGCAGCACCGAGTGGTACTGCCGTGCGCTGGGCTTCACCGTGGTCCGCGACGCCAGGCCGGTCGAGTCGGGGTTCACCTTCCGGACGCTGTTGCACTCCCGGGCCCTGACCTCCATCGTCCTCGGACAGGCCGACCGGCCGGTCGAGGAGCCGTTCGACGAGCACCGGGTGGGGCTGCACCATCTGGCGTTCCACGTCCCCGAACGGGAGGACCTGCACACCTGGGTGGCCCACCTGGACTCGGTGGGCGTCGAACACGGCGGGGTGCAGGAACTGTTCCTGGAGGCCGGGCACGGCGTGTGGCTGCGCGATCCGGACAACATCTGGCTGGAGCTGTACTGGCTCAACGCCGACTACTTCATGCAGCGGATGCGGGAGCACCACCGGGCACGGCGGGCCGAGCGCGTCGGCGGGCAGCAGTGACGCTTCCCGACGCCGTCGCCCGGCCCCGGATCGCCGCGGTCGACCTGGCCAGCGCCGAGGACCCCTATCCGAAGTACGAGCGGCTGCGCGCGCAGGGCCCGGTCGTGCGGGGCGAGTTCGGGCAGTGGCTGGTGGTCGACCACGCCGCGGTCAGCGCCCTGCTCCGCGACGGCCGGTTGGCCAGCCACTTCCCCCGGGAGTTCATCCGGCTGACCCTGGGCGACGGTCCCGCCGCCGAGTTCCCCTCCCGCATCGTGCTCACCCAGGACCCGCCGGAGCACACCCACGCCCGTCGGTTCCTCGGGCAGGCGTTCGGCACGTCCCGGGTCCGGGCGATGACCCCGGCGGTGGCCGCGCTGGTCGAGGACCTGCTCGCCCCGGCGCGCGACGCCGGCCGCCTCGATCTCGTGGCGGAACTGGCCGTGCCGCTGCCGGTCACGGTGATCTGCCGGCTGATCGGCATTCCCGACGCCGACCGCGAGGAGGTGCTGCCCCGGGTGGTCGACCTGGCCCGGGTGTTCGATGCGGCGAACCTCCAGCCCGACGAGCGGGACGGCGTGGACGTCGCCGTGACCTGGCTACGCGAGTACGTCACCACCCTGCTGCGGGACGCGCCCGCCGGCCATTCCACCCTGGCCGGCATGTTCGCGGCGGCCCCGCCCGAGGAGCGTGGCGACGTCGCCGCGATCGTCGACAACCTGCTGTTCCTGTTCCACGCCGGGTTCGAGACGACCATGGGGCTGGTCTCCAACGGGTGCGTGGCGCTGCTGAAGCACCCCGACCAGTTGGACCGGCTGCGCCGGGACCCGACCCTGGTCCGGTCGGCGGTCGACGAGTTCCTCCGGTTCGACTCGCCGATCCAGAACGCGATCCGGGTGGCCCGCGAGCCGATCGAGATCGGCGGTCACAAGATCAGGACGGGCCGGTCGGTGATGCTGCTGCTCGGCGCGGCCAACCGCGACCCGGCGGTCTTCGACCGCCCGGCGGAGCTGGACCTGTCCCGTGCCCCGAACCCGCACCTGGGCTTCGGCGGCGGTCTGCACCACTGCCTGGGCACCGCGCTGGCCCGGCTGATGGGCGAGCTGACGTTCACCGCGCTCGCCACCGGGTTCCGTGACATCGCGGCCGACGGCGACGCACTGCGCCGCCGCCACGGGAGCCTGCGCTCCTTCGAGCGTCTCCCGCTTGCCGTCCGCCCCGCGTGATGCCGTCACCTGCCCGCCCCCGCGACAGCCGTTAAGGAGAGACCCGCATGGCGCAGTTGTCCACAGAGATGTACTGGCACTCCACAGAACCGACCGACGTCGGCCCGCCGCTGGACGGCGACGCCTCCTGCGACGTGTGCATCGTCGGCGCGGGCTACACCGGGCTGTGGGCGGCGCACTTCCTCAAGCAGGCCGAACCGGGCATGTCGGTGCGGGTGGTGGAGGCGAAGTTCGCCGGCGACGGCGCGTCCGGAATGAACGCCGGGTTCGTGCAGATGACCGCTGGCAAGGTGCTGCGCCGGATGCTCTGGTACTACGGGGCGGAGAAGGCGGGTGGGGTGTACCGGGCGGTCGCCCGGTCGATCCTGGAGATCGGTCGGTTCTGCCGGCAGAACGGCGTCGACGCCCAGTACGAGAACACCGGCATCCTCCAGGTAGCTACCGACACCAAGCAGCTCGCGCGGCTGGAGTTGCAGATCAAGCGGGCCCAGCGGGCCGGGGTGACCTCGTTCCGCCTGCTCGACCGGGCGCAGGCGCAGGAGCGGATCGGCTCGCCGACCGTCCTCGGGGCGCTGAAGGTCAGCGGCGCGCTGCTCAACCCGTACCGGCTGGTGCGCGGGCTGGCCCGGGTGGTGCAGGAGCAGGGCGTGGTGCTGCACGAGCAGACGCCGGCGCAGACGATCGAGAAGGTCGACGGGAAGTGGCGGATCACCACCCCGCACGGCACGATCACCGCTGACGAGGTGATCGTGGCCACCGAGGCCATGCAGGGCGCGTTCCCCGAGCTGTACGCGCGCCAGATGCCGGTGTGGAACTATCAGCTGGTCACCGAGCCGCTGACGGACGAACAGTTGGGCCGGGTGGCCTGGCCGGGGCGGGAAGGGGTGGCGAACTCGCTGTCGTTCTCCACCGCGGCGCGGCTGACGGCCGACAACCGGGTGCTCTGGGCGGGCGGCCTGTGGTACATGTTCGGCAACAGGGACACCGATCCCCGCCACCGCCGCAACGACGAGGCGTTCGACAAACTGGGCGAATCGTTCCGCGAGTTCTTCCCACAGTGGCGGGACGTGCGGTTCAGCCACGGCAACGGCGGGCTCATCAGCTGGAGCCACAGCTTCATTCCGCAGTTCGGCCGGACCGACTCGGGCATGGTCTACGGCCACGGGTACACCGGCAGCGGGATCGCGGCGAGCCACACCGGCGGGAAGATCCTGCGCGACCTCGTGCTGCGTCGCAAGACGGAGTTCACGGAGCTGGCGTTCGTGACGGTCAACCAGCCCAAGTTCCTGCCCGCCCCGTTCGGCGACAAGGGCGGCGAGTTCTTCATCTGGCGGCAACGGGTGGGCGACCGGCTGCCGCTGCTGCTGCCGTACCGGGCGGCGCTGGCACCGAACCGGTTCTTCGCGCGCCGTACGGCCTCTCCCGACCGGGCTACCGCGAGCCGCGGCAGCGACTGACCCGCGGCCGCGACACCGACCGCCCGCCGCGTCGCCGCCGGGCGGTCGGTGTCGCGGGCGGTCGGTGTCGCGGGCGGTCCGCGTCGGGCGCAGGTCAGTCGGCGGCCGGCGCGGTCGCCGCGCGGTGCAGGATACGGCTCTCGCCCACCGCCAGGTCCCACAGGTCCTCGGCGGCCCGCCCGCTGGCCTGCCACGCCTGCCGGGCCTGCTTCAGCGGCTCCAACGGCGCCTCGGCGGAAAGCGCGAAGGCTCCCCAGTGCATGGTGGCCATCCGCTGGGCACCCAGGTCACCGCAGGCGCGTACGGCCTCCGCCGGGTTCATGTGCAGCGGCTTCATGAACCAGCGGGGAAGATAGGCGCCGACCGGCATCAGGGCGAGGTCCACCGGGCCGCAGCGGCGCCCGATCTCCGCGAAGTAGGGCCCGTAGGCGGAGTCCCCGGCGAAGAAGACACGCCTGGACGGGACGCCGCCGGCGGGGTCGGCGTCGGCCTCCAGCATCCAGCCACCCCACAGGCTCCGACAGCCGTCGAAGAGTGTCCGGCGGCTCCAGTGGTGCACCGGAACGAACTGGAACTCGACCGCGCCGAGGCGGGCGCTCTCCCACCAGTCCAGCTCCGTGACGGCCGTGAACCCCAGCCGGCGGAACCACCAGCCCAGCCCGCCCGGCACGAGCATCAGGACGTGGCGCGGCAGCCGGCGGATCGTGGGCGCGTCGAGGTGGTCGAAGTGGTTGTGGCTGATGACCACGGCGTCGACCGGGGGCAGGGCCTCCCAGCTCAGGCCTGGTGGGGTGAAGCGGGGCCGTACCCCGGGGATGCGCCGTGACCACACCGGGTCGGTGAGCACCACGAGCCCGCCGATCTGGAGCACGAACGAGGCGTGACCGACCCAGGTGGCCACCACCTCGCCCGCGCCGGCGGGCGGCAGTCGGTCGGCGGCGGAGTGGACGGGAATCTGGTCGACCTGGCTCAGGTCGGGCCTCATCCCACCCTCGGCCATCAGCTTGCGGACCGCCCGGGAGCCGGGCACCGGATGGGTCAGCCGATCGGCAAAGCTGGCCGGCCAACTACGCCCGCCATGCTTTTTGGCATGCATCCTGTCAAAGACGCGATAAACACTCCGCGGACATCTCATCACGTACCCCGATGTTCTCGCCAGAAAGCCCGAGTCTGGCTGCCGTTTTGCGCCGTTAGCTAGGCCCGATCGAGGGTATGCCGAGGCTGATATTTACGCTAGCGTCTCTCGCATGTCGGCGACCACACACACCGACAGGCTATCTATGTCCTGTCTGGACGATCTGCCCCGAGGGCTGTTCATCGGAGGCAGATGGTCGCCCGCCGACGACCATCGCCAATTGACGTGTCTGCGTCCGTCCACAGAGGAGACGCTGACGACGGTCGCGCACGCTGGTGCCACCGATGTGGCGAGGTCCGTCGCCGCGGCGAGCGCAGCCGGTCGGCCCGGGTCCCGATGGCACCGGATGTCTCCCGCTGCCCGGTCCCGGCTGTTGCACCGGGTCGGCGACCTGATCCTCCAGCATGCCGACCGGCTGGCTCTGCTCGACTGCCTCGACAACGGCAAGCCGCTGCGGGTGGCCCGGGCCGGCGACGTCCCGGCCGCCGCTGCGGTGTTCCACTACATGGCCGGCTGGCCCGGCCGGTTGAACGGCGAGAACGCCTCGATCTACACCGGCAGCCCGGAGCGGCACATCGCCCTGACCGTGCCCGAGCCGGTGGGCGTGGTGGCGGCCATCATCCCGTGGAACTTCCCGCTCTACATGGCCGCGGCGAAGGTGGCGCCCGCACTGGCGGCGGGCTGCACCATCGTGCTGAAGCCCGCCGAGCAGACGCCGCTGTCCGCGCTGCTGCTCGCACAACTGACGCAGGAGGCCGGCCTGCCGCCGGGCGTGCTGAACGTCGTCACCGGCGACGCCGCCACCGGCGCGGCGCTCGCCGCGCACCCGGACGTCGACAAGGTCACCTTCACCGGGTCGACGGAGGTCGGACGCAGCATCGTGCGGGCCGCGGCCGTCGACTTCCGGCGGGTGACCCTGGAACTGGGCGGCAAGTCACCGAGCATCGTGTTCAGCGACGCCGACCTGTCTCGGGCGATGGACGGCGCGGCCCACGCGATCTTCTACAACCAGGGTGAGACCTGCGTGGCCGGTTCTCGTCTGTACGTGCAGCGGCCGGTCTTCGACGAGGTCGTCGCGGGAATCCGGGAGCGGGCCGCGGCGATCAGGCTCGGCGACGGTCTGGACCGGGACACGGACATGGGGCCGCTGATCTCCGCGGAGCACCGGGCGCGGGTGCTGTCCTACCTGCGCTCGGCCCGCGACGGCGGCGCGCGGGTCACCGGCGGCCACGCGTTGGACTCGCCGGGCTTCTTCTGCACTCCGGCCGTGGTGACCGACGCCGACCCGCAGGCGCCGGTGGTCCGCGAGGAGATCTTCGGCCCGGTGCTGGTGGCACAGCCCTTCGACACGGTGCAGGAGGCGGTGGCACTGGCCAACGACAGCCCGTACGGGCTCGCCGCCGGCGTCTTCACCCGCGACCTGGGCCTGGCGCACCAGGTTGGCCGCCGGCTGCACGCCGGCACCGTGTGGATCAACAGTTGGCACGTGCTCGATCCGGCGCTGCCTTTCGGCGGAATGCGGGGCTCGGGTTGGGGACGGGAGATGGGCAGGGCAGGCGTCGACGCCTTTCTCGAGACAAAAACACTGATAAATGACCTCGGCATCCGTCCGTGGGGGCCGGCACCTGCTTCGAGGTGAGCACCGGCCGCGCTCGGCGACCGGGCACGTCGTGGGGAGGCATCGTGACAAGCGAACAGCAGATGCTCGACATCTGGAAGAACATATTCGGCCGCCAGGTGGAGTCGGACACCGACTTCTTCGACGATCTCGAGGGCGACTCGATGGCGGCGGCGGCCATCGTGCACTGGGTGAACATCGTCTTCGGCGTACAACTGCCGATGATCGAGGTCTTCGACCGGCCCACCCCCGCAGAACTGACCGGGGCGGTGAACGACCTGCGGGCCACCGCACGGTAGCCCGCCGTACGGCCCGTGCTGATCCCTCGCCCGGTCGCCAAAGGTCCTCGGCCAACCGCATCCCGAGAGACCGCCCGAGCGCACCTCCGGCAGGGCATTCGTACCACCTTCTTGTCGACCGGCCACCCCGAGGGAACGTCATGGACATCGCGAGATCGGAGCACCACCCATCATCAGCCGGCCTCCCACAGGCCCCGCCGCCGGCACCGTCCCGCTCGGCGCCGTTGAGTGACCTGCAGTACGCGTATCTGCTCGGCGAACTGGGCGACTTTCAGCTCGGTGGTCCCGCCCTCTTCTTCGAGGAGTACGCCTGCCAGGAGCTGGACATCCGCACGTTCAGCGCGGCCCTGCAGCAGCTCATGAACCGGCACGAGATGCTCCGGGCGTCGTTCGACGAGACGGGCCTGCTGCACGTGCAGGACGAACTGCCGGTACCGCTGACCTACCGGTCGCTGCGCGGCCAGCCGGAACATGTCTGCCGGCGGCTTCTCACCCGCAATCGGGAGCGCTGTTACGACGAGGGGCCACCGCGCGACGGGCACGCTCCGTTCGAGGTCTTCGTCTTCGCCCTGGACACCCACGTCGTGGTGCAGGTGTGCGCGCGGCTGCTGGCCATCGACGGGTTCTCGGGTGAGATCTTCGCCCAGGAGCTGCGGGCCCTGCTGGACGGTGAGTCGCTGCCCCCGCTGCGGTACACCTTCCGGGAGTACCGTAACGAGTTCGAGCGACGCAAGGACAGCGCCGAGCACGAGCGGGCCCGCCGTTACTGGCTCGACCGGCTGGACCGCCTGCCCGCGGCGCCGGAGCTGCCCCGCCGCCGGATGACCGGCGATCCCAGCCCGCGCCTGGTGCGCCGGGTCTTCAAGCTCACTGCCGAGCAGTGGACCAGCCTGGCCGCACGCATCAGGAAGAATCGGCTCACCGGCACGATGGTGCTCGGCGCGGCGTTCTGCGAGGTGTTGCGGCACTGGTCGAAGAACGCCGACTTCACCATCAACATCATGTACGGCGACCGGCTGCCGTTCCACCCGGAGGCCGACAAGATCATCGGCAACTTCAGCAGCACCCTGCTGATGGAGTGCCGCCCGGGTGACCCGGGCGACACCTTCCTCGACCGGGCCCGCGCCTGGCGTCGGCAACTGCTTCAGGACATGGAGCACTCCTCCTTCGGCGGAGTCTCCGTCATCCGACAGCTCAACCAGCGGACGGGCAACGCCCGTAACGCACTGATGCCGGTGGTGTTCACCAGCATGCTCGGCGTCGGGGAGCCGGACAGCGGCGTCTTCCTGGAACACCTCGGCTGGCAGCGGCTGGAGGGCAAGGTCCGCACGCCGCAGGTCGCGTTGGACCACCAGGTGTTCGTGGCCGGCAACGCCCTCGTCACCACCTGGGACAGCGCGGACGACCTCTACCCGGCGGGCCTGATCGACGACATGTTCGCCGCCTACCGGTCCCTGCTGGTCCGGCTGGCCACCGAGGACGAGGCGTGGGGGATGGAATCGTTCGATCTCACCCCGGCGGCCCAGCTGAAGATCCGCGAGCAGGTCAACGACACCGCCGCACCGGCCCGGGTGGCCACCATGCATCAGCTCTTCGAGGAGCAGGCCGAGCGGCAGCCGGGCCGGCTCGCGGTGATCGCCGACGGCCGGGAGATCACCTACGCCCAGCTGCGCGACCAGGCCAACGCCCTCGCGGCGGAGCTCGTCGCGGCGGGGGTACGGCCGGGCGAGGTGGTCGGCGTGCAGGCGCTGCGCGGGGCGCACCAGATCATCGCGTTGCTCGGGGTGCTGATGGCCGGGGCCGCGTACGTGCCGGTCTCGCCGCAGTGGCCCCGCCGCCGCCGCGAGCAGGTGGCCGAGATCTGTGGACTGCGGGTGCTGCTGGCCGACCGCAGCATCCAGGGCGAGGAGCCGTACGCAGGTGGGCGGACCATCGACATCGCCACCGCCGTCGCCCGGCAGGACGGCGCGGCGCGGCCGGCGGTCGACGTCAGCCCGGAGTCGCTGGCGTACGTCATCTTCACCTCCGGTACCTCCGGCACGCCGAAGGGAGTGATGATCTCGCACGGCAGCGTCGTCAACACGCTTGTCGACATCAACGAGCGGTTCGGGCTCAGCCCCCGCGACCGGGTGCTCGCCGTCTCCGACTACACGTTCGACCTGTCGGTGTGGGACGTGTTCGGGATGCTCGCCGCCGGCGGGGTGGTGGTCGTACCGGCCGCCGGGCAGGAGCGCGAGGTCACCCACCTCTACGAACTGTCCCAGGTCACCGGAGTCACGGTGTGGAACAGCGTCCCGGCCTACCTGGCGATGTTCGTGGAGTTCGTACGCACCAGCGGCCGGCACCCGCTCACCGAGCTGCGGCTGGCCATGGTCAGCGGCGACTGGGTACCGATCAACCTCGGCGCGGAGCTGGCGGAGATCGCTCCGCACGCCGCCTGCGTCAGCCTCGGTGGCGCGACGGAGGCCTCCATCTGGTCCAACTACCACCCGGTGCCGGTACGGATACCCCCGCACTGGATCTCGATCCCGTACGGTCACCCGCTGCGCAACCAGCGTTTCCAGGTGCTCGACGCCCGCCTGAGAGACCGTCCCGACTGGGTGCCGGGCGAGCTGTTCATCGGCGGGCGCGGCCTCGCCCTGGGCTACCTGGGCGACGGGGAACTGACCGCCGCGTCGTTCCTCGTGCACCCGCGGCAGCAGGAACGGATCTACCGTACGGGCGACTGGGCCCGCTACTGGCCCGACGGCACGCTGGAGTTTCTCGGCCGGGAGGACCCGCAGGTCAAGGTCAACGGTTTTCGGGTGGAGCTCGGCGAGATCGAGGCGGCACTGCTGGCCCACCCGGCGGTCACCGACGCCGCCGTGGTCACCCGCACCGACGGAAGGGCCGTGTCGCTGGTCGCCTTCGTGGCCTCGCAGACCCCGGCCGAGCAGTTGGTCACGCAACTGAAGGACCACCTCGCGTCCCGGTTGCCGGACTACATGGTGCCGCGCAGCATCGACGTGCGGTCGCGGCTGCCGCTGACCGCCAACGGCAAGGTCGACCGGCGGCAGCTGGCCGAGCGGGCGGTCGATGTAGGGGCCACCCGGCATGTCGACGACGCGCCCCGAACCGGCACCGAGCGGGCCCTGGCCACGCTGTGGCAGGAGCTGTTGGAGGTGCCGGAGGTCGCCCGCTCCGTCGACTTCTTCGCCTACGGCGGCAGTTCGCTCCTGGCGGCGCGACTGATGAACCGCATCGAGCAGCAGTTCGGGCGGCGGCTGCCGCTGGCCACACTCTACACCTCGGGCACCATCGCGGAGATAGCCGCACTGCTCGACGCCGCCTGCCGCACGGGGCCGTCGCGCAGCCTGGTCACGCTGTCCGACAACGGGCACCGCCCGCTGGTCCTGGTGCACCCGGTCGGCGGCGACCTGCTGTGCTACCGCCCGCTGCTGGCCGAGCTGGGCGAGCGGCACCGGGTGCTCGGCCTGGCCGCACCGTCGCCGGCGCAGCCGGGCGTGACCATCGAGGAGTTGGCCACCGGTTACCTGGCGGAACTCGCGCCGGTCCTGGCGAGCGAGCCGCCCGACCGGGCAATCCGGCTGGCCGGCTGGTCGCTGGGCGGCGTGGTGGCGTACGAGATGGCCCGGCAGCTGCGGCGGCAGGGACGGGAGTGCGCGGTGCTGCTCATCGACCCGTGGATCGGCTGCGGCACCAACCCCACGGTCGACGACGCCTCCCTCGTGAAGGCGTTCCTGCACAACCTCGCCGGCACGCCGGTGGAGGTGACGAGCGACCCGTGCAACCCGAACGCCGCACAGGAGACGCTACGCCGGACGTGGGCCGCGCCCCCACCGCAGCTCAAGGAGCTGAAATCGCTGACGTACGCCGAGTTGCAGACGGTGTACGGGGTCTTCGAGGCCAACACCCGGGCGCTGCTCAGGTACTCGTTCGTCGCCGAAGAGGGCCTGGAGCTGGACGTGGTGGAGGCGTCGCGGGGTCTGATCGGTCCGGCGGCGGGCTACCTGTCGCCGCTGCGGCACGCCGCGGCCACGCTCCCGGCCCGCTTCCACATGCTGGAGGCCGACCACTTCACGGTGGTCGACCGCGAGCAGGCGCAGGCTGTGGCTCGGATGGTCGACGGGATGCGATAGGCCGGTACACGGGGCCCGCGACGCCGGTCGTACGCGTCGCGGGCCCCGTGCCGGTGCGGTGCCCGGCGGCACCGCCGCGGCACTGTCAGGCGACGCCCGTGGATGTGGTGAACGCGGTGTGCAGGGCATCGCGGATGCCCGGGCGGGAGCCGAAGACCAGCAGGAAGGTCGCCTCCCGCACCAGCCGCTGGGCGTGCTGGTCGAGCAGGACCGCGCGGCTGCCGGCGGCCACGGCGAGGTTCGCGCCGGCCCGCAACGCCAGCTCCGAGGCGGCGGCCCGGGCAGCGGGCATGGTCTCCGGGTCTGCCGCGTCGAGGCGGTCACGGACGGCGTCGAGCTGCGGGCGCAACCGCGGCTCGTCCGCCAGCTCGATCGCCCGGTCAGCCACCCCGAGCGCGAGGGAACCGTTGAAGCGCAGCGTCGCCGGGTCCCGCTGCTGCCACGCCTGGAGCGGCATCTGGTTGGCGACCCGGTCGGCAGGCACGAAGTGGTTGTCGAAGGTGACCGTCACGGTGCTGCTGGCGTTCACCGCCGACATCCGCAGCGGCTCGACGGTCAGCGTGTCACTCGTCGCGGCGTCGACCAGGGCGAAGACCAGCGTGTCGTCGGCGAGCCGGGCGGCCACGTAGATCGTGTCGACCAGGCCCCAGCCGCTCACCCACGGCGCGGCGCCGGAGAACAGGAACCCACCGACGGCCGGCGTCGCCGACAGGGCCGCCGGACCGGGCCGCACCGCCGCGCCGATCGCCAGCCCCGCCCGGCGTTGCCCCGCGGCCAGCGGCTCCAGCCAGGCCGCCCGTAGCTGGGCGTTGCTGGTGTTGGCCGCCGCCATCACCGCATTGTGGTGCTGGGCCCACAGGAACGTGGTGGTGAGGCAGCCGCTGGCGAGGGTCTCGATGACCCGGCACACCGCCGGGAAGCCCGGCAGGTCGAGGCGGTTGAACTCCGGGGGCGCGGCCAGTCCGTAGAAGCCCTGCTCGGCGAGCAGGTCCAGGTGGGAGATGGGGACGCGGTCGGCGCCGTCGACCGCCAGCGCGGCGGGGAAGAACACCTCGTCGGCGATCTCGCGCGCCTGTCGCAGGCTCATGGACTCGTCGATGGAGACAGTCACAGCGGTGCCCTCCGTTCACGGGGCCCCGGGGGGCCGATGGTGCGGGCCGATGGGCCCGGTGGCCGCGTCGGCTGCCGCGGTGGCTGACCCGCCAACCACCAGAACTCGTCTTTACAAGCGTCCTTGTGTGTCTGCCAAAGACGAGCCAATGCCCGTTATGATGCTAGGACATCTCCCCCGACAGATCACGCACCGGAGGGCGCCGTGGCAGGAGAACCTTCGTTCATCGAGTTTGCAGTTCCGGTTCCCGAACGCACCCGGGACTTCTACGAGGCGCTGTTCGGCTGGAAGTTCACGATGCTCACCCACGGGTCGTACATCGAGATGCCGGGCGCGGCCCCGGGCCTGGAGGCCGGCTCCCACCCGGACACCGACCCTCCGCACATCATCGTCTACTTCGCGGTGGACGACCTGGCAGCGGCCGTCGAACGGGTCAAGGAGCTGGGCGGCGAGGTGGGCCCGTTGCGGCCCCCGAGCCCGCAGTACGGCGCGTTCGCCGAGTGCCGCGACAGCCAGGGCGTCGCCTTCGGCCTGCGGGAGCTACCCAAGGCCGGGTGACCGCCCTTCCGGATGCGACGGGGGCGGTCGGCGGGGTGCCGCCGGCCGCCCCCGCTCTGCCTGTCGCGCCGTCGCCTGTCGTTGCGCCGCCGTTGGACCTACGGCAACGCCGCAGGGCTCCACCGCATGGCGGCTTCTCAGGACGGCGTGCCCAGCAGGCGGTGCGGATCCGTCACCACCGCCGCAGCCAGCTCCACGTAGTCCTTGACGAGCTGCCGCGCCCAGTCCGGGGTGAACCGGTCGCGGTCGCACATGAGGACGGCGGTGAGCGCGTCATCCTGCGGTACGACGACGAACTCCAGCGCGAACCGGCTGCGCTCGAGCTGCGCCTCAAGGTCGTCCAGCTCGTCGCCGCTCATGTCGGCCCTCGGCACGAACGACCCGAGCAGCTGGAACATGACGTCGTCGGTGCGGCCCTCGCCCGTGACCGTCCCGGGCGGCAGCAGCTGCGCCGGCAACTCCTGGTGGCGCAGGCCCTCCATCACCACGTTGCGTACCTGACGCAGCAGGTCGGTGAACGGTTCGGCGGCGACCACCCGGCCGCGCAGCAGCACCATGGACACGAAGAAGCCGACCGTGTCGCGGACCTCCGGCCGGCTGCGGTTGGCGAACAGCGACGCCACCGTCAGGTCCGACTGGCCGGTGGCCCGGTGCAGCACCAGGTAGAACAGGGAGAGCATCACCGGGAAGAGGGTGGTGCGTTGCCGGCGGGCAAGCTGGTGCAGCCCCTGCGTGACGTGCGGGTCGATGGCCAGCTCCACCGACACCCAGGCCGGCTCGTCGGGGCCTCGGAGGACCTCGGCGCGCTCGGGCAGGCCTACCAGCCGCGCTCCGTCGAGCTGCCCACGCCAGTGGTCGAACAGCGCCCCCGAGTCCGGCCCGGAGATCCGCTCCCGCTGCCAGGCCGCCCACGTGGCGTACTGCCAGCCGACCTCCGGCAGCTCCTCGCCCTGGTAGAGCGCGCGGATGTCGCGTGACAGCAGCGCGTTGGACCAGTCGTCGCTGACGTAGTGGTGCATGGTCAGCACGAAGACGTGGTGCTCGGGGCCGACGGTGATCAGCGTGGGCCGGGTGGGCCACACGTCGATGTCCACGGCGACGGACAGCTCGGTTGCGATGTGTTCGCGGGCGGCCCGCCGGGGATCGGCGTGCCCGGAGACGTCCGCCCGAAGCAGCTCGACCGGGCGCGGCGGATTGATCACCTGGACGAGCTGGCGCCGCCGGGCGACGAATGTCGTCCGCAGCGACTCGTGCCGCTCGTGCAACAGGTCCACGGCGCGGCGCAGGGCGGCGACGTCGCAGTCCCCGCGCAGGTGCCACACCACCTGCTCGTTGAGTGAGTGCTGCTGCCCTCGATAGTGGTCCATCAGCCACAGGAGGCGTTGACCCACCGAAGCCGGTTCCTCTCGCATACCGGCGACGCTACCGCAGCGAGCGCGTGGTTACGAGTGTCCTGAAGATACTCCCACAGTCTCCGCAAACACTCCTTGACACGAGTTTCGGAGAGCCCGAATAATCGGCGGCGGACGCGGGGCGTGCACGCCGTACCGGTCCCGTCGGGAGGCCCCAATGACAGCCGTTCGCGCGCCACGGGTCAGCTTCGACGTCTCAGACCCGCGGCTGCTGGCCGACCCCTTCCCCACGTACGAGCAGCTGCGCCGTACCGGCGCCGTGCTGAGCAACGGGCCGGGACAGTGGGTGGTCCCCGGCTACCGCGAGGTGGCCGCCCTGCTCAAGGACCAGCGGCTGACCAAGACCCTGCCCGAGCAGTACTACCGCTTCACCGTCGGGGACCCGGAGCTGAGCGGCTTCCTGTCCGGGCAGAACCTCGGCCAGCGCAACCGGCTCGCCAGCCGGGTCCTGGTCAGCTCGTTCAGCCCCGGCCTGGTCCGGCGGCTCGGCGAACGCATGACCTCCCTCGTGGACGAGCTGCTCGAACCCGTTCTGGCGACCGGCCGGATGGACCTGGTCGCCGACCTCGCGCTGCCCTTTCCGCTGATGGTCATCTGCGATCTGCTCGGGGTGCCGGCAGCCGACCGTGCCCTACTGTGGCCGCACGCGGCACAGCTGGTCAGAGCCTTCAGCGACGTGGCGTTCGGCAACGACCATGACGTCGACGAGGCGGTCCGGTCGCTGCGCTGGCTGCGCGCGTACCTCGGTGACCTCGTCGAGGACGGTCCCGGCGGCGACAACCTGCTGACCCGGATGGCCACGACCGAGTCGGACGGGCAGCGACTGCGCCGCGAGGAGATCGTCGACAACGCCATCACGGTCTTCTACGCCGGCTTCGAGACGTCGATGGGCATGATCTCCAACGGCATGGTCGCCCTGCTGGAGCACCCCGACCAGCTTGCCCGGCTACGGGCGGGGGCCGCCGGCACCGCCACCGCCATCGAGGAGATGCTGCGCTACGAGGCGCCGATCCAGGTGACCATGCGCAGCCCGGTCGAACCGGTGGAGGTCGCCGGCCGGGTCATCCGCCCCGGCCGCGTCCTCTACCTGCTGGTCGGATCGGCCAACCGGGACCCGGAGCAGTTCGACGAGCCGGACCGCTTCGACGTCGGCCGCCGGCCCAACCAGCACCTCAGCTTCGGAGCCGGCGTGTACCACTGCCTGGGCGCCGCCCTGGCCCGCGCCGAAGGCCTCGCCGTGTTCGACCGGCTGCTGAGTCGTACCAGTGCCATCGAGTTCGACGGCGAGCCGGTGCGTCGGCCGCGCTTCAACTTCCGCACGTACGACCGGGTGCCGCTCGCGGTGCGCCTGGCGTGACAGTGACCAGCCTGAGGCGCCCGGACCCGGCCGCCAGGAAGCGAGGACGGCGTTGAACCTGCACGACGACCCGGCCGAGGCCGCGTTCCGCGCCGGGCTGCGCGACTGGCTCCGGTCCCGCCTGCCGGACGACGACCCTTCCCGTACGTGGAGCACCGCGCAGCTGCGCGAGTGGAGCCGCGACCTGTCCGAGGCCGGCTACGCCGGTATCACCTGGCCGAAGGAGTACGGCGGCCGCGGGCTGAGCGCCGCCTACCAGGCCATCTTTGTCGAGGAGACCGCCCGCGCCGGCGCGCCGGACCACATCAACATCATCGGAATGAACATGGTCGGCCCGACGCTCATCGCGCACGGCACCGACGAGCAGAAGGCGCGCTACCTGCCCGGCATCCTGTCCGGTCGTACCCTGTTCTGCCAGGGTTTCTCGGAGCCGGAGGCCGGCTCCGACCTGGCGGCGGTGCGCACCTCGGCCCGGCGGGCGGAGCCGGACGGCTATCTGCTCGACGGCGAGAAGGTCTGGTCCTCCTACGCCCACCTGGCCGACCACTGCCTGCTGCTGGCCCGCACCGGCCCCGCCGAACCAAAGCACCAGGGCCTGACGTGCTTCCTGTTGGACATGCGGGCGCCGGGGGTGAAGGTGTCGCCCCTGCGGCAGCTCAACGGCGACACCGACTTCAACCAGATCATCCTGACCGAGACGCCGGTCGGCGACGCGGACGTCGTGGGCGAGGTCGGCAGGGGCTGGTCGGTGGCGCTGTCCACGTTGGCCCACGAGCGGGGCACGTTCGGGATCACCCTCACCGCCCGGTTGGTCGCGCAGTTCGACCGGTTGCTGCGGCTGGTGCGCGAGGTCGGCGCCGAGGGCGACCCCGCCGTCCGCCGCGAGCTGGCCACGTTGCACGCCCGGTTGCAGGGGCTGCGGTACACCGGCTACCGGTCGCTGGCCGCGCTGCGCCGGTCCGGCGAGCCCGGCGCGGAGGCGTCCATCCTCAAGCTCGAATGGTCGCTGCTGCACCAGCGGGTCTGCGCCCTCGCGCTGCGCATCCAGGGCCCAGCGGCGCTGCTCGACGGCGACGACGCCGCCTGGCACGGGTACTGGCAGCGGCAACGGCTACGCAGCCGGGCGAACACGATCGAGGGCGGCACCTCCGAGATCCTTCGCGGGATCGTCGCCGAGCGCGTGCTGGGCCTGCCCAGATCCCGCCAGTGACCACCGGCCCGCGACGACACGGAGAAGACCATGGACTTTGCCCTCACCGATGAGCAGCGCGACATCCGTCGGGCCGCCCGTGACCACCTGGAGCGGCACTTCCCGGCGATGCGGGTGTGTGCCCTGGCGGAGGGCCCCGGCGGGAGCGAGGCGGGTACCTGGCCCGAGCTGATCCGGCAGGGCTGGTTGGACGACGACCTCGACATGGTCGAGCTGACGCTGTTGGCCGAGGAGAGCGGGCGGTGCCTGCACCCGACGCCGTGGTGGACGACGGTTGCCCTGGCCGCACCGTACGCCCGGGCCGCCGGGGAGCCCCTGACCGTGCCGGCGACATTCGCCGACGGCGCCCCGGACGGCGCTGCGCACCCCGGTGCCGGGACGGTGCGGGCAACCCGCTCGCCGCAGGGCTGGACGCTCACCGGGCACGTGCCGGCGGTGCCGCAGGCGGGCGCAGTGCGCTGCGTCGTGGTACGCGCCCACACCGAGCAGGGACCCGCCGTGTTCGCCTGCGACACCGGCGCCCCCGGGCTGGCCGTCGAGGAGCTGTCGACACTGGACACGCTGCGCCGGATGGCCCGGGTCCGGTGGGACGGCACGCCGGCGCGGCTGCTCGTCGAGCCGACCGACACCCCGGAGGCGGCGCGCCGGGCCCAGCTGTGCGTCGGCGTGCTGTTGGCCGCCGAAGCGGTCGGCGTCGCGGCAGGCGCGCTGGACATGGCCGTCGCCCACGCCCGCCAGCGGGAGCAGTTCGGGCGGCCGATCGGCAGCTTCCAGGCCGTGGCGCACCAGCTGACCGACGCGTACGTCGACACCGAGTCGGCCCGGTCACTGGCGTACCGGGCCGCCTGGCTGGTGCAGAACGATCCCGAGACGTCACCGGCGTGCGCCCAGGCGGTCGACGAGGCGGTACTGGTGGCGCGCAGCGCGGCGGTACGCACCTGCGAGACCGCCGTCCAGATCACCGGCGGGATGGGGGTGACCTGGGAGTACCCGCTGCACCGGTGGCTGCGCCGGGCGCTGTGGCTGGAGGCCTTCCCGGGGTTCGGCGACGACCCGCACGGCCGGGTGGCCGAGCAGTTGCTGCGACGCGGCGGCCCGGACGAGATCACCCCGAGCACGCCCGACGGGCGTTAGCGTGATGCGTTCCGTCCACGACCGAGGAGGCCGCAGTGGTCAGCCCCGAAACCGTCAGCAGCATCGCCCTGTCGCTTCCCGGAGCGCACCAGTCGGCGCACTTCGACGTGACCGACTTCCGGGTCGGCAACAAGATCTTCTGCACCCTACCCAGGCCCGGTGTGATGGGGCTGCGGATCGACGTCGCCGAGCAGGCGGCGCTCATCAGCGAGGACCCGGCGACCTTCTCGGCGCCGAACAACAAGTACGGGCAGAGCGGTTGGACCTTCGTCGAACTGGCGACGGTCGACCCGACACAGCTGCGAGAGCTGATCACCGATGCGTGGCGCCGGCTCGCGTCCAGGAAGTTGCAGGCCGAGTTGGACGAGGCCGGTTCCTGACACCCCGCCACGCGACTCCGGTGGCCAGGCGCCGCCGGAGCCTCACGCGAAGGGACGGAGACACCCGTGGGCACCAGGCGCACCATCGACGCTGATTCGATCTTCAAGCTCCTTGAACTCGGCGACTACCTACTGCCGTACACCATCCGGGCAGTCTGCCTGCTCGGCGTGACCGACCACCTGGTGGACGGGCCGGTGCCGATGTCCCGGCTGGCCCAGACCACCGGGACCCACGAGCCCACCCTCCGCAAGACGCTGGAGTACCTGGCGACCCGGGACCTGTTCGAGCTCGTGGAGCCGGACAGCGTGGCGCTGACCCCGCTGTCCGACCTGCTGCGCGAGGGGCATCCCTACTCGGCACGCGACATCTTCCTCTCCCCGGTGGCGTGCACCCGGGCGATGGAGGGGCTCGCCGAGTCGATCCGCACCGGCGGGCCCGCGTTCGACGTGGTGCACGGCCGATCCATGTGGGAGCACCTGCGCGCCCAGCCCGAGGACGGAGAGGCGTTCGACAAGGTGATGAGCGGGGTCACCGGCATGGAACTGCTGGCGGTGCTGCGGTCCTGCGACTGGCGGCGCTTCGACAGCATTGTGGACGTCGGCGGCGGCAACGGTGGCTTCCTGGCCAGCCTGCTGCGCCGGGTCCGGGGCGCCCGGGGGGTGCTGTTCGACCTGCCGGGCGTCGTGGCCAACGCCCCCGCCGTCCTGGCCGCCGCGGGGGTCGCCGACCGGGTGGAGGTGGTGCCCGGCAGCTTCCTGGAGGGACCGATCCCGCCCGGCGGCGACGCGTACGTGCTCAAGCGCATCCTCTACAGCTGGAGCGACGACGAGGTGGTGGGCATTCTCGGCCGCGTCCGGGCCGCGATGAAGCCGCACAGCAGGCTGTTCATCATGGAGGCCGGGCGGCAGGAGGCCGAGGTGCCGGCCCTGGCGCGCCGCATGGACCTGCTCATGCACACCCTGACCGCAGGCGGCGCGCGGACCCTCGAACAGCAGGACGAGCTGCTGGGCCGGGCCGGACTGAAACTGGTCCGCAGCATCTCCACCCCGATGTTCCCGATCATCGAGGCGGCGCCCGCGTGACCGGACCGCTCAGCTGGCTGGACCGGCCCGACGAGCGGCGCGGCATCCGGTTCGCCGAACCCGACGGGTCGTGGCGGCTCTGGTCGTACGCCGAGCTGGCGGACCTGGTACGCCGGTACGCGGCTGCGCTGCGCGGCGCCGGGGTGGGCGCGGGCGAGGTGGTGTCGATCGTGGAGACCACCGGTCCACGGTTCGTGGGGTTGCTGTTCGGCACCATGCTGGCCGGCGCCGCCGCCTCGCCGGTGGCGCCACCGCCGCCCTTCGGGGACCGGGCCCGCTGGGCCGAGCACCTGCGCGGCGTGCTGCGGGCCAGCACACCGCGGCTGGTCGTGCACGATCCCGCGCTGTCCCCGGTGGCCGAGGTGTGTGCCGGGGCGGGCGTGCCAGCGTACGACAGCGAGGGGCTGCTCGACGCTGCCGACGGCCGCTGGGGGGCGACGACCGGGCCGGCCGGGCTGGCGCTGGTGCAGTTCACCTCGGGCAGCAGCGGCCGGGTACGCGGGGTCCGTGTGCCCCACCCGGCGCTGGCCGCCACCGTCGCCGGCATCCAGCGGTGGCTGCGGATGACGCCCGACGACCCGACCGCCTCCTGGCTGCCCGTGCACCACGACATGGGCCTGGTGGGCTGCCTGCTGGCGCCGGTGGCCACCGGGTCGGACCTGTGGCTGATGTCGCCGGGCGACTTCGTCCGCCGGCCGCTGCGCTACCTGGAGTGCTTCGGTCTGCGTGGCGCCCGGCTGACCGCGATGCCGGCCTTCGGGCTGGACCACATCGTCCGGCGGGTGCCCCGTGCGGCGCTGGCCGGAATGGACTTCTCGGCGTGGCGGGCGGTGATCGTCGGCGCGGAGCGGATCCGTCCGGCGCTGCTGGCGGAGTTCGCCCGCTTCGCCGCACCGCAGGGGCTGCGCCGCGAGGCGCTGCTGCCCGCGTACGGGCTGGCCGAGGCGACGCTGTCGGTGACCGGCGTACCGCTGGACACCGGCTGGCGCACCGCCACCACCGTGCAGGGCGAGGTGGTGGGCTGCGGACGCCCGCTCGCCGGCGCAGGGGTGACGGTGGTGGACGACGACGGCCGGGCCGTCGAGGACGGCACGGTCGGCGAGATCGTGGTGCGCGGCCCGTCCGTGGCGGCGGGTTACCTGCCGACGGTCGGGGACGGCACCGCCAACGGCACCCGGCTGGTCGACGGCGAGGTGCGCACCGGCGATGCGGGCTTCCTCGCCGATGGGGAACTGTTCGTGCTGGGCCGCCTCGGCGACGGCGTCAAGGTGCGCGGCCGGATGCTGCTCGCCGAGGACGTCGAGGCGGCGGCGGTTTCGGCCTGCGGGGCGCCGGTCGGGCGGATCACCGCCCTGCTCGGGCAGGTCGGTGACGCACCCCGGGTGGTCCTGCTGCTGGTCCGGCCCGAGCCGGGCTGGCTGCCAGCGGCGTGCGCCGCGGCCGAGGTCGCTGCGGAGGGGGTGCCGGTGGAGCCGGTGGTCGTGCCGGCGGGTGCCGTGGCGCGCACCAGCAGCGGCAAGCCCCGCCGCCGGCCCATGTGGCAGGACTACCTCGCCGGCCGGTTCCGTCTCGGGGAGCCGGCGCCGGCCGGGCCGGCGGGGGTGCTCGCGGCGCCGTGACCGGCGCTCGACGGGGCTGACCGGCGGCCAACGGGGCTGTCGGCGGTCAGTGGGGCTGACCGGCGGGCAGCCCGAGCGCCTCGCGGAGGTGGTCGAGCACCTCGGCCTGCCGGTCGATCAGGTAGAAGTGGTGCCCGGGGAGCACCCGGAGCTGGAATTCCCCGGAGGTGCAGCGCCGCCAGTCGGCGACCTCGGGCACGTGCGCTTCCGGGTCGTCGTCGCCGGTGATCGCGGTGACCGGCACCGACAGCGGCGCACCGAAGGCGGGCCGGTACGTCTCGACGAGGCGGTAGTCGGCCCGCAGCGTGGGCATCAGTGCGCTGCGCAGCTCCGGGTGCGCCAGCGCCTCGTCGGTGGTGCCGCCGAGGCGGCGCAGCTCGTCCCAGAGTTCCTCGTCGCTGCCGAGGTGCTTGACGCCCGGCCGGTGGTGCTGCGGGGCCGGGCGACCGGAGACGACCAGCCGGCGCGGCGGAACACCGAGGCCGTGTTCGAGCCGGTGCGCCACCTCGTACGCGACGGCGGCACCCATGCTGTGACCGAACAGGGCGAAGTCGGTGTGCAGCAGCGGTTGCAGCGCGGCGACGATCCCGTCGACCATCGTGGCCATGTCCCGTACGCACGGCTCGTGGATCCGGTCCAGCCGGCCGGGATACTGCACCGCCACCACCTCGACCTCGGCGGGCAGCCGTACGGCCCACTGCCGGTAGAAGGTCGCGTTGCCGCTGGCGTACGGGAAGCAGACCAGGCGCCGGGTCGCGGCCGGACGCGGCCGGTAGCGGCGCAACCAGGACGCGGCCTCCGCGGTCGCCCTCACGGCCGCGCCGCCTCGTCACCGGCGGCGGCGATGGCTTTGAGGTCGTCGTCGGTCAGCGGTTCGGGCGGGGTGGAGGACAGCAGCTCCGGTGGCCCGAGCCGCAGGGTCAGGTCCTGCCACAGCTTGCACAGCGACAGGTGGTACTGGCCGCGGCGCAGCGGGTCCTGCCGTTCCTGGGCGGCCTGGTGCAGCTCGGTGAGGGCGTGCGCGATGCCGGCCGGCCACAGGCTGCGGAAGATGTGCCGGTACGACGGCACGGTGCCCGGTCCGAGCACGACGGCGCTGGGCGCCTGCGCGTCGTCCGGCATGGTGGCGTAGTGGGGGTCGGCGTTCGGGTCGGCGACCTCGCGGGGGAAGTCGGGGCGGGCCGACCAGACGACCGGCCCGTGGGTGTTGACCAGGGTCAGGTTTCCGGCTTCCGTGCCGATGCTGATGCGGTGCATCAGGTGGGCGTAGTTGTCCGGGTCGGCGGGGTCCATCTGGTTCTGCACCCGCAGGGTGACGGGCACCCCGGCCAGCACCCCGTCGAGGCTGCGGAACGGGATGTCCAGGGTGGTCGCGGCGCGCACCGGGGGAGCCGACTCGGGCAGGTCACCGAAGGCGAAGGGCCGTACCCCGCCGAGTGCCTGCCCGAGGATGTCCAGCAGGGAGTAGGCGAGCTGGAACCCGGCTGCCGCGTCGATGTGGAGCGGGCGCTGCCGCCGCGTCAGCTCCTGCGCCGCCGCGACGAACCGGCGTACGGGGGCGACATGTGTGTAGAACGGGTTCAGGTGGTAGACGACGCCGTGCCGGCGGGCGGTGCGCAGGTTCTCCGCCAGCTCGTCGTGGTGCAGAGGGTGCTCCTGGAGCACGTGGATGCCACGGGCCATCAGCGCGCGGGCCAGCTCCGAGCCCCGACCGCCCAGCAGGCCACCTCGGATCACCACGCACGCCAGGTCGATGTCGTCGGGCAGCTGTTCCGGGTCGGTGTACAGCGGCGCGTCGTAGCGGCGGGCGCAGGCGCGGGAGCGTTCGCTGCCGGCGGCGAGCACGCCGGCCAACTCGAAGGGCAGCTCCGGGTTGCGGAACGCCTCCAGGTAGACCTGACCGAATCGGGCGCCGCAGACGACGACCCGGGGACGTTGCGTCAAAGTGCCTCCTCCACGTGGCCGCCGGCGTGGGCGGCTTCGCCGTCGAACACCGTCAGGCCGCTCACTGCGGCCGAGCCGGCGAGCAGGTCCACCGCGACCTGCGGGTCGAGCGCCTCCCCGGCGTGGTGCAGGCCGGCGGACAGGGTCCCCTCGGTGAGCGCCGCCACGGTGACGGCCGCGAATGCGCCGGTGAGCGAGCTGGCGTTGTCGCCACGCAGCACGAGGGTGTGCGCGGCACCGGCGACGGTGGTCAGTTCCACGACGATCAGCTGGTAGGTCGCGTGCCCGAAGGCGTCCAGTTCGGCGGCGCGGCGCAGTGCCTCGGGGGTGTCCCCGCCGGCCGGGGGCTGTCGCAGCACCTGCGCGACGTGCGGGCCGGCGAAGACGGAGTGCCAGGTGGCGTCGGTGACGCCCAGGACCCGGGCCACCCGTTCCAGTTCGGTGCTCAGGTACGGCACGGCCGTGGCCGGCTCCGGGAAGAACGGCAGCTCGGCGTCGGTACGGGTGGGTAGCGGCTGCCGTGCTCGCACTCCCCCGGTCAGCGCCGCCCCGGCCTGACCGAACCCCTCTCCCACGCGTAGGTAGTCGGCCGCGGCGGTGGCGGTGAACCGGTCGCGGCCGCCGAGGTAGCCGAGCAACGCGCGCGGCGGTTCCGGCAGGGTGGCGGCGAGATGGCGGGGCAGCAGCGCACTCAGGCCCGGCATCATGCCGGCGGAGATCACGGCGGTCCGCCCCGGCGCTCCCGGCAGCAGGGCCCGCACCTGCTCCCACAGGACGTCGTCGCCAGCGGCGTCGACGTAGTCTGCGCCGCTGGCGAGCGCTGCCCGCGCCACCCGGTCCTCGACGAGGTAGGCCGGGCCGGCGCAGTTGAGTACGACGTCGCAGCCGGCGCAGTAGCGGTGCAGCGCGTCGGTGTCGGTGATGTCGAGAACCTCGACGGTGGGCGGCGAACCGCCGGTGGCGGCGAGCCCGTCGCACAACGCGTCGAGCGGGGTGCGGCGGCGGCCGGCGAGGCGCAGCACGTGCCGGCCCCGGCGGTGCAGCTCGGCCACAGCGGCGGCACCGACGGCCCCGGCCGCGCCGACGACGCCCACCACCGGGGTCGGCCCGGTCACCGGGGCCCCTCCCCGACCGTGCCTGGCGTCATGGAACCCCCCGGGCCCGGCCGGCAGGACACCGAGCGGCTCACCGCGCCGACCCCAGCGCGGCGGCCAGCGCGGCAGGCTCCGCCGACCAGCGCAGTTGCTCCGCCGGCAGAACCGTGTCGACCACGTCGAGGTTGCCGAGGCAGAGGTCCTCCCAGAACTCGATCTCCGCTTCCCGCGCCGGCTGCACCAGGGTGATGTCCCCGGCGTAGATGGACGGCTCGTGACGCGCGAGAGCGTCGCGCACTGCGGCGGCGGGGTCGTCCCCGGTGCCGGGTCCGGGCCGGTGACCGGCGAGCAGCCGCAGCCCCTCGACGAGTACCCCGCGTTCGGTCAGGTTGCGGGCCACCTCGACGGCGAGGACCGCCATCGCCCCGTGGGCGAGCAGTTCCACCTGGGGCAGGTCGGCGTCGACGACCGCCTGGGCGTACGCGGCGGCGGCGTTGTCCACCGAGGGCAGCAGCTCCAGCCCCGCGCCGGTGAACGCCCAGGCGGGTGCGGCCGGACGCAGCGCCGCGGCGAGCGACGCGACACCGTCGGCCGATCCCGACTCGTCGGGCAGGAAGATCCGGGGTACGCCGGTGCCCTCGGCGTGCACGGCGACGATCAGCTCGGCCGGCCCCTGCCGGCCCGCCTCCTGCGGCTGCTCCCCGGCCTCGGCGGCGGTGGTCAGCCACTGCGCCAGCCGGGCGACGGTGGCCAGTTCGAGCAGGTTACGCAGCACCTCGTCGAAGAACAGCGTGCGGGCCAGCGGCAGCTCCTCGATGACGCGCCCGGCCAGCTGGGCGGCGACCAGGGAATCCCCACCGAGCTCGAAGAGGTTGCCGTCGCGCCCGACCGGCGTGCCCAGGGCCTCGCTCCACATCGCGACCAGGTCCCGTTCGAGCTCGGTCTCGGGTGCCGCGCCGGGCAGTCCGGTCCGCGTCCCGCCCTGCCGGCGGCCCTGCCGCCCGGCGAGGGACCGGCGGTCGATCTTGCCGTTGTCGGTGACCGGTAGCTCGTCGAGGATCTCCACGGTGCCGGGCACCATGTACTCGGGCAGCCGGGCGCGCAGGTGATCGGTGAGCGCCCGGGGGTGCACGGGTGCGCGGTCGGCCTTGAACCGGGCGGCGAGCACGCACATGCCCATCCGTCCGACGAAGGTGTCTTCCGCCGGCAGGCAGATGCTGGTGTCGGCGCCCGCCCGGTCGAGGATGTCCTGCCACCGGTCGCGGGCGAGGAAGACCGTCCCGGTCCCGGCGCGGTCGTCGGTGAAGTCGCCGGTGGCGTCGTCGAGCCGGACCAGCAGCTCCAGCGACGTCATGATCTGGTAGTGGTCCCGGGTCATCTCCAGGGCCACCAGCCACCCGCCGGGGGCCAGCAGCCCGCGCAGCCGGTCCAGGACCCGGTCGACGTCGGCGGTGGCGTGCAGCACGTCCCCGGCGACGACGAGGTCGAACGAGTTGGGCGCGAGGCCCTGCTCGGTGGGGTCGGCGTCCAGGTCGTACAGGCCGAACCGGACGCCGGGCACCTCCGCGAAACGGGCCTGCGACTGTCCCGCGAAGTAGGGCGACAGGTCGGTGCACAGGTAGTCGATGTCGTGCCCGACGAGCGCGTCGAGCACCGCCGCGGTGGTGCCGCCGCCACCCGCGCCGACCTCCAGCACGCGCAGCGGGCCGGGGTGCGGGCGGCGGGTGCCGAGTTCCGCCACGACGGCACCGGCGGCCCGGTTGGCCCAACGGTTGAACACCGCCTCCTCGTAGAGCTGCTGGGAGACGTCGAGCCGGCCTTCGGGGAAGAGCAGCCGAAGCGGGTCCTCGTCGCCGCGCAGCAGGGCCGGCAGGTGGCGGATGCTGGTCCGGAAGTAGTCCAGCAGGCGCTCCTCGCCCGGCAGCGCCGCCGCGTCCACCGCCGCCCACGCGACGTCGAGCGCGTCGGGTGCGACGTCGCCGGCAAGCCGGTACCGGTCGCCATCGACGGCCAGCAGGCCCTCGGCGACCAGGGCGGTGAGCCAGCGGCGCAGCAGCCGGTGGTGCCGGGGCGCGGCCTCGGTGGCGGCCACGATCTCGGCGGCGGTGTGGCGGTCCCCTGGGGTGGCGAACATCCCCGCGCGGCGGAAGGTGTCCAGCATGGCGGGTAGGGCCACCTGGTCGAGCCGGTGGGCGTACTCCAGGTAGCGGTCCGGGTCGACGCCGGCGAGCGCGGCGTCGCCGGCCCGGGCCGCGACGACGCCCAGCTCGGTCACGTCCTCAGCGGGCGGCGTCGCGGTGGCGGGCTGCGCGAAGGCGACGAGCGTACGCTCCAACGGCTGGTCGCCCGCGACCAGCACCGCCGCCGCGGCGACGTCGGGATGGCCCTGCAGGGCCGCCTCGATCTCGGCCAGCTCGATCCGGTGGCCGCGGATCTTGACCTGGTGGTCCTCCCGGCCGAGGAACTCGATGTCGCCGTCGGGCAGGTACCGGCCCAGGTCGCCCGTGCGGTACAGGCGCTCGCCCGTGACGGGGTGCACGATGAACCGCTCCGCCGTGCGCTCGGGGTCGTGCAGGTAGCCGCGCGCTACACCGACGCCACCGATGTACAGCTCTCCGGTCACCCAGTCGGGACAGGGCCGCAACAGCGGGTCGAGTACGTGGAAGGTCTGGTTGGCCAGCGGCCGTCCGTACGGGATGCTGGCCCAGTCCTCGCCGACCGCCCCGATCGGGTAGTGGATCGACCAGATGGACGCCTCGGTGGCCCCACCGAGGCTCACCACGCGCAGACCGGGCACCTGGGCGCGGATCTGGTCGGGCAGGGCCACCGGGATCCAGTCTCCCGAGAGCATCGCCAGCCGCAGGGTGGGCAGCGCGGTGCCGGCCACCCCGAGGTACCCGGAGAGCATCTGGAGCTGGGCGGGGACGGAGTTCCACACGGTCACCCCGTGGGCGGCCACCAGGTCGGCCCAGTGCGACGGGTCCGCGCGCCGCTCGGCGTCGGGGATGACCAGTGCCCCGCCGACGGACAGCGGGCCGAAGATGTCGTAGACCGACAGGTCGAAGCCGAGCTGGGAGAGGCCGAGCACCCGGTCCCGCTCGCCGACGGCAAACCGGGCGTTGATGTCGAGGACGGTGTTCAGCGCCGCCTCATGGGTGATCATGACCCCCTTCGGCGTCCCGGTGGAGCCCGAGGTGTGGATGACGTACGCCAGGTCCTCGGGCCGTGACCCGCCCGGTTCGCGGGGCGGGTCGGCGGGCGGCACCTCTTCCAGTGCCACGGCGACGACGCCGGACGGCCAGGGCCCGACGGCCAGGTCGCGGGAGGTCAGCACGTGCCGTACGCCCGCACCGGTGAGGATCGTCTCGCGCCGGGCGGCGGGTTGCACGGTGTCCACCGGCACGTACACCGCGCCGGCGAGCAGCGCGCCGAGGACGGCAACCACCTGCCCCGGGCCGCGTTCCAGGGTCACCCCGACGAGGTCGCCGGGTACGCAGCCCGACTCGACAAGCCGGTCGGCGACGCCGGTGGCGCGGGCGGCCAGGTCGGCGTAGCTGAGCGTGGTCGTGCCGTGGACGACCGCCGGGGCGTCGGGGGTGCGACGGGCCTGGGCGAAGACCGCGTCGTGCAGACGGGCACGGGTCAGCGGGGCGTCGGTGGCGTTGATCTCCTCGCGGCGGTGTCGCTGCCGCTGCGGCAGCAGGCTCGACGGGGGCCGCTGCCACGCCTGGTCGTCGGTGGCGAGCTGACGCAGCAGCTGCTCGAAGGCGGCGAACATGTCGTCGACGACGCCATCGGGCAGCACCCCCTCGCGTACGTCCCAGTTCGTCGACAGCCCGCCGTCGCGCTCGGAGTTCTGGCAGTCGATGACGACCTGCGGGGTCTGGCTGATCCCGTAGCCGAGCCGGCCGTGCGACGCCGATTCCGGGGCGCCGGCTTCGCCGAGGCCGATCGCGCTGGTGAAGACGACGGGGAACAGCGCCGCGTCGGCGCCGCGTCGGCGGGTGATCTCCCGCATCACCTCGATGCCGGAGAACGCCCGGTGGTCCATGTCCTGCCAGAGCTGGGCCTGTACGGTCCGGGCCCACCGGTCGAAGGTGTCCGCACCGCTCTGGTCGACCGCGAGCAGTTCCACGCCGGTGAAGTCGCCGACGACGGCCGGCACCTGGGGGTGCAGGGGCAGCCGGTTGAGCAGCGTGACGTTCAGGGTGAAGGTGGGGCGGCGGCTCCACGCGGAGATGACGTGCGCGTACGCGGCGAGCACCGCACAGGACGGGCTGACGTCGTGCTGGCCCGCGTGCTTGCGCAGCCCCTCCCACAGCTCGGGTTCCAGGCTGGCGGCCAGCCTGCGGAACCGGCCGTCGGTCTGCCGGGCGCCGCCGGTCAGCGGCAACTCCGGGCCGGGCGGCAGCTCGTCCACGCGGCGCAGCCAGTAGTCGCGGTCGGCCTCCCGGTGGCTGGCCGTCCAGCTCCGCTCGGCCAGCAGGTAGTCCCGGAAGCCGATCTCCAGGTCGGGCAGCGGCCCGGCGTCGTCGTAGAGGTGGTGCAGCTCGTCGAGGATGATCTGGATGCTGACGAAGTCGGCGATGAGGAAGTCCACCGAGACGTGCAGCACGGCCTCGTCGTCACCGCGGGTGACCCGCGCGTCGAACAGCGGCCAGACGTCGGGCCGGTACACCCGGTGGTCCATCTCGGACCGCACCTCGGCCACCGCGCGGTCGAACTCGTCGCGGTCGCGCCCGCGCAGGTCGCGTACGGCGACGTGGTAGTCGTCGACCTGTGGCAGCATCCGCTGCGAGCCATCGATCTGGATCACCGCTCGGAGCATGTCGTGCCGGGCGATGAGCGCCTGCCAGGCGCGGGTCATCCGCTCCGGGTCCAGATCCGGGTAGTGCAGCTCGCCGTAGCCGTGGCAGCCGACACCGCCGTAGCCGAAGGTGGAGCCCCGGCCCAGCAGGTACGCCGACTGCACCTCGGTGACCGGAAACGGGTCGTGGCGGTGCTCCGCGTCCGGCACGACGCGCGGCATCCGGCCGTTGGCCAGGTGGGCGAGAATCTCGTCACGGCGGGCCCGCAGCAGCGCGCGTCGCTCGTCGGTCATGAAGCCGGCGGGCGCCCGGAACTTCAGCGCGCCGTCCTCGGCCCACAGCCGCAGTCCGGCCCGTTCGAGGTCGGTGACCAGCCGCTCGACGGGGATGCGGGGGTCGTTGCTCATATGACACCTTCCTCGACGTCGTCGTCGGCCGACGCACGGAGCTGCTCGTCGACAGCGGCCGCGAGCTGGACGAGCACGGGTACGGCGAACAGTTGGCGCAATGTCATGTCCACGCCGAACCGCTGGCGCAGCGCCTCCAGCAGGCGGGTGGCCAGCAGGCTGTCCCCGCCCAGAGCGAAGAAGCTGCACCGGCGGTCGACGACCGGCTGGTCGAGCAGCTGCGACCAGAGCGCGGCGAGAACCTCCTCGGTGGGTCCCTTGGGCGGCTCGGCCGTGTCGTCCAGCGGGTCGGCGCGCAGCAGCGTCCCGAGCCGCTGGCGGTCGACCTTGCCGTTGGCGGTCAACGGCAGTTGTTCCACCGTCACGACGTACTCGGGCACCATGTAGGCGGGCAGCCGCTCGGCCAGCCAGCCGGCCAGGTCCGGCTCCGTACCCCCGGTGGTGGGTACGACGGCGAGGCCGATGTGTTGCGTCGGCGTCTGACCGACGACCATCGCCACCGCCCGCCCGACCGTCGGATGGGCCTCGGCGGCGGCCTCGATCTCGCCCAGCTCGATGCGGTGCCCGCGCACCTTGACCTGGAAGTCGACCCGGCCGAGGAACTCCAGCGTCCCGTCCGGCCAGTACCGGCCGAGGTCGCCGGTGCGGTACCAGCGACGACCCTCGTCGTCGACGTCGAACTGCCGGGCGGTCAACTCGGGGGCGTTGCGATACCCCAGCGCCACCCCGGCGCCGCCGATGCGCAGCTCCCCGGGCACCCAGTCGGGGCGGTCCCGGCCGCGGGAGTCGGTCACCCGGTAGCGCTGGTTGCGCAGCGGGCGGCCATACGGGATGGAGCGCCAGTGCTCCGGCACCGCCTCGACCTCGCAGGCGTTGGACCAGATCGCGGCCTCGGTGGCGCCGCCGAGGGCGACGAACCGGGCGTGCGGGGCGACCTGGGCCAGCCGGCCCGGCAGGTCCAGGCCGATCCAGTCCCCGGAGACCAGGGCCAACCGCAGGCTGGTCGGCGGGTGTTCGCCGGCCGCCACGAGCAGCATGTCCAGCAGCGCGGGCACCGAGTTCCAGACGGTCACGCCCCACCGGTCGACCAGCCGGGCCCAGTGGCGCGCCTCGCGGCGGTCCTCCTCGGCCAGCACGACCAGCGCCCCACCGGCGCTCAGCAGCCCGAAGACGTCGTAGACGGACAGGTCGAAGTCCAGCGCGGAGACCGCCAGCACCCGGTCCTGGGGCCCGACGCCGTACCGGGAGTTGATATCGGTCACCGTGTTGACGGCGGCCCGGTGGGTGATCTCCACTCCCTTGGGCTCCCCGGTGGAACCGGAGGTGAAGATCGTGTATGCCAGCGCCTCCGCAGCGACCGTCACCGGCCCGCGCAGCGGCGGCCCGTCCACGTCGGCGGCCACCGTGGGCAGGTGATGCGCGCCGGGGCGGCCCACCACCGCGGTCACCTGCGCCTTGGCGTAGATCCGGTCGCGGCGGGCGGCGGGCTGGTCGACGCTGACGGGCACGAACGACGCGCCGGCGGCCAGCACGCCGAGCACCGCGGCGACCTGGTCCGGCCCGCGCGGCAGGGTGACGGCGACAGCGTCGCCCGGTTCCACCCCGGCCCGCAGCAGCGCCCCGGTGATCCGCAGCGCCCGGGTGGCCAGTTCGCCGTAGCTGATCGACGTCTCGCCAAAGGCGACCGCGAGCCGGTCGGGGTCACCGGCGGCGTGGGCGAAGAACGGTCCGTGCAGGGTGTGCACGGGCGCCGGGGCGTCGGTGGCGTTGACGGCGGCCCGCACCGCGCGCTGCCCCGGCGGCAGCATGTCCGGCAGCGGCCGGTCCCACTCACCGTCGGCGAGCCAGCACAGCAGCCGGTGGTACGCGTCGAACATGGCGTCGAGCAACCCGTCGGGGAACAGTTCGTCGACGCTGTCCCAGTTGAAGGTCAGCCCGCCGTCGCGCTCCATGACCTGGTTGTCCAGCCACACCTGTGGGGTCTGCGAGATGCCCCAGGTCAGCTCGCCGAACGGGAACCGCATGTTGACCAGGTCGGCGGCCACACCGAGGGCGCTGGTGAACACGATCGGCATGCTGACCGTGCCGCTGTTGCGTCGGCGCGCCAACTCCCGCAGCACCCACAGGGCGGAGACGTCGTTGTGCTCAAGCCCGGCCCACAGGTCCTGCTGGAGCCGGTGGGCGGTCTCCCGCCACGACTGTCCCGCCTCGCCCCGGTAGCCGACCAGCACCAGCGAGGTGAAGTCGCCGAGGATCGCGCCGATGTCCGGATGCACGTCGTGGCGCTGGAACATGGTCAGGTTCAGTGTCAGCTCGTCCTGCCCGCCGTACGCGCTGAGCACCTCGGCGTACGCGGTGGCGAGGACCGCGGCCGGGGTGAGCCGGTGGTCCCGGGCACGACGGGTGATCGCCGCCCACTGCTGCGGGGTGAGGCTGCGCTCGCGGCGGACGAACCGCGGGGCGACCAGGGTTTCGGGGGCGACGGCCAACGGCAGCGCGGGGGCCGGGGCGATGTCGTCCAGCCGCCCGCGCCAGTACGCCCCCGCCCGCTCGACCGCCTCCGGTGGCGGCGCGGCGCCCAGCACGTAGTCGCGGAACGACACCCCCAGCGGGCGCAGCTCGGCGTCGGGGTCGCGGTAGAGGGTGGACAGCTCGGAGAAGAAGATGACGATGCTCAGCGCGTCGAGCACGATGTAGTCGAAGCTGAACGCGACGCGGGTGCCGCCGGGGTGCCGCACGGCCTGGATGTCGATCAGCGGCCACCGGGACGGGTCCGGGACGCGGTGGGACAGCTGCTCGCGCAGCGTCGCCAGGTGCTCCTGTCCCTCGTGCACGGTGATGGTGAACGGCGGCACCTCGGGCAGGACCCGCTGGTCGCCGTTGTCGTCGAAGACGGCGCGGAGCATCTCGTGCCGGGCGATGAGCGTGTCGACCGCCCGGCGCAGCCGGTCGAGGTCGACGTCCCCGCCGTCGAACTCCCAGTACCAGTGGGAGCCGACCCCGCCGAGCGCGAAGTCGTCGGTGCGCCCCATCCAGTACGCGCGCTGCACGTCGGTTGGCGGGAACGGGTCGTGCCGGTGGGCCGGGTCGGCGGTCAGCTCACGCCGCTCGAGCGGCGCACCCGCCGTGCCCTCGGCGCGCAGCCGTGCCGCGAAGCCGGCCAGGTCGCGGGCGTGGAACAGCTGGTGCAGTTCGGCGCCGACGATGCCGGTCTCACGCAGCCGGGCCAACAGCCGGGTGGCGACCAGGCTGTCGCCGCCGAGGGCGAAGAAGTTGTCCTCCCGGTGCGTCTCGGGGACGCCGAGCAGCTCCGACCAGAGGGCGGCCACGGCTGTCTCGACCTCGCCCCGTGGCGGGGTGCCCGCGACGGTGGGCCGCGTGGCAACCAGCTCGGGCAGCCGGGCGCGGTCGATCTTGCCGTTGGCCGACAGCGGTAACGCGTCGAGGACCACCACGACGGCCGGCACCATGTACGGCGGCAGCTGTTCGGCGGCGCGCTGCCGGATCACCTGGGGATCGGCGTCAGCCCGGGTGACGGTGACGGCGGCGGCGAGGCTGCTCCCGTCGACAACCTGGGCGACCGCGCGGGAGACGTCGGGGTCGCGCTCCAGCGCGGCCTCGATCTCGCCCAGCTCGATCCGGTGTCCCCGGATCTTGACCTGGAAGTCGGTGCGCCCGAGGAAGTCCACCGTGCCGTCAGGCCAGTACCGGGCCAGGTCGCCGGTGCGGTACCAACGCTGCCCGGCATGTTCCACGAACCGGTCGGCGGTCCGCTGCGGGTCGCCCGCGTAGCCGGCGGCGACCGACCGGCCGCCGATCCACAGCTCACCGGGCACCCAGTCCGGCCGGTCCCGGCCGTGCTCGTCGACGACCCGCATGAGCTGGTTGCGCAACGGCACGCCGTAGGGCACCGACCGCCAGTGTGGCGGCGGGTCGACCGGGGCGGACTGCACAGTGGAGTGGATCGCCGTCTCGGTGGTGCCGCCGAGGCCGTACAGCCGGCTGTCCGGAGCCAGCCTGGCCAGCCGACCGGCCAGGTCGAGGCCGACCCGGTCGCCGCCGAGCACGGCGAGCCGCAGCGGCAACGGCCGGTCTCCGGTCCCGCCCGCCGCCTCCGTGTCGGCCTGGGTCAGCAGCAGGTCGAGCAGGGCCGGTACGGACTGCCAGATCGTCACCCGGTGCTCGTGGACCAGGCGCAGCCAGGCGGCCGGGTCACGGCGGGTGTCCTCGTCGACGGTGACGACGGCGCCACCCGTGCCGAGCAGGGCGAACATGTCGAACACGGACAGGTCGAAGTCGAGGGCCGAGACCGCGAGGACGCGATCGTCCGGGCCGATTCCGAACCGCTGAACGAGGTCGTCAAGGGTGTTCCGGGCCGCCCGGTGGGGCACCCGCACCCCCTTCGGCGCGCCGGTGGAGCCGGAAGTGAACAGCAGGTAGGCATCCTGCTCGGGGTCGACCGACGGCGCGTCGTCGCGCAACGGCACGCCGACGGTGGGGACAGCCAGCACGGTCGAGGAGTCGACGGGCGACCCGTCCACCGCTTCGGCGGCGGTGACGGTGAACCGGGCCGCGGCGGTGGCCCGGATCAGCTCGCGCCGGGCGTGGGGCTGGTCGACGCCGATCGGCACGTACACGCCGCCGGCCCGCAGCACGCCGAGCACCGCCACGATCTGGTCAGGGCCCTTGGGCAGGGTGACGACGACGGCGTCACCGGGGGCCAGGCCACGGGTGGTCAGCTCGTCGGCCAGTGCCTGCGCCCGGCCCGCCAGTTCGCCGTACGTGAGCAGGCTCGCCCGGTCCGACCCGGACCGCACCGCCGGCCGGTCGGGCTCCCGGGCCGCCCAGGCGAACACGTCGCGGTGCAGCGGCCCGTCGTCGGTGGGACCGGCGGTGTCGTTGGCCGCCGCCCGCGCAGCCGACGTGTGCGCGGGCAGCGCGATCGGGGCGTGCCCGGACCAGTCGGTGGCCGGGTCGAGCAGCCAGTCGACGATCCCCAGGTAGGCGGCGAACATCTCGTCGACGAACCCGTCGGGGAACAGTTCGTCCACGACGTCCCAGTTGAGGTAGAGGCCGTCCTCGCGCTCGGTGATCTGGTAGTCGAGCCAGACCTGGGGGGTCTGGGACATGGTCCAACCGGGCCGGCCGAAGCAGTCACGGACCTCGGCGTCGAACAGCTCGCCGAGGCTCAACGCGCTGGTGAAGACGACGGGGGCGCCGACAGGCTGGCCGGTCCGGGCCCGGGACAGGTCGCGCAGCACGTCGACCCCGCTGTACGCCGAGTGGGCGGCGTCGCTGCGCAGCCGGTCCTGATGCCGGCGGACCCGGTCGACGAAGCCGGCCGGTCCGGTGGTGTCGATCTCCAGCAGAATCAGGTTGGTGAAGTCGCCGACGACCACGCCGACTTCGGGATGCACGGGGCGCCGGTCGTACATCGGCAGGTTCAGCACGAACCGGCCGTTGCTGCTCCAGGCGGCCAGCACCTCGGCGAAGGCGGCGAGGAACACCATCGACAGGGTGACTCCCGCGGCCGCCGAACGCCGTTCCAGTTCCGCCTGCTGCCACGGGGTCAGCCAGTGGTAGCGGCGGACCACCTGGTGGCCCGCCACGGTGGCGGGATCCACGGCGGTCGGCAGCTGCGGCGGGCCGGGCAGGGTGTCCAGCCGCTCGCGCCAGTACTCGCGGGCCCTGTCCCGGGCCTCGTCGGGGTAGGCGGCGATGGTGGCGAGGTAGGCGGGATAGCTGAGGCTCACGGGAGCCACCTGCCGGTCCGGGTCCTGGTAGAAGGCCGCCAGGTCCGACAGGACGAGCCGGAAGCTGTGGGCGTCGGCGACCAGCATCTCGACGTGCACGTGCACCCGGGTGGCGCCGTCGGGCAGCAGGGACAGCTGGATGTCGAAGGTCTCCGCCTCCTCCACCCGCAGCCGCCGGTGGGACAACCGGTGGCGCAGCCGCGCCAGCTCCTCCTCGCACTGTTGCGGCGGCAGCCCACGCAGGTCGTGCACGGTCAGGCCCGGCCACGGGCTCTCCGGCCGGATCCGCTGGGTGCCGTCGGCGTGGAACTCCGCCCGCAGCATGCCGTGCCGGCGCAGCACACCGCGGACGGCGGCGTCGAGCCGGTCCGGTTCGACACCGGCCCCGTCGAACTCGTTGTAGAAGTGGGCGCCCACGCCGCCGAGGGGCTGCCCGTCGGCCCGGCCGATCCAGTACGCGTGCTGCATCGTGGCCAGGCCGAACGGCGCAGACTCGTCCACGACCACCGGCGGCAGCTGCGCCGGGCGGGCCTCGGCGTGGCGCTTCTCGATCAGGCACCACCACTGTGCGAGGGTGCGCCACTCGATGAGCTCACTGAAGGTGACCGGGACGCCCTGACTGTGCCAGCGGCTGGCCAGTCGCATGAGCGCGATCGAGTCGAGGCCGAGCATCAGCAGGTCGTCGTCGTCCCCCACCAGCGACGGCGGGCAGCCGAGGCCCTCCGCGACGTCCTCCCGCATCCGGTCGAGGGTCAGGGTCGGATCGGTGTCGACGGCAACGTCCACTGTCGCGTCTCCTCAGTAAGCCTCTACCACGTCTCCGGTCGGCTGGCGCTAAGCTATCAGCGACTTGCGACTCGGGTCTAGAGATAGTCGGTAATACTCGGAAAGGCTCGCCACAGAAGGCGAGGCAAAGCGCCGGCGGACGGGGGAACGGCGTGGGCGAGCGGCTCGGCAGCGGCGAGTGCCTGGTCTGGCGGTGCCCCGCCGGTCCGCTCCCCGAGCAGCTGCACGCCCTGCTCGACGACGCCGAACAGGCGCGGGCGCGGCGGCTGGGTCATGACGCGGCCCGCACCCGCTTCGTGGCAGGCCGCGTCGCGGCGCGGCTGCTGGCCGCCCGGTACGCCGGCACCACGCCACGCGAGGTCGTCTTCTCCTCGACCTGTCGACACTGCGCCGGCCCGCACGGCCGGCTGGAGGTGCACACCCGTGCGGGCGTGCTGCACGTGTCGGTGTCGCACTCGGCCGAGCGGATCCTGGTGGCGATCGCCCGCGACACGGTCTGCGGCGTGGACATCGAGCGGGTGGCCCTGCGTGGCGGCCGGATTCCCGTCTCGGCACTCTCCCCCGTCGAGCGTCGGGTGCTGGCCGACCTGCCGCAGCCGCGGCGACTCGCCGCGTTCATCCGGTACTGGACCCGCAAGGAGGCCATCCTCAAGGCGACCGGGGACGGCCTCGTGCCGTCGCCGGCCGACCTCACCGTCAGCGCCCCGGATGACCCCGCACACCTTTTGAGCTGGGAAAACCGTCCGCCGCCGCACATCAGCGTGCACCTGAGCGACCTGGCCGTCGGCGACGACTACCGGGGCGCGCTGGCCTCGCTCGGCCGGCCACTGTCGGTTGTCGAGCATGATGTTGACCCTCGCGTAGAGGCAAGTCACCTATGATGACCGCACCGCACAGATCGACTCCATACGCGAGAAGAGGCTTCATGTCGGAACGATCGTTCTCTCCGGTCATCCCCTTCCTCCGCTACCAGGACCCGACGGCTGCCGTCGACTGGCTCGTCAACGCGTTCGACCTGGAGCGTTTCGACGTCACCGAGGTTGACGGCAAGGTGGTGCACGCCGAGCTGAGCTGGGGCAACGCCACGATCCAGCTCGGCGGTGGCGGTCCGCACGACACGCTGGGCATGGTCAGCCCGCGCGAGCTGCCCGCGACCAGCGGTGGCGTCTACATCTGCGTCGGCGACGCGGCGGACGTCGACAAGCACTACGAGCGGTCGGTGCAGGCCGGCGCCAAGCTGGTCTACGAGCTGCACGACACCTCGTACGGCTCTCGCGACTACGGGGTCTACGACCTCGAGGGTCACGTCTGGTGCTTCGGCAGCTACCTGCCTCGTGAAGCATCGGCGTAGGGTTCTCAACAAACACGCGTAAACACTTGCCCGGGCGGCGGGTTCGGGCCAAGACTGGCAGGCATGGATGCCTCCGGTCTGCCGCCCAGGTTCGACGCGCTCGACCCCGCCGTCCTGGAAGATCCCTATCCGACCTACGCCCGGCTGCGCGAGGCCGGGCCGCTGTGCCGGGTCGGCCCCGGCAGCTGGGGCGTCACCCGTCACGCCGACGTCGTGGCGTTGCAGCGCGACCCCCGCCTCGGCAGCGAGTTCCCCGAGGCTTACCACCACCTGTCCGTGGGCGAGGGGCCGGCCAGCCACTTCTTCCAGCGCATCATGCTCTACCGCGACCCGCCGGACCACGTGCGGTTGCGGCGGCTGATGAGTGGCGCCTTCACCCCGGCCGTGGTGCGGCGCATGCGCGGCTACATCGAGCGGACCGTGGACCAGCTCCTGACCCCGGCGCTGGAGACCGGCACCTGCGACGTGGTGCGCGATCTGGCGTACCCGTTGCCGGTGCTGGTGGTGTCCACGTTGATGGGCATCCCGCCCGAGGCCCACGACGACGTACGGCTGCACGCCATGCGGCTCGGACGGGCATTCAGCGCCATCGTTCCCGCAGACGCCCGGGGCGCGGCGCACGAGTCCGTGGAGTGGCTGCGCAAGTACATCGGCGGCCTGCTCGACGAACGCCGCGCAGCGCCCGGCGACGACCTGCTGTCGGCGCTGTTGCAGGCCGAGGACGACGGGGACCGGCTGAGCCACGACGAGATCGTGGACAACACCGTCTTCTCGTTCTTCGCCGGTTTCGAAACCACCGTCCACCTCATCACCAACGGGTTCGCCGCGCTGCTGCGGGCGCCGGACCAGTTCGCCCTCCTGCGCGCCGACCCCGGCCTGGTGCCCGGCGCGGTGGAAGAGTTCCTCCGCTTCGAGGCACCCATCCAGGGCACCGCCCGACTGGTGCGGGAACCGGTACGAATCGGGTCGCGCACCATACGGGCCGGGCGGGTGCTGGTGCTGATGCTCGGCTCGGCGAACCACGACGAGGCGGTCTTCCGGTCCCCCGGCACGCTGGACGTCACCCGCAGTCCGAACCCGCACGTCACCTTCGGCGGCGGCGGCCACCTGTGCCTGGGCGCGTTCCTGGCCCGTACGGAGGCGCAGGTCGTCTTCGACTGGGTGCTACGCCGCACCCGCTCGGTGGAGCAGGCCGGCGAACTGGTCCGGGAGACCGACACGCCGTTCCGCGCCTTCGCCCACGTGCCGCTGGCCGTCCGGCCCGCCTGACGCTGGTGGCATCCCGCCGGGCCGCCGAGCGGGGCCGGATCAGGCCGGCGTGGCGGCCAGGATGGTCAACGTAGCCGTCGGCCGGACGCTGTCCAGCCGCAGCCCGGCACGGCCGAGCAGGGTCGCGGTCTCCTCGGCCGTGCGGTGGGTGCCGCCGGTGAGCACCAACGTGTGCACGTCGTACAGCTTCGCCACGTCGTAGGTGTCCCCGGGCGGCAGGACGGCCTCCAGCAACAGCAGGCGGCTGTCCGGTCGCATGGCCTCCCGGACCCGGCGGAGCACCGCCACCACCTGGTCGTCACCGAAGCCGGGCAGCACCGTCTTGAGCAGGTACGCGTCCGCGTCGGCGGGCAGCGCGTCGAAGAAGCTGCCGGGGACGATCTCGCACCGGTCGCGCACCCCGGCCTCGGTCAGGACCCGCTCCGCCGCGGCGACGACGTGAGGCAGGTCCAGCAGCGTGCCGCGCATCGCGGGGTACCGCGCGAGCAGGCCGGCGAGGAACCCGCCGTCACCTCCGCCGACGTCGACCACGTGGGACAGCTCTCCCCACGGGTGACAGGGCAGCACGGTACGCAGGTGCAGTCGGGTGATCGCGTGCATCCAGCGGTCCACCCGCCGGCTCTCGTCCGGGTTCCCGGCCAGGTGGCTCCAGTAGTCCGTGCCGTGCGCCCGGTCGAAGGCGGCCTCGCCGGTGCGCAGGCTGTGCGGCAGCATCGCCCACGCCTGCACGTCGGAGGCGAGCAGCGTGTAGACGGCGCGCATCGACATCGGGTGGTCGCTGCGCAGCGGCTGGGCCAGGGGGGTCAGGGCGAACACCTCCGGCTCGGGTTCCGTGAAGATGCCCTTGGCCGCCAGCGCCCGCAGCGCCCGGCACAGTGACTGCTCGTGCGCACCGACCTCGGCGGCGAGCTCGGCCACCGGCCGGGGTCCGTCGGTGAGCAGGTCGGCGACGCCCAGGTCGCTTACCGCCCGCACCGTCATCGGCACGATGACATCGGTCAGCTCCGCCAGCCGCATCAGCGACGCCAGGTCCATCGGCGGCCGCTGCCGGACGCCCGTTCGCTCAGCCACCGCGCCTGCCCTCCACGAATTGGATCAGTTCCAGCCGGACGAGCCCGTCCCGCACGCGCGGGGTCATCAGTCCGATCTGGTCCAGCGCCCGTCCCACCCGGGAGAAGATGGCCTGCCGGTAGGCGACCATCAGCTCGTTGCGGGCGGCGAAGTCGAGTCCCTCGGCCATCGGGATCTCCATACGGTCCCAGATGTCGCCGAGCAGGAACCGCCGACGGATCAGGGCGGCGGACTCCAGCACCAGTTCCTCCCGCTCGGTCCGCTCGCGAGAGGTCATCTCGTCGTACAGGCCACGCAGCGACAGCACGCCGAACGACACGTGCCGGGCTTCGTCCCGCGCCACGAGGCCGGTGATCTGCTTGATCAGCGGGTCGTGGAAGGTGCTGTGGGCCAGCCGGAACGCGGCCATCGCCAGCGCCTCGACCATGATCTGCATGCCCAGCGCGATGACGTCCCAGCGGTTGTCTTCGAGGATGTCGGTCAGCAGCAGCTCCAGCGGCTCGGAGATCGGGTACGGCCGCTGGATCTTCTCCCCCAGGTAGCGGGAGAAGACCTCCACGTGGCGCGCCTCGTCCACCGCCTGGGTCGTGGCGTACAGCTTGCTGTCGAGTCCCGAGACGATCTCCACCAGCCGGGCGGCGACCACCATGGCAGCCTGCTCACCGTGCAGGAACTGGCTGACCATCCACGCCTGGAGTTCCCAGCGGAACTCGTCCCAGGCCGGCCGGCCCCGCGCGGCCAGCGGGGAGGCGGCGAATCCGGCCATGGCGAAGGCGGAGTCGTCGGGCAGCGGCGCCCCGAAGGGTACGTCGAGGTGCCAGTCGATCTCCTCGACACTCCACTGCGCCTGCTTGGCGCGCTGGTAGAGCGAGCCGGTGCGGGTGTCGGAGGACTCGTAGTTCCAGTTGAGCCGGGCGTCCTGGGTGGAACGCACTACCAACTCGCTCATAGCAGCAAAGACTAGTTCGCCAGGCACGCAAAGCCAACGACAAAAGCTATCCTGCTGTCTGTGGAAGCACGCGAGACACCAGCGTCGGTCTCCCAACGACTGTTGTGGATGATCAAGCACTACCGGTCGGACTTCGGCGCGCTGAACTGCCCGGTCGTCTGCCGCGTCGTCGGGGTCCTGGACGAGCGGGCGTTGCAGGCGGCGGTCGACCAGCTCGTGGTCCGGCACGAGGCGTTGCGGACGACGTTCCACGGCCGCGGTGCGCGTCTCGTACAGCGCGTGCACGCCCCACGCCCGCAGCCGCTGGCCTGGGCCGACGCGGCGGCGGGCGAGTCGGCGGACGCGGCGCTGGCCCGGGAGCTCCAGACGCCGATCGACCCCGGGCAGTGGCCGGCGCGGGCCAGCGTCTGGCGGGTCGGCCCGACCGAGCACCTGTTCTGCCTCAACCTGCACCACCTCGTCACCGATGCGTGGTCCACCGGCATCCTGCTGCGCGACCTGGTTGCCTGCTACGACGCCGCCTGCGGCGGGGCCGGCGTCGGAACACCCGCGGGTTGGCAGATGTCCCGCTTCGCGCAGGCGCAGCAGGACCTGCTGGCCTCGGACCGGCTCGCCCGGTACCAGCGGTACTGGCGACGCCAGCTGGAGGGCAGCCAGATCCCCCGGCTCGACTCGCTCTATCCGGCCGCGGATGCCACCGACGCGGCGGCCGGTGCGACCCGATCCGTCGCGGCGGAGCTCCCGGCCGCGACGGTGGCCGGGCTGCGCGAGCTGGCGAGGCGGGAGAAGACGACGATGTTCACGGTGTTGCTGGCGGCCTTCCACGCCCAGCTGCACCGCCTGACCGGTCAGCCCGACCTGGCGGTCGCGTCGATGTTCGCCAACCGGTCCCGGCCCGAGGTACGCGACACCGTCGGCCTGCTCGCCGGCATGGTGCTGCTGCGCGCCCAGGTCGCCCGTCAACACAACTTCGCCGACCTGGTACGCCACGTGCACGGCGCGGTGATCAGCGCGTTCGCGTACCAGGATCTGCCCTTTCACCTGCTGCCGACCGGCATCGTCGACACCGGCGGCGGGCGGGCCGACGACGTGATGTTCAACGTGATGTCGCCCATGCGGCATGACCTGACCGGCGGCGGCGCGCGCTTCGAGCTGGTGGTTCCTACGGAGATCGGCAGCCGCTTCCCGTTCGAGCTGGCCCTGGCCCCGGTGGGCGAGCACCGGGTGCAGGCCGTGCTGTTCCGCGCCGGAGGTTGGGCCGACCCGGCGCTCGGGCAGGACTTCCTGGCCGGGTACCTGGACGTGGCGGCAGCGGCGGCGCACCGTCCGGAGGTTGCGCTGCCGTCGCCCGGACGGTGACGGGTCACGGCAACGGTATTGACAGCGTCACAGGCATCCTGAGAACCTTCCATCACATACTCGTAAATGCGCGCGGATAGCAGGAAAGACAAGTGCTCACGGGGATGGCAGGTCAATCCGGGGCCGGTCGGCCGGCCCGAGGCGGAAGGGACCGTTGATGACACTGCGACTGCACTGGTTCCTGCCATTGCACGGCGACGGCCGGGAGGTGGCCAAGAGCGCGGACGGGGTGGCCGGGACCAGGAACATCCGGCGGGAGCCGGAGCTGAACTATCTCAGCCAGGTCGCCCAGGCCGTCGACGGGCTCGGCTTCGCCGGCGCGTTGGTGCCGACCGGCCTGTTCTGTGAGGATCCCTGGCTGGTGTCCGCGGCGCTGTCGCAGCAGACGCGCAACATGCACTTCATGATCGCCTGCCGGCCCAGCGCGCTGCCGCCGATGGTGTGCGCCCAGTCGGCCGCGACGTTCCAGCGGCTCTCCGGCAGCCGGCTGATGCTCAACATCGTCACCGGCGGGGACGCCGACGAGCAGCGGCGCTACGGCGACTGGCTCGACCACGACGAACGCTACGCCCGCACCGAGGAGTTCCTCGACGTCTTCCACCGCGCCTGGCGCGGCGAGCCGTTCGACTTCCACGGCGAGCACTACCAGATCAAGGCCGGGATGCTGAGCCGGCCCCACGACACCCGGCCGACGATCCTGCTGGGCGGCTCGTCCGCGGCGGCGCAGCGGGTGGCCGCCGCGCACGCCGACGTCTACCTGGCGTGGGGCGAGCGCCCGGACGGGCTGGCCACCCTCACCAGCCGGGTCACCGAGCTGGCCGCCGAGCGGGGCCGCAGCGTCGAGTTCGGCACCCGGTTCCACGTCATCAGCCGGGACACCGCGCAGGAGGCGTGGGCGGTGACCCGCCGGCTGCTCGACGGCATGGATGCCAGCCGGATCGCCGACGCCCAGCGACGGTTCCGCCGCACCGACTCGGAAGGGCAACGCCGGATGGCCGCCCTGCACGACGGGCGGACCGACGACCTGGAGGTGTACCCGAACGTGTGGGCGGGTTACGGCCTGGTCCGCCCGGGCGCCGGCGCCGCACTGGTCGGCAGCCACGAGCAGGTGGCCGAGCGGATAGCGGAGTACCACGCGCTGGGCATGACCCATCTCATCCTCTCCGGGCAACCCCACCTTGAGGAGGCGTACAACTTCGCCGAGGGCGTGCTGCCGCTGCTGCGGCGTCAGGGGCTGCTCGGACGGGAGGCGTCGTGACGGACCGGAGCACGCTGGTGGAGACGACACTGCTGCTGGGCAGCCCCCGTGCGGGCTCCCGTACCAGCGGTATCGCCACCCGGCTGGTGGAGCAGCTGTCGCTCGCCCTCGCCGGGGAGGGCGTCGAGATCGCCGGACCGGACATCGTCGACCTCGCCGACATCGGCGCCGCGCTGCCGCTGCGCGCCAGTCGCAGCGTGCCACTGGGGCCGGAGACAGAACGTGCCCTGGGCCTGGTCCATCGCCCAGGCCTGCTGGTGGTGGTCAGCCCGACGTTCAAGGGCACCTACACCGGCCTGCTGAAGCTGTTCCTGGACATGCTTCCGATGGACGGGCTGGCCGACTGCGTCGCCGTCGGCGCGATGACCGCCGGATGGGCCAAGCACCGTGGCGCCGGGGACCAGTACCTGCGCCCGCTGCTGACGGAACTCGGCGCGACCGCGCCGGTGCCCTGCCTGTCGATCCTCGAAGACGAGTTCGAGGACGTGCCAGAGGTCGTCGCGGCGTGGTCGCGCCGTTGGGCGCCCACGCTCGGGGCGGTGGTGCGCCACCAGCGCCACAGCTTCTCCGCCCCTCGTGTCCACCCGCTGACCGGCGCTCGGGCCTCCTGAGCGACCCATGAAACCGCCACGCCAGCAGCACAGAGGAGATCGACCATGACCGAGCAGACCGCTCCCGCCCGCCGCACCGAGGAAGAGATCCGCGCTACCGTGACGGCGGTCATCTCCGACATGGCGCCGAAGGACGGCGTGGAGGTGACGGCGCAGTCCCACCTCATCAAGGACCTGGGCTACCACTCGCTGGCCCTGATGGAGGTGGCGTTCGCCATCGAGGACGAGTTCGACCTCGATCCCATCGACGAGGACACCGCGCGCAAGATCACCACCGTCGGGGCCGTGCAGGATCTGGTGGTCCAGCGACTCGCGGAGCGCGACGGAGCCTGAGCAGGGGTCGGGTAGGGTCCGGGTCGGCCCGGACCCCCTCCCGTACCAGCGGACCCGGCGGCGGGCGGATCAGCCCGTCAGTCGGTAGAGCCGGTGGAAGCGGTCGTCGACGGCCAGGATCGTCATCCCCGAGAAGCCTGCCTTCAACGCCAGCTCGCGCACCATTCCGGGGCGCAACACCGTGCCGGTGCCCGTCGAGCCCTCCCCGGTAAGGCTCGCCGGCAGGCAGTGCAGCACGCTCGTGCCGTACTGGAACCGCTCCACGTCGTCGCCGGGGGCCGTGAAGGCCGGTGCGACCTTGGCGTCCATCACGAGCACGGCGCCGTCGGCGGCACGCAACTGCCGGCACGCCTGGAGCACGGCGACCGGCTGGGACACCTCGTGCAGCGCGTCGAAGAGGCACACCAGGTCGTACTCGCCCGCCAACTGCGGGTCGGCGGCGTCGCGACAGGCGAAGCGGACCCGGTCGGCGACACCCGCCTCGGCGGCGTGCCGCTCGGCCTGCCGCAGGGCGGCTCCGTCGAGGTCCAGGCCGGTCACCTCGGCATGCGGGTACGCACGCGCCAGCGCGATGCTCGACCAGCCGGTCCCGCAGGCGACATCGGCGATGCGCTGCCCGGGCGCGGCGAGGCGGGCGTGCACGTCGGGCATCTGCTCGGCGATCCAGCCTGCGAGCTGGTGGGCGAACAGGGCCCGGTTGGCGCCGGAGTGGCCGTCGCGCCAGTCCACGCCGAACACGTCGTCGGGAACCCCCGCACCGCTGCGGTAGGCCGCCACGAGGTCCGGTAGGGCGGCGGCGACACCGCCGAGGGGCAGCACGGCGAGGGAGGCCAGCGACATCGGGTCGTCCGAGACCGTCAGGACGGCGGCATGCCCGGCGGGGAGTCGGTACGCGCGGCGTTCGGCCGGTAGCCGTACGTCGTCGGTTTCGACGATGCCGCAGACGGCCTGCTGCTCCAGCCACTCCCGGGCGTACCGGGGGGCGACGTCGGCGGCCCGGGCCAGCTCGTCCGGGCGCAACGGCCCCGGCGCGGCGGCCAGCGCCTCGTACAACCCGAGCTTGACCCCCAGGTACGCCGACAGCAACTCCTGCGTGGCGAGAAGAGACCTCCACATTCTCATCGCGAACACGTGTGTCTGCGCGTCAGACGCCGTCATGAGACACCTCCTCGGGCAGCCCGGCTGTGCTTGCAGAGTGTCTACACACAACACTCCTATGCCTGTTGCACGATACATGCAGACAGTAGAATGGTCATCGGTCGTTTCCGAGCCGCCTGCGGTGGACGAGGCAGGCGCGGCACTCGGACCGGCACCCCAGACCGGAGGGCGAGAATCGGCATGACGACTCTGCAACTGGTCCGTGATCTCCTCCCGGAGATCGTCAAACACGCCGACGAGGTCGAGCGGGTCCGGGGGCTCCCGGACCATCTGTTCGACGGGCTGCGCGCGGCAGGTTGCCTGAGCATGCTCGCACCCGTGGAGCACGGCGGCGCCGGCCTGAGCGTGCCGGACACACTGCGGGTCGTCGAGACGTTGGGCACGGCGGACGGGTCGGTGGCCTGGCTGGTCGGCCAGGTCGCCCTGTCTCAGCTCATCATCGGCTGCGCGCCGGCGGCGACCGTCGCGACGATCTTCGCCGACGGCCCGGACGTCTACGCCGCCGGCGCGGTGGCGCCCAAGGGCCGGGCCACCACGGTCGACGGAGGGTGGCGGATCTCCGGCCAGTGGCCGTTCGTCACCGGCTGCGAACGCGCCGCCTGGGTCTACCTCAACTGTGTCCTGGTACGGGGGCGCGCGGTGGCGTTGGACGACGGCCGGCCCGCTACCCGGATCATGCTGCTGCCCGCCGCGGACGTCACCGTGGTCGACACCTGGCACACCCTGGGCCTACGCGGCACGGGCAGCCACGACCTCGCCGTCTCCGGCGGCTACTGCCCTGCGGAGCGGGCCGTGGAGCTGGTGCCCGGTTCGGCGGGCGCGGCGCGGGCGACGATGAGCATCGCGCAGTCCAGCCTCATCATCGCGGCGGCGGCGCTGGGCATCGCCGAGGCGGCCCTGCGGGACGTCGTCGACCTGGCGGCGGGCGGCAAGCGGCCGGCGCTGAGCGCGACGCGGCTGGCGTCCTCGGCCGCCTTCCAGGAGCGGCTGGGCGAGGCTCGGATGGTGGTGCAGGCGGGTCGGGCGCTGCTCTACGACCAGGCCGGGGACGAGTGGGGCGGGTTCGCGGGTCCGGATGCGGCGCTGCGGCGAGCGCAGGTCCGGGCTGCGGCCGCGCAGGCGACCGCTCTGGCGGTCAGGGCGACCGACGCGGCCTTCGAGTTGGCCGGCGGGTCGGCGGTGTACGACTCGTCTCCCCTGTCCCGGCGGCTACGGGACGTCAACACCGCTCGGCAGCACTTCGTGGCCAGTCGCAACTCCTACACGGCCTTCGGTGCGCACCTGGTCGGCGAGGGCGGTGACGGCGGCCCGCTCTGACCGGCGGGACTCAGGGTCACTTCACGCTGGGGATGACACCCTTGCGTCGCAGCCGGGTGATCCACCCCTGGGCGGTGTGGGTGGGCACGCCGTAGTGTTTGGCGACACCGGTGACGGTACGGTTCTTGAGATAGATGTCCTTGAGCTCACTCGGGTCCGGCATACGACGGTAGGCGCGGTCCGACTTCGCCACCCGGCTCGGCGTGGTGACGCGGTAGGGCCTGGTGGCGTCCGAAGCTTCGGCCGACCCGGCGGCGACTGCGGGACGCTTCGCGGCGAACGCCTGCATCAGCAGGTCCAGGTCGACCTGAAGCAGGTCGGCAGCACCGAGCTTGACGTCCTCCGCGACGCGGACGGTCAACTCCTTGATGTAGACCTGGCCGTCCTCGGCGAACACGCGCATCGTGGTGCGGGAGGACTCCTCTCCAGCGTCTTTCTCACCAAGCACCGGTGTGATCGTGACGATGTACTGAGCCATTGTCTCTGCCCTTCTCCCCTACCAACAGCCGGTATCCGCGAGGCGCTAAGACACAATCTCATACGTTGCGTTGATTTAGTTGGCCGTTCCGGACGCACACACCAAACCCTCGACACTCCTAAGCGACACCATCATAACGGAAAGCGACTCTGAGACCCACCATCGACACCGATGGTTGCCAAAGGATCACTTCGCGTATGATGGGCGCGAAAGACGCGCTCCCCGAAACTCCCTCGTGTTATCAAGATCACCCAGGTCGTGGTGGCGTTCAGACTGGTATCCACACGTTCTTCGGCCGGAGAAACTCGCGCAGACCGGCGAGACCGCCGATACGCGCGGAACCACTCTGCTTCACCCCGCCGAACGGCGCCGACGGCATCAGGCCCGGTGCTCCGTTGACCCATACGCTGCCGGCTGCGACGGCCCGGCTGACCCGGTGGGCGCGACGCAGGTCGTTGGTGTGCAGGTATGCCCCCAGGCCGTACCGGGTGGCGTTGGCCAGCCCCACCGCCTCTTCCTCGGTGTCGAAGCTCGACACCGCCAGCACCGGCCCGAACACCTCCTCCTGAACGAGCTCGGTGTCGCAGTCGGCGTCGACGAAGACCGTGGGCTCCACGAAGAAGCCGTCGGCGAGGTCCCCGCCGCAGCGTCCGCCACCCGCCAGCAGCCGCGCGCCGGTCTCGCGGGCCCGGTCGATCACACCGAGGATCCGGTCGCACGCCTGCCGGGAGACCACGGGACCCATCACGGTGGTCTCGTCGGCCGGGTCGCCCACCCGGACGCGGCGCAGCCGCGAGGTCAACGTCTGAAGCACCTGCTCGCGGACGGCGGAGTGCACCAGCAGGCGAGTGCCGTTCGCACAACCCTGCCCCGACAGGGCCACCACGCCGCTCATCGCGTACCGCGCCGCCGATCGGAGGTCGGCGTCGTCGAAGATGAGGTGCGGGGACTTGCCGCCCAGCTCCAACGCCACCGGCGTCAGGTTCCGGGCCGCCTCGGTGAGCACCTGCCGGCCGGTCGCCGCACTGCCGGTGAAGTGCACCTTGTCGACGCCAGGGTGCCCTGCCAGGGCCGCCCCGGCCGGCGGCCCGCCGGGCACGACCACCACCACCCCCTGCGGCACCCCCGCCTGCACCGCCAGCTCGGCGAACCGCTGACCGACGAAGGGCGCCAACTCCGACGGCTTGACCACGACGGCGTTGCCGGCCGCGAGCGCCGGACCGAGCAGTTGCGCCATCGACATCAGTGAGCCGTTCCACGGGATGATGCCGGCCACCACGCCGTACGGCTCGTCGAGGGTGTAGTCCAGGCTGCGCCCGGGCCAGGTGGGCACCACCTCGCCGCCGATCTTGTCGCACCATCCGGCGTAGTACCGCAGGTGGTCGGCCGCCAGCGCCGGCAGCCGCCGCGCGAGTTGCGTCGGCAGGCCGATCTCCAGGCTCTGCAACGCGGCGAGAGACTCGGCGTGGACGAGCAGCAGGTCGGCCAGCCGCAGCAACGCGTCGCGCCGGACCTCGGCCGAGCTGTCCCGCCACCGGGGCAGACTCTCCCGGGCCAGTGCCACAGCCTGGTCGATCTCGGCCGGTCCGGCGAGTACGACCTGCGTCGTCGGCTGCCCGGTCGCGGCGTAGACGTGTTCCGTCCGCCCGCCGGAGGACTCCACCACCCGCTCCCCGCCGATCCACAGCGCCGGCTCGGGCAACAGGTGCGTGGGTGGTTCGCTCATTCCCATCGCGCGCTCCTCACGTCGAGGCGTGTCATCGGTTGTACGTGCCTTTCAGAATCCCATCAAGGCATCGCAGGAAACCAGAGGTATCTTTGATGGACACTCACACACACCGTAGATAACCTGTCTCCCAGCAACCGAAGCGGCAGCGGTGTCCGCGCTGGTCGCACCGCCTTCCCAGCCGGCAAAGACGCGTAAAAACGATCATGGAAGGTACGCGAATGACACCATCGAGGACGCGACCGTCGCCCAGTCCTGCGGAGACCCCTGCGAAGCCGGCTCCGATCGCCGGTCGGGCGCGGTCCATCGCCCTCTTCGCCGTTCTGGTCGGCCTGCTGCTCGACCTGCTCGACATCGTGATCGTCAACGTCGCCCTGCCGACCATCCAGGAGGACATCGGCGCCACCAGCTCGAACATGCAGTGGATGGTGGGCGGGTACACCCTCGCCTTCGCCACCATGCTGGTGACCGGTGGCCGTCTCGGCGACATCTACGGCCGTAAGCGCGTCTTCATCATCGGCATGATCGGGTTTGCCACCGCCTCGCTCGTCGCAGGGATCGCGGACAACCCGGAACAGCTGATCGTGGCCCGCTTCGTGCAGGGCGGCATGGGTGCACTCATGGTCCCGCAGGTGCTGTCGATCCTCCAGGTCATGTATCCGCCCAATGAGCGGGGCCGCGCCTTCTCCGCGCTGAGCATCGTCTTCGCCGTCGGCACGGTGGGCGGCCCCATCGTGGGCGCCCTGCTCACCGCCGTCGACGTCGCGGGCCTCACCTGGCGCACGATCTTCCTGGTGAACCTCCCCATCGCCGTGGTGTGTCTCCTGATCACCGCGAAGCTGGTTCCCGAGTCCAAGGGCGAGTCGGCCCAGCGGCTGGACGTGAAGGGTGCCGTCCTGGTGGGTCTCGGCATGCTGCTGCTGGTGTTCCCGCTCATCCAGGGACCGCAGCAGGGCTGGCCGGCGTGGACGCTCGTCAGCCTGGCCGCCTCGATGCTGGCCTTCGCCGCACTGGTTGTGGTGCAGCGCCGCCGAACGGACTCGCCGCTCATCCCGATGTCGCTGTTCTCCCACCGCTCCTTCCGCGGCGGCCTCGCCGTCTCCCTGTTGTTCATGAGCGGTGTCATGCCGTTCTTCCTGGTCAACACCCTCTACCTACAGTTCGGGCAGGGTTTCTCGGTAATCAAGGCCGGCCTGATCGGCGTACTGTGGGGCTTCGCCGTCCCCCTGTTCACCGCCATCTCCGCCCGCCGCATCACGCCGAAGCTCGGGCGGCTCGGCCTGCAGTTCGGGTTGGTCATGCTGATCGCGGCGATGGTCATCCTGATCACCGTGATCCACCGGTTCGACACCGTCACCCCATGGGCGCTCGCCCCCGGGCTGATCCTCGGCGGCGCGGGTATGGGCATGACCTTCGCCCCGCTGCTCACCTACACGCTCAACGACGTGCCACTGGACAGCGCGGGGGCAGCCTCCGGGGTGTTCAACACGGTGCAGCAGATGGGCGCCGCCATCGGCATCGCCCTGAGCAGCATGGTCTTCTTCATCGCCCTGGCTGTCCAGTCCCCCGCCGTCGGCGACGACCTCCGGAGCACGGTCAGGGACGAACTGGCGGCCCGCGGCCTGCCCGTGGCGACCGTCGACGCCGCCGCCGACAACGCGCGGGCCTGTTTCAACGAGCGGATCGAAGCCGCCAACCCGATCGCCGACCTGGAACCGTGCCGCGCCGTGGCGTCCCAGTCGGGGGGCGGCGCAGACGTCGCAGACCGGCACGACGAGCTGCAGTTCACCGCGAACCGCACCGCCTACCAGCAGACCACCGTACGGGCGCTGGTCTACCAGATCGTCGTATTCGCGCTGGCCATCGCCGCCAGCTTCCTGCTACCCCGCCGCGTCGAGCACCAGGGCTGAGCCGGGCTCGTCCGGTGCCCGAGTCGGGTCCGCCGCCAACTGTGGCTGCGGACCCGACGGGCATCCGGCGATCATCCGCGGCCGATGCTTCCGCTCGTCGCCCGAACCGGGTCGCTCCCCTCGCTCGGTGCCAACGCGTGTGTAGGATTTCGGGAGAGCGGTAGAGACTCGAAAATACAAGCTTTGACAGTGAAACACGTGGACCCGCGCGTGTTGTCGAGGGGGTTGCCCATGCTCACGCCCGCACCGCGTTTCGCCCCGCCGGAGGACAGGCTCACCTACCACCACAGCGAGCGGTGGGTCCGCGGCAGCATCGGCGAGGTCGTCGTCGTGGACAGTCGGCGACCGCTGCTGGTCTGGGAGCCCGGGCTGCCCGTGCCGTTCTACGCCTTCGCGCTGACCGACGTGGTCGGTGGGACGCTGCGGCCCGCCGCGCAGCCGCCGACGCCCGCTAGCCGGGCCGGCAGCAGTTTCCACGACCTGACCGTCAACGGGCTGACTCTTCCCAACGTCGCCTGGACCTACCCCGGGGATGTCTTCTCCGAGACCGTGTGCCTCGCCTGGCGGGACTGGTTCGGTCACGGCATCGAGCGATGGTACGAGGAAGACGAACAGATCTTCGTGCACCCACGTGATCCGTTCTCTCGCGTCGACTCGCTGCCGAGCTCAAGGCATGTGGTCGTCAAGCACGAGGGAGTCGTTCTCGCCGACACCCGCAGCCCGGTGCTGCTCTTCGAGACCGGTCTGCCCACCCGCTACTACATCCCCGCCGACGACCTGGTCCAGGAGCTGTTGCTGCCCTCCGACCACCGCACCCTCTGCCCGTACAAGGGAGTCGCCTCGTACTGGTCGCTGGGCGACGTACCCGGGCCCGACGGGCGCGACATCGCCTGGTACTACCCCGACCCGCTGCCCGGCGTGGCCAACATCGCCGGATTGACCGCGTTCTACCCGGACCGGGTGACGATCCTGGTGGACGGTGAGTCGGTCGGTCCGAACACGGCACGCCGGTGAGCCGCGTCGCCTCCGCTCCCGGGAACTGGGCGGGCTGGGGCCGGCTGAGAGTCAGTCCCACTGGTCCTGGTTGAGGAACCGGGCGAAGCCTCGCCAGGAGTTCGGCCCCATCGCACCGTCGATCGGGCCGGTGTAGCCCCAGCCGGAGGCGAGGCGCTGCACCGCCTTCCAGGTGTTCGTTCCCGGTGCGCCGTCGATCGGGCCGGTGTAGCCGGAGGTGATCCGCAACCAGTTCTGTGCGCGCATCCACATGATCGGCCCGGCGACGCCGTCCTGCTCGGTCGCGGTCTTGGGCAGCGGGTCGTCCACGGGCGGGTCGATCGGTCCGCCCGTGACGATCTCGAAGGCTCCGGGCTTGGCCACGTTCAGGTCCACCCGGGCGATACCGCCGGTCGAGCCCGACGAGGTGTACTGGTGCGCGCCCCAGGTCGGGTAGGCGCCGCCCAGATTCGGCTCGCCGGGGTAGTTGCCGTTGTTGGCGCCCCACGACGCCACCCACAGCTTCACACCAGCGGCGATCGTCCGTGGCCACGTTCCGGAGCGCAGGTCTGCCGCGCCCATGTAAAGCCAGGGAACGTGGTCGCCGATCCGTTCGCGCATCCGCTGGAAGAACGCCGTGGCCTCGGTGTCGCTCCACAACCGCGTCGAGTCGTCGAGCACCTCGTTGTCCAGCGCGATCACGTCGCCGGGCCGATAGTCGTGCAGGTGTGTGGCGAAGTAGTCGGCGGCCTGCGCCGGGGTCTGGAAGTCTCCGGCCAGCCAGTAGTGGCCGACCCTGAGCCCCGCCGCCCGCGCGCCGTTCACCTGGGTCGCGTACTGCGAGCCGATGTACGGGCCGTCCGACAGCTGTGACCCACCAGCCTTCACGATCACGAACTGGTGGCCGTCGGCACGGACGTCGGTGAAGTCGATGCCCGCCTGCCAGGTGGAGATGTCGATGCCGGACAGCGTGCCGGGCGGCGTCGCCGCGACGGCGGGGGTCGCCGCGATGCCCGCTGGCAGCGCGAGGCCGACTGCGACCGCCAGTGCGAGTCGCCCGAGGAAAGCGGTCACGGTAAGTCTCCTCCTGAAGATCCTGTGCCACAGGCTAGCGAAGAGATCACCGGATTACATCATCTCCCGTCGATTGATTGCGAAGGCGCCGAGCGGATGCTCTGGGGGTACGCATCGGACCGCTCGGAGGCGCGGAGGGTGGTCGACTCGACTCCCTGGAGGCCGCGTCATCGCCGCCGGCGTCTCGGAATCGAGATCCGGTGTTGTGTCCACAACGCACAGACGACCACGCGGTGGCCGCCTCGCGTCCACACCTTCCGACCAGTGGCATCCCACACGGCGGCTGCCGTACTTGGCCGATGCTTACTGCTACCACCGAAGTGAGCCGGAGCCGTCGGCCGAGTCTGCCCCGGGAGATCCGACTGGCCGTTGACAGCGCAGGCCCGGGGTGCGGGATTGTTGGCGGCATGCCTGGACACGAGGCCTCCTAGCAGCAAAGATCCGGTAACCGGTCGTTCATCGGCGAGGGGGTCTGGGTGCGGATCCGGCATGCCACCGGCGAGGGAGGGCTGCCGGCCTTGTCTGCTCCGGTGTTTGTGGGGCGGGAGCGTGAGCTGGCGACGTTGCGCGGTGTGTTGGCGGTGCCGCCGTTTGTGGTGTTGCTGGAGGGAGAGGCCGGGGTCGGTAAGAGCCGGCTGTTGCGTGAGTTTATGGAGTCGGCCTCCAGCGGGGGGCACCGTAGCTTGGTTGGTGTCTGTCCGCCGCTGCGTGAGCCTTACACGTTGGGGCCCGTGGTGGACGCGATCCGTGAGGCGACCGACACCCTCGCCGGGCCGGGGCTGAGTGGGCTGGCCGGAGCGTTGCGACCGCTGTTTCCCGAGTGGGCTGCCGATCTGCCTCCGGCGCCGGATCCTCTGCCGGATCCGAGTGCCGCGCGGCACCGGTTGTTCCGTGCTCTGGTCGAGTTGATCGGTTGGCTCGATGTGACGGTGTTGGTGCTCGACGACATGCACTGGGCTGACGAGGCGACGATCGAGTTCCTTCTCTTCCTAATGTCGCGTCCGCAGCCGCCGGTGAACGTGGTGGTGACCTATCGGCCGGGGGAAGGCCCCGACGATGGGATGCTGCGCCGGCTCTCGTCCCGTCTTCCCGCGTTCGGGCTCAGGCTGCGGCTGGACCCGCTGAGGATGGATGAGACCGGTGCCTTCGTTTCCTCGATGTTGGCCGGTGAACCGGTGTCGGCGGAGTTCGCGGCGTTCCTGCAACGTGGTACGGAGGGGTTGCCGTTGGCGTTGGAGGAGACGGTGCGGTTGATGCATGACCGTGCTGATCTGGTGTGGCAGCGTGGTGAGTGGGTGCGGCGGCCGTTGGCCAAGATTGAGGTGCCTCCGACGATTCGTGATGCGGTGCTGGAGCGGGTCGTCCGTCTGGACGCTGACACCCGCACCGTGTTGAACGCCGCGGCCGTGCTGGGTGACGCGTCCGATCACGGCATCTTGGCAGCGGTGGCCGCGCTGCCGGAGGAGCGGTTCGCTGCCGGGCTGGCCGGGGCGCTCGTCTGCGGGTTGTTGCTGGAGGATCCGCGCGGCCTGGTCTCCTACCGTCACGGGCTGGTCTGTCGGACGGTTTACGAGCAGTTGGCTTCGCCGGAGCGGCGGCATCGGCATCTGCTGGCGGGGCGGTCGCTGGAGAGCGTCACGCCGTTGCCCGCCATCCAGCTGGTGCGTCATTTCCGCGAGTCCGACCAGCTCGATGACTGCTGCCGGTATGTGGAGCAGGCGGTGGAAACATGCATCTTGTCCGGTGATGCGAATACTGCCAGTAATCTGCTGCATCGCCTGCTGACCAGTTTTGCGCTGCCGGCGGGGGTGTTGGTGCGGTTCGTCGGCATGCTCACTGCGGTTGCTCGGCCGCATCAGATCGCCGACGTGATCCGGGTCTTGGAGTCGGCTCTACCCGGGGAGGGCCTGACCGCGCAGGAGCGCGCGGACATGCACTTCCAACTGGCCCGGCTGCACAGGCTCACCTCGAATTACCGCGAGGCTCGACGGCAGATGGCGCAGGTCACTGAGGACCTTCCGGCGGACTCGTACCAGGCGGTCCGCAGCCGGCTGTTTCTCGCCACGCCGCTCGGCGACGTGCGTCCGGGCGCGGAGCACCTGCGCTGGTTGCGGGAGACCGTGATCCCGGCGACGCTCACGCCCGAGGAGCGACTCATAGTAGCCGGTGATCGGGTCATCGCCTCGATGCTGCTCGGCCAGGAGGCCGACGTCTGGGCCGAGGTCCGCCGGTTGCCGGAGCGGCCGACAAATCCGTCCGAGGCCAACATCATCGCAACGATATCTATAAATGTAGCCGAGGCGGCTGCGCACTGGGGCCGTTACGAGCAGGCGCGGGACTTGATCGTGCGGGCGTTCGGCATGGCGGCTGAGTACGAGCTGCCCCATCGTCACGCACTGGTCTCGGTGATGCAGGCGCGGTTTGACTGGCTCACCGGCCGTTGGGACGGTCTTGCCGAGCGGCTGCAGGAGCTGATCGAGGACGAGGCAGCGCCGACCCACGGGCGTAGCGAGGCGGCGATGCTCGCCGGCCTGCTCCATGCGGCCCTTGGTCATGATGCCGCCGCTGAGCAGCATCTGCTGGCCGCGCGGCAGGACGGTGAGCGGCGCAACGCTACTGAGCGGCTGGTCGAGTCGGCGGTGGGTCTGGCCGCGTTGCGGGTCTCCGCCGGTGAATTCGAGGCGGCGTTGCTGCTGACCGAGGAGTCGGTGGAGATCACGGTCGGCAAGGGAATCTGGTTCTGGGGCGCCGAGGTCCTGCCGGTGCGCACTCAGGCGCTCATCGGCGCGGGCCGGGTCACCGAGGCGGCCGGCCTGGTCACGGCGTTCGACAGCGTCCTGGGCGAGGCGAACGCTCCGGCAGTCCGTACGGCGATCGTGTTGTGTCGGGCGTTCGTGGCTCAGGCGAAGGGTGACCCGGTCCAGGCTGCGTCCCTGTTCGGCCAGGCGGCGCAGGCGTACGACCGCCTGCCACAGCCGTACCTGGCCGCCCTGGCCCGGGAACACCAGGCCGGTTGCCTGCTGGCCTCCGGCCGGGAGGAAGCCGGACACATCCTGCTCTCGGAGGCCCTGGACACCTACTCACGGCTTGGTGTCGCACATCGCGTCGACGCGATACGCGAGATCCTCCAGCCACAGCCCGCCCCGGCACGCCGCCCCGGCCGGCCGAGCTACGGCGATCAGCTCTCCCCGCGCGAGCGCGAGGTCGTTCGGCTGGTGGTCGACGGCCAGACCAACCAGCAGATCGCGGCCGCACTGGTGGTGTCCCGGGCAACCGTGGTCAGCCATCTACAGTCGGCGATGCGCAAACTGCAGGTCAACTCGCGCACCGCGTTGGCGGTCAAGGCAGTGCGCCTTTTCCCGTCTGATGATGCAGGTCACGACCGATCTGGAGAGCCCGGGGACTGATGAGGGCGAGGCTCGACGCTGTCGAGGAAACCCCGGCCGCGATGAATAAATGACGCCCGTGCCCGCGCATCGCCCCGGCAATTAGATCATGATGTCGCACGATCGATCGGCGGTCGTTCCTGACCCAGACTCTGTGGCATGTCCAGAGCGCACATCGCACCGGCGTCACCGGGGAGCGAGTCCGGCGACGACGATCACGCTTCCGGCGACCCCCGGCAGCCGGAGGCGGCGCGTACTGATCCGGTCGACGAGGAGTCGGACGGCGAGTACGAGCCGCTGTAGGTATCGGTCCACGAGACGCGTCCGTGGGGCGTCGTACTGCCCAGATCAGGCGGACGGCATGCCTTGCGGGTTGTGATGCGTGCTCTCTCCCGCAGGAGGATGGAGACCCCCCATGAGAAACCTCAGGCGACGTCTCGTCGCCCTGATCACAGCTGGAGCAGTCCTCGGGATTGTGACTCCAGCTGTGGTCGTCAATCCGGCGGTGGCGGCGCCGCCCACGTTCGCGGGTACGCAGCTGCCGCTGTCCGTGCCCGATGATGTGCTGAAGTTGGTGGCTGGTTCTTCGGCCACCGTGCCGTTGACGCTGATCACCGGTGACGTCGTTCACGTCGGTCTGTCGGCGCAGGGCAAGCTGGTGGTGCGCGAGGTCGAGGCGGCGCCCCGCGAGGGCGGGGCCGGCGTCGCGTTCCACACCATCACCCGTAAGGGAAGCACGTACGTTGTGCCCAATGACGCGCTGTCGTCGGTGGGTAGTGGCCTGTTGGACTGGGGCCTGTTCGATGTCGCGAAGCTTGCCACGGTGGCGGCGGCTGGCATCGTCGGCCAGGTGCCGACGCTGATCACCTACACCGGCAAGGCCGCTGCGCGCTCGGCTGCCCCCAAGGCGGTGGCCGGCGCGTCCATGGGCCGGGCTCTGCCGAGCGTCAATGGTCAGGCGATGATCGTCAAGTCGGGCGGCCAGTGGTGGCGTGAGGTGAAGGCCAAGAGCGACACCCGGTCCGCGGCTTCGGCCCGGGCGGCGGGCCCGCTGGCGGGGGTGGGGAGGATCTGGCTCAACGAGCGGGTCTCGATCGCGCTGGAGGATTCGGTGCCGCAGATCGGCGCCCCGGCCGTGTGGGCGCGTGGTTTTGACGGCTCGAACGTCACCGTGGCGGTGCTGGACAGCGGCATCGATGCCACCCATCCCGACGTGGCCGGCCGGCTCGTCGACAAGGTCGACTTCACCAACAGCAGCTCTGAGGCCAAGGACCTTCACGGGCACGGGACCCATGTCGCGGCGACCATCCTCGGCACCGGCGCGGCCTCCAACGGGCTGCGCAAGGGCGTGGCGCCCGGGGCGAAACTCCTGGTGGGCAAGGTCTGCGACGAGACGGGATCGTGCCCAACCGACGCGATCATCGCTGGAATGGAGTGGGCCGCCCACTCCCAGGCGAAGGTCATCAACATGAGCCTGGGGGGAGGGGCCACCGACGGCACCGACCTGTTGAGCCAAACGCTGAACAACCTGAGCCGTACGACTGGGAAGCTCTTCGTGGTGTCGGCGGGCAACTCCGGCCCGGCGAAGGGCACCGTCGGGGCGCCGGGGGCGGCCGATGAGGCGCTGACCGTCGCCGCGGTCGACAAGGAAGACGAGATGGCGAGCTTCTCCAGCCGTGGCCCGCGGGTGGGCGACGGCGAGGCCAAGCCTGACATCGCCGCGCCGGGGGTCGCCATCGTGGCCGCCCGCGCGTCGGGCACCGCGATGGGCACGGTGGTCGACGACCACTACACCTCCGCCAACGGCACCTCCATGGCAGCCCCGCACGTGGCCGGTGCCGCCGCGATCGTCGCCAGCAAGTACCCGGACCTCACCGGGCCGCAGATCAAGGCGCTGTTGATGAACCGCGCCACCGACCTCGGGCACGACGTCGACGCCCAGGGCGTCGGCAGGGTGGATCTGGCCGCCGCCGTCGATCCGGTCATCGTCGGCGCCGGTAGCCTCAGCTTCGGCCGGTACGAATATCCGCACTCGCCGGTGACCCGGACGCACACCTACACCAACTTCACGGATCAGCCGATCACCCTCAAGCTGTCCACCACCATGGCGAACGGTGAGCAGCCCGCGCCGGCCGGGCTGCTGACCCTCAGCTCCTCGGAGCTGACCGTCCCCGCCAAGGGTTCCGCCGACGTCACGGTCACCATCAACGGCGGTGTTCTGGGTGAGGCCGGACCGTACGGCAGCTTCAATGGGAAGCTCACCGCGCACGACAGCGCCGGCAAGCTACAGGCCGGCGCGCGTATCAACACGTTCCTGGAGCCGATCCGCCACGAGCTGACCGTCAAGGTCATCCCGCCCACCGGTGCCGTCGACTTCACCTACGGCAGCGCCGTTTTCGCCCCCATGGACGACAAGACGGACCTGCACGAGAATCCGGTCACTGTGCCGGGCGATGCAAGTTTCTCCGCGCGGCTGTATGACGGTGTCTTCAGCGTGGGCCTCTACGTCTCGTGGAAGGACTCGGCCGGGCGGCAGCACGCAGCTACACCGATGGTTCCCGAGGTGAACCTCACCAAGGCCACCTCCGTCACCCTGGACCTGCGCAAGGCCAAGCCGGTCACCGTGCAGGGCCTGCCGGCGACCGAGACCTTCAGCTCGGCCAGCCGCGTCGAGCGGATGTCGGCCAAGGGTGACTGGGGGTTCTCCGCAACGTTGTCGGCGTCCTACGGCGCTTACGACAGCACGGCGTGGGCGCTGCCGACCGGTCCCGTCAAGACCGGCACGCTGCACCACAACACCTACAGCACGCTCGTCACCCCGGTGGTCACCATGACCGCGGTCGGCGGCGGTACACCGATCGACCTCAATGCCCGCTACTACACCCCGAACGCCCGGGTGTTCGCTACTGCCCAGATGTGGACGGAAGGGGAGAATCGCAATAGGCGTTTCGCCTCGGTCCCGGTTCCGCGCCTGGGCACCCGGGGGATGGTCGGTGTGGTTCACGCCGGAGCCGGTACCCCCGAGGAGCTCGCCGGGGTCGGTGCTCGCGGCAAGCTGGTGCTGCTCACCCCGACCGATATCTGCACCATTGACGGCTGCGAGTTCGAGGCTCTGCGTGGGCGGGTCGCGGCGGCGGCAACGGCCGGTGCGATCGGTGTGATGGTGGCGGGTCCGGCCGGGATGACCCGGCTGACCATACCGCGTTACAGCTTGATCGAGTGCCCCGCTGGACCCGACAGCTGCCCGGCGCCGGAAGCGCTCTTCGCAGTGCCGACCGTCTCGGTTCCGGCGGGCGAGGCCGACCGGCTGAGCTCACGGCTGAAGGGGCGGTCCAACGTCCAGATCAAGGTTGGCGGCGCGGCCAAGCCGGAGGTCTACACCCTCTCGTTCCACACCGCCGGACGGATCCCGGACCACCTTCCCTACCGGGTGAAGCAGCGCGACCTGACGCGGGTCGAGCACCGCTTCCACGCCGACCAGCCCGGCTACGTCTCGGCGCTGAAGTGGGGGCCATGGGCCCGCTCGCAGCCCGACCCGGTGGCGCTGCCGCTGCCGACCGTGGAGACGCGCGACACCCTGACCACCTTCGCCAACCGCCAGGCCGACACCATCAACCGGTTCATGCTCGAGTGGTCGGACTATGTAGGCACCGGGGAGTCGAGCGTCCGCAAGGAGATCCAGGAAGCGGTACTGGGCAAGAGCAACGCGGTGCGCTGGAACACCGGGCCGACCGTTCCGGGGGCGCTCTCGGTGGTCCGCACGGCCTCCGGCTTCACGCTGGACAGCGGGCTGCCGTGTGTGGGTTGCCGCCAGGGCGACACCTTCCTCCCGAGCATCCTCGCGACAAGTAGCGGCGGTGCGCGGCAGACCATCGCCGGCATCGTCAACACCAGCGGCACGTTGGGTCGGAGCAGCCTCGTAGAGCAGATGTTCGGGGTACGGGAGTGCCTGAACTGCGATCTCAGCCTCTACGACTCCTCCGGCACCGAGTACGAGCAGACCTTGCGCAAGCTCTCCATCGGTCTCGGCAGCGCCGGCTCCGGCCCGGGGTCCGCGACGACGTCCGGAGGACGGCGATGACCACCGATTTGAGAAGGGACATTGAGGTGACCGAGACGACAGCGCTACCTGTGGCGCAGCCGGCCCGCCGGCGCCGTTCGGGCCTGGCGGTAGCGACGCTGGTCGTGGCGGGACTGTTCGGGCTGGGCTGCGCGATCAGCCCCGGCGAGGCTGTCACCTACGACATTCCGGCGGAGTCGGCCCGGTACACGTTCGAGGCGGAGACCAACGGAGTGAAGACGCAGTGGGAGTACACCTCCGCCAGGCCGACGGCCGGTGACGCCCCGGAGAGCCAGCCCTGCATGGGAGAGGCCATCGGCATCCAGGGTGAATGCCGGCCGGAACCGCTTATCTTCCTGCGCTACGACCTCGGTCTGGAGTTGGACAACACGGTCAAGGCCAGCAGCGACCACCGCATCACCATCACCGGGTACTACCAGGAGCGGCTGAGCACCCCGCCGACGGTGACCAAGATGCAGGTCGAGGTGAGCGTGGACGGCGGGAAGACCTGGCAGCCGGCGACGGTGTCGGCGAAGGGCACGAACACGTTCGGCGTCACGATCCGGAATCCCCGCAAGGAGGACGTGCCCGGCCCGGTGTCGCTGCGGATCACCGCCTCGGACAGCCAGGGCAACACCGTGAAGCAGACCATGCCGGCGGCGTACCGGCTGAGCTGATCCGTCCCCGCCGAAGAGGTGTCCCCGGTCTCGGCCGCGGACACCTCTTCGTTTTCCCTGGGCCTGCGATTCCGCTGGCCAGCGCCCCTACCCGGTGCGGGCCAGCGGCGTCTGTGCGGTGGTGCCCGGCGTACAGTCAGACGGCGTCACGGCCCTCGGCGCTCGCACTGGCCTGCTGCCCAGGCGGAGGAAACGCAGGATACGCACGAGCGCGGTGGACGCCGCTCGCCGACCCGGCACCCGCGACCTTGCCTGACCCACCTGGCCGCGATCCGCCGGGCTCTGCCACAGGTCGGCCACTTTTCCACCGCCGCTGGCCGTTCGGGACGCCCCTCACTCGGCCCGCCCTTGATGAAATGAAAGCATGACGGCATGGATATCTACGAGGACGCCCGGACCGTGTCTCGGGCGGATCTGGCCGCCTGGCTTCGCCAATTGGCGAGCCAACTGGAGACCACCGGGCACCTTTTCTACGGCGCTGCGGGTACGATCGCCGTCGCTGACCAGGTGCGGTGCGAGCTGGAGGTCGAGCAGGAGGGCAAGGACGAGTTCTCGGTCGAGATCGAGTTCTCCTGGGTCAACCCGAAGGCCGTTGAGGCGGTCGAGCCCACCGCCGAGACGGGGGCCGCCCGGGAGACCGAGGCGAAGACGGGAGCACCGGATACGGCGGAGAGTTCCACCGCCGAATAGCACGGTGCGACGGCGCTCCGAAAGCCCACGCACATGACCGCTTACCTGGGGTAGCGAACGGCCTTGGCCTGGGATTACTCCCGGGCCAAGGCTCATCTCGCTCATGGCCCCATTGGACACCCCGCCCGCTCGTCACCGTCCGGCCTGGGCCGCCGCGCACTGCTCGGCGGGGCAGCCTCCGTCGCCGGTGTTGCGGCGCTGGCCCCCTTGGACGCGCTCGCCGAGGTCCGCGCAGGCCACTCCCGACGAGCGTCGCGAGCCCCTCTTGACGCCCAGGCCCGTCGATCACCGCCCGGACATGTCCAACTGCCCAGCGGCCGCAGTCGCGTCGCTCACGTCGCGTTTTGCGGGGTTCCGGTTCCCGCCTTGGCGGCCAGCGACTCCTCAGCGGCTGGGCCCTCGGCTGCCGGAGACGGTGTGGCTCGGGCGGCGGCGATCGCGGCCTGTCCGGACGGCACCATGATCGCCACGATCATCACGGCGATGGTGGCCAGGCCAGCCACGATCAGCAGGGTCTGGACGCTGATCACGTCGGCCAGCGGGCCGAACACCACCATGCCGATCGGGGTGGCCAGGGCCATCACGATGCCGACGTAGCTGAACACCCGGCCGTGCTTCTCCGGCTCCACCGTCTCCTGGATCAAGGTCATGAACGGGGTGGAGAACAGGGGAACCGCGAGCCCGAACAAGAACATGAAGCCGTAGAAGACCCACAGGTTGGTGCTGAGGCCCATCGCCACGGTGAGGATCGCGAAGCCGAAGGTGGAGATCAGGATCAGTCCGATCCGGCTGCGCTTGGCCAGCCAGGTGGAGATCAACGCTCCACCGAGCACCATTCCTACGCTGAACGCGATCTCCAGTACGGCCAGCATCCACTTCTCGCTACCGAAGGTACGGGCCACCATCAGCGGCGTGACGAACGACGGCGCGACGGTGAGCATGAAGATGATCGCGAAGACCAGCAGCAGCCAGCGGACGATCCGGTGGGTCCAGATGTACCGCATGCCCTCGACCAGGTCCTGTCGATAGGTCGTCGTAGCCTGGGTCGCCCGATCCAGGGTGGGCACCGCGACCAGGGCCAGCAGCCCGATGCCGATCACGGCGGTGATCACGTCCAGGAAGAAGACCGGCACCACTCCGAAACCGGCGTAGATGGCGGCAGCCACCGCCGGAGCCAGCAGGGCCATCGCGGAACTGATGGTCTGGAACATGCCGTTGACCCGCATCAGCTGGTCGGCCGGCACGATCTGCGGGATGATCGCCTGCACCGTCGGTGTCTGCACCCCGGCCCCGAACGAGCGGACCGCGACCGCCAGCAGGATCACCCACAGGTCCGTGATGCCGTTCAACATCAACAGGGCCAGGACCAGCGTCGCCCCCGCGATACCCGCATCGGCGATGATCGCCAGCGTCTTGCGGTTCATCCGGTCGGCCAGCACCCCGCCAAAGATCGACACGACACCCTGGGGGGCGAACGCGCAGACGGCGTAGAGCGCGATCGCCAGGCCAGACTTGGTCTCCAGCGTGACGTACCACATGACCACGTACTGGACGACCATTGAACCGAACAGCGACGCGGTCTGGCCGGACAGAAAGAGCGCGACGTTGCGTTTCCAGTGTGCGGATGCCGGCACAGGACTGGTCTCGGGGACAAGGCTTGTCTCGGGCACGGTCTCCTCAATCAGGGCAGTCGGCGGCGCCGGCAAAGATAACCACAGGGTGTGACACTGTCGGGGCACTGACGAACGACCCAGCTCCGTTCGAAAGGTCCGTTCACTCGTACGTCGGTGAGCACTCGCCCAATCAACCCCACCGGACGCCGTCCGGGCGGAGCCGGAGTTCAGCCTGGTGAGGCAGTTCGCTTCCCGGCACCTGTGAAGGCTCCCATGACGCGCGCCCAAGACCATACCGGCGCCAGGGTGCTGTGGCTCGCAAATTAACTGAGAGCAGCGCTGGCCGCCGCCCATCTACCCAGGGTGCTTTTCTCGCTGGACCTTGAGGTACGTTACTCCGCTGGGATGAGGTACCTCCGGCTTCAGCGAGCAGTCCTGAGCCCGCGCTTCCCGCCTGCTCACCCCCGCGTGCGCGGGGAGCAGACTTGTCGACCAGGGGCTCAAGCTGCGCTTGTCCCAAGTCCCCTTCCTGGACGAGGTCGGCGCCTGCACAGCCGGTTCGGCGACATGTTTCATTGGCAGATTCCGATGCTTATGATGCGTACGGACGGAGGCGCCATTTGGGCACGGCCGCTGACTTCGTTGACGACCTGCGCAGGCTCAAGGCCCGGTCCGGTCTGTCGTACCGGGCCTTCGAGCGGGCCTGTGGTGGCTCCGACGACGAGATCGCTTCATGGATCCAGGTCCGCCAGGCGGCGGAGCGGCACGCCGGCCGCGTCACCCCCGCCGAGGTAGGCACGGTCGTCCGTCCGGCCGGCATCAGCCCAACACCGCCCTGCCTGCTGCCGCCGAGGCCGCACCGCATCGTCGGACGCGACGCTGACACTGAGGCCGCCGCCGCTACGCTGACCACCGCCCGGCCTGGGCTGCGCGTCCTTGCGATTACTGGACCTGCCGGCGTGGCAAGACGGCCTTCGCGGTTCACTTCGCGCGCGCGGTCAAGGACAAGTACGGCGACGGCCAGCTCTACGCGCACATTCGGGGCACCGACGACCACCCGGTCGACACGCCGGCGGTGCTGGCCGGCTTCCTGCGGGCGCTCGGGGTCGCCGGCGGGTCTGTTCCCGCCGACCAGAACGAACGCCTGCACATGTTCCGCACCCTCACCGCGCGCCGGAACATCCTGGTCGTGCTCGACGACACCGCCGGGGCGTGGCAGGTCCGTGATCTCGCCCCGACCGGAGACGGGTGTGGGGCCGTCGTCACCAGCCGGACCAGCCTCGCCGACCTCGACGCGACCCGTCACCCGTTCACTGCCCTGCGCCCGGAGCACGCCGTCGAGCTTCTGGCAGACATGATCGATGTGGAGCGGCCCGGCGTCGACATGGTGCTCGCCCGAGCGGTCGTCGAACGGTGCGACCGGCTGCCGCTGACGGTCTGGATCGCGGGCGCCTGCCTCGCGACGCGGCCTCACCTGACGCTGGCGGACATGAACGCCGCGTTCACGGAAACGCATCGGCGTCCCGACGCCCGCGCAGTCGGGGAGGTCGCGGTCCGCGCCAGCCTCGCGACGACGCAGCGGGATAATCGTCCTGGCCTGGAGTCTGATTGGCTACGGTTGGGCCACGGCACTCAACGTCCTGATCCTCGCCTACGGCGACCGATCACCATCTAACAACCTCGACCACACAACAGGCCCAAACACGGAAATCGACACACTTCCGCATTCCTCTGATCACTCACTCCTCTAAACTGCACGCAGCACTTGTCGCCTAGCTCAGGAAAGATGATCATGCAGGAGCTAGTGAAGGAAAACCGCCCTGTTGATCTTTAGCGCCGCAGGTCAGCAAGTCTGCTCCCCGCGCACGCGGGGGTGATCCGGCCATTTTTGGTCGTACCGGTGGAGCGTCTAGCTGCTCCCCGCGCACGCGGGGGTGATCCCGATATGTTGCCACCTCGGTCACGATGAAAGAGCTGCTCCCCGCGCACGCGGGGGTGATCCGACGCTGCCAGCAATTGCAACGTCATTCGTCAGCTGCTCCCCGCGCACGCGGGGGTGATCCCGTCGCACGGTAAGAACCGTAAAACCTGGCCGACTGCTCCCCGCGCACGCGGGGGTGATCCCACAGTGACGCAACTTGAGCGGAGTGCGCGACGCTGCTCCCCGCGCACGCGGGGGTGATCCTCCACACGGTAGCGTCGACTGATGGGTTAGTGACTGCTCCCCGCGCACGCGGGGGTGATCCCGATTCGATAATCGCCACACCGGCGGCAATATTCTGCTCCCCGCGCACGCGGGGGTGATCCTCGAGCCTTCCGCCGGCTGCCCGACTTGCGCCCCTGCTCCCCGCGCACGCGGGGGTGATCCCTGTCCCAGACCCTCACGGCCCGTTTCCTGGCCCTGCTCCCCGCGCACGCGGGGGTGATCCGGAGGTCGCGCGGATCGTCGACGGGCTGCGGGACTGCTCCCCGCGCACGCGGGGGTGATCCGTCGGAGACGGAGCCGGAGCCGACGCCGGAGACCTGCTCCCCGCGCACGCGGGGGTGATCCTGACGCGGGTCTACGCCATTCCCGATTGACGTCCTGCTCCCCGCGCACGCGGGGGTGATCCCGATTCCGACGCCCGTCACGACAACAGGCAGAACTGCTCCCCGCGCACGCGGGGGTGATCCGGACCTCACCATCGTTCGCGTGTACGACCACGACTGCTCCCCGCGCACGCGGGGGTGATCCGTCCACCTCGTGGGGCACCGGTATCGAACAGCACTGCTCCCCGCGCACGCGGGGGTGATCCGCGGTGAGTACCGAGCAGCCGAAGCCGGGTCTGCTGCTCCCCGCGCACGCGGGGGTGATCCGCACTGGCAGACCGTGATTCCGGAGCGTGGCCACTGCTCCCCGCGCACGCGGGGGTGATCCGCGACTCGCCATCGGCGGATACGACCCGGCGCACTGCTCCCCGCGCACGCGGGGGTGATCCGTGAACGGGTATCGCGGCTGCGGTTCCTTGTCGCTGCTCCCCGCGCACGCGGGGGTGATCCGGCGTCGCGGGTCGCCCCCTGCTTGGCGGCCACCTGCTCCCCGCGCACGCGGGGGTGATCCGGGCCAGGACGTTCCGCCGGACCCTGAGTTTCTCTGCTCCCCGCGCACGCGGGGGTGATCCGACACCCCGGAGACCGCCGAGATCGCCCAGATTCTGCTCCCCGCGCACGCGGGGGTGATCCGTACCTCGCCGGTGTCAAGCTGAGCGTTTCGGACTGCTCCCCGCGCACGCGGGGGTGATCCTTCTAAACTTGGCCGGCGCTCTGTTCGGTGGTGCTGCTCCCCGCGCACGCGGGGGTGATCCGCCCTGACCGCCGGCAACCTGGCCGCGCTGTGCCTGCTCCCCGCGCACGCGGGGGTGATCCCAAGCTGAACCGACGCATCGCCGAGGCGGACCTCTGCTCCCCGCGCACGCGGGGGTGATCCCCCAAACCCTTGTGGATCTTCCACGTTCCGTAACTGCTCCCCGCGCACGCGGGGGTGATCCCCGGGCTCAGAGTCAGTAGGGCAGTAGCTACGTCTGCTCCCCGCGCACGCGGGGGTGATCCCCGGAACACCTTGCACCCGTGGGAGGGCAGCACCTGCTCCCCGCGCACGCGGGGGTGATCCCCAGACGCCGCGCAGGAAGCCGTACGCCGGAATCTGCTCCCCGCGCACGCGGGGGTGATCCCCAACCGGATCCGCGCGCTCGCCGAGCAGATCACTGCTCCCCGCGCACGCGGGGGTGATCCGTCGCAGCCCCGCCCGCGCTATCTCAAGTCCGGCTGCTCCCCGCGCACGCGGGGGTGATCCGGACACGGCCGGCTTGCCCGGTGGCCTCATGCCCTGCTCCCCGCGCACGCGGGGGTGATCCGCTGTTCGCGGAGCTGGGGGCGCAGGCCGAGATCTGCTCCCCGCGCACGCGGGGGTGATCCCCTGGGGGACCTGTTCCGCACCCTGGTGGAGATCTGCTCCCCGCGCACGCGGGGGTGATCCCTGCTGCGCACTGTCGCCGGCACTACCCGTCGCCTGCTCCCCGCGCACGCGGGGGTGATCCGGTGTGCCCGTGGGAGCTGCGCCGGACGGGTCGCTGCTCCCCGCGCACGCGGGGGTGATCCGCGCAAGCCGCCCACGCTCGACGTGCCGGCATCTGCTCCCCGCGCACGCGGGGGTGATCCGGGGTCCCCGCGGCGGGACACGGCGAAGGCTGCCTGCTCCCCGCGCACGCGGGGGTGATCCTCCTGTGCGGCCGGTGGTGGAGGAATGGCGGAACTGCTCCCCGCGCACGCGGGGGTGATCCATCGCGGCGAGCGAAATTCTTACGGCAAACCCGCTGCTCCCCGCGCACGCGGGGGTGATCCGCTGCCCAGGCCGCGCTGGCAGCCGCACTTGCCCTGCTCCCCGCGCACGCGGGGGTGATCCTCCTGTGCGGCCGGTGGTGGAGGAATGGCGGAACTGCTCCCCGCGCACGCGGGGGTGATCCATCGC
>NZ_JBEZMR010000014.1:107815-129165 GCF_040652795.1 Micromonospora sp. NPDC048170
AACCCGCTGCTCCCCGCGCACGCGGGGGTGATCCGCTGCCCAGGCCGCGCTGGCAGCCGCACTTGCCCTGCTCCCCGCGCACGCGGGGGTGATCCGCCGCTGGACGACCTCGACGAGCCGTAGCCCGTCTGCTCCCCGCGCACGCGGGGGTGATCCGGGGCGCGGGCAGGCCACTGTGGCAGAGACCTGCTGCTCCCCGCGCACGCGGGGGTGATCCTGTAGTCGGCCATGCCTCAGCCCTCCTCGGGGTCTGCTCCCCGCGCACGCGGGGGTGATCCGCTGCGCTGGATGACCGAGGACCACACCCCCACCTGCTCCCCGCGCACGCGGGGGTGATCCTCGTCGTCGCCGGTACCCGCGACCGGGGTGTTGCTGCTCCCCGCGCACGCGGGGGTGATCCCGGCAGCGGCGCACCGGTCACCGTGACCCTGGCCTGCTCCCCGCGCACGCGGGGGTGATCCCACCTGGACCGCCGACGCCGCCCCCGTCGTCATCTGCTCCCCGCGCACGCGGGGGTGATCCGCATCGCCCGCACGCCGCTGATGGCCCCCGCACCTGCTCCCCACGCACGCGGGGGTGATCCCCAGGGGATGCCTCCCCGGATGCGAGAGATATTCTGCTCCCCGCGCACGCGGGGGTGATCCCCTGATCTTCATCCTCGACGCCGCCGGGAACAGCTGCTCCCCGCGCACGCGGGGGTGATCCACGGAATCCGGTGCCGCGTTCGTGGCCGGTGTCCTGCTCCCCGCGCACGCGGGGGTGATCCGGTGGACACGGCCGCGATCGCGGCCGGGGCGTCCTGCTCCCCGCGCACGCGGGGGTGATCCTTCGCCCGCCTCGCCGCCCCCTGCCTGGAGATGTGAGTTCCCCCCGCTTTGACGGAGAGCTCCATCAAAGCGGGGGTAGCTCACCCAACCCGGCTACGTACTACCACTCCCACCATCGGCCGCAGCAGCAACCGCCCTGCCTGCTTGGCATCCTCTACGCTGGTCGTCCACGGCGCCCGAACCGACGGCGCTTGGCCGCCTTGCTCCAGCCCCCAGAGGCCGCAGGATTGACCATCGGGTCAGCGGGACGCCGCATCAGAGTCACTCCATCCACATCCACCGGGATCCAGTGATGGTCGTGGGCCAGGAACGATAGCCGCTGTTCCCCGCGAACCTGGAAGACCATCAGCGCCCGGCCCGCACCAGCCATGTCGATAACGCGAGTCCACAGTCTGTCGCGTACGCGGGTGCTCACGTGCCCGACGTACACGCCGGCGGAGATTTCAAACAACCACTGCGTCAGATGCCCGCGCAGTCCGGGCGGGCAGGCGGTAAGGATGATGACGGTCATCAGAAGTCGACCTCGCCAATGTCGGCGTAGTTTCGACCTGCTGTCAGTTCGATGCCGGTGTCATCCCAGAGGCGTAGGGAATCCTCGTCCTCGATCTCGCCGCCGGGCTGGGGTTGGAGCAGCAACATGCGGATGTCGCGCACACACCGCGCGAGAATGGCCCCGTCATGCACACGGTCACGTACCGCGCGTCGGGTGTCGGTGCCGATGTCGGTCGAGCCGCTCGCCACCACGTCGAAGGCAACGGGGATTGTTATCTCAGCCTTGTACAGGTCGGCGATGTCGTACACGAAAGCGCGTTCGTGCCCGGTGTGAACGAAGCCGAGACCAGGTGCGGCCCCAAGCGCGACGATGACCGTGTGCACGATGCCGTACAGGCAGGCGTGGGCGGCCGACAGCGCCTGGTTGATGGGGTCACCGCCGGCAAAGTCGGCCCGGTCGTAGTCACGGTGCCGCCAGGCAACACCGGTCCGTTCGGCGTGCTCACGGTATGTCCGGCGGACTCGTGCGCCCTCTTTGCCGCGCAGTTGCTGCATCGTGAGGTTGGCGGTGGTCTCGCCGGGGAAGCGCATCGCGTACATGGTGCGGGCGACGGCGAGCCGCCGGTCACGATGGCTGACCGCGGCGGCCTGCGCGACGAGCAGGCGGCTGGAAGCGGCGAGTGACCGGCCGTGCGCGTAGTAGCGCACGCCCCGCTCGCCGACCCAGACGGCGGTGGCTCCGTGGTCGGCGAGCAGGGCGATGGCCTGATGGGTGATGCTGGTGCCGGGCCCGAGCAGCAGCACACCCACCGAGGCGGCCGGAATGTGCACAACACCTTGATCATCGGTCGCGGTGATCGCGTTGCTGTCCCGGTGGATCACGCTGCGTTCGAGGTAGAGGAAGCTGATCCTGTCTTCGGCTCGGGTGAGGTCGCCGAGTTCGGCTGGCGGCACGCCTGGGATCTTCATCGGTCAGCCTGTTCAACCTGTGGGGGCGAGAGTGAGCAGGCCGCAGCCGTACGCCTTCGCATGTCCGATCCCGCTGGTCAACACTCGGCGGAAGGCGTCCGCATCGGTGACGTGGAGGATGCCGTCGTACGTCACCGTCGTGAGGGTGACAGCACCCATGCCTCGTTTGAAGGTCTGCGTCTGGCGACGGTGCAGCCGCAGGTTAGGGCGACCGTCCTGCTGGGTCGCCAGCGCGAAGCCGTTCCGGGCGGCTCGGCTGGCCAACCATCCGACCTGCTCCTCTTCACGAAGGTATCCGAAGCGCTGCGTCTCCTTGGCGTCGGTGGTCTTACGCCCGTTGTGCGTCGGGTTCGCGGTGAGCCGAAACGCCCAATCCTGGCCGGAACGAAGCGAGGCGAGCAGCCCGCCATAGTCGCGGGTTACCCAGGTCTCCGTGGTGGGCCAGCCGGCCTGCTCGACCAGGTGGGTGAGATCGGGCCGGCCGGGGCTGACGATGTAGAGGTGGACGGTGGCGGTGGCCGGGGTGTCGAGCCGCCACAACGTACGGGTGCCGTCCCGTTCGTGGTCCTCCGCGACGGCGAAGGCGGCACGGACCGCCGCGTGCATGGCATGCGGTGAAGAGAGCAGCTTCCGTGCACCTCGGCGAGCGGGGTTGATCTGGAATCGGGTGAGAAACATGCTCAGCCTCCCAGCAGGCTCAGCGGGTCGTGCTCGGCGACACCGGCCCGTTCCGCGAGGTCGTTGGTGACGTCGACGTGCCGGCGCAGCACCGACCGCCAGGTGTGCTGCCGATGTGCGGGATCGAAGCTGACCGGTTCGTCGGGCACGGTCTCCGTGACTGGCTCGCCCGGCCGGGCGTCTCGGATGATCTCCAACCGGACCGTGCGGGCCGCCTTGCGGCGGTGCCACTCCGCGGCGAGCCACGGCCACGACGTCAAAGCGTCGTCGACAGTGCCTTCGTGTACGCCGAGGCTGATCGGTAAGGCCGGCGGGCACGAGCGGCGACCGAGATAGAGCGGAAACCGGGGCCGCTGGAGTGCCTCCATCAGACCATGCAGAAGCTCCTGCTCACCGCTGACGGCGGCGAGAAAAGCAGCGTCGGAGAGGTAGAAGCGGTAGGTGAGCGGCGCGCTGTCGCGTCCGTCGAGAGAACGGGCGGTCTGGAAGTCCCGCAGGATCTGCCCGGGCTGGTCCAGCCGTACTCCGAACTCCAAGCCCAGCAACTCGGTAAGCGGTTCAGTGCGTCGGACGCCCTTGGCGGCGGCGAGCAGACCGATCACTCCGCTCTTGGTCGGCGCGACCTCGGTGCCCCGCCGAGCAAACCGGCTGGACGACCCCCACGACTGGAGCGGGCCAGCCAGCCTCAACAACAACACACTCATGCTGGCTGTCCGAGCGCCACCGCGACCTGCTCTCCCACTCCGGTGACCAACTCGCTGAAACTGACCGCTTTGCCGAGGTCGGCCAGCACCGCGGTCTTGTCACCGACCTGGGTGACCCAGCTGCCGACCGGCCGCTCACCGAACGCGTTCTCGACGGCCGCAGTGTGCTTAGCCAGCGCGGCCGCAGCCAGTTCGATCCGCCCGGCAGCGTGCGTCTCCCGCACCGGCGTTTCGAACGCCCCGACCAGGTTGATCGCTTGCGTGTCGCGCAGCCGCACCAGCACCGCGTCGGGCAACGTGCGGTGGGCGAACGTGTTCTGCTTGCCAGTCGGCATGCTACGCGCGAACGCGGTCAGGAATGCCTCGACCGCAGCTCGGGTCGCGCCCGCGTCGCCGAGGGTGCGGTGCAGCGCGTCCACGTCGACGGTCGCGTACCGGTACAGGGTGGACGAGTTGAACTCGATGGTGCCGATCATGCCCGCGCCGGTCTCGGCGGCGTCGGCCTTGCGGTCGTCGACGGCGGTGAAGTAGTCGAACTCGTTGTCGACAGCGTGGACGCTGATGGCGTGCGCCACCTGGCATGCGGCGTCGACGTTGATGTCTGTCATGTCGGCCACCATCCGGCCGAACATCGCGATGTCGACTGAGTGTTCGGTGTTGGCCAGTGCCTTGAACCGGTTCTTGTCGAGAGTGGTGCCGGCTCGGGAGGCTTCCAGTGCTGCGGCGGCGAGGTTGTCCACCTGCCGGTGGCTCAGGAACATCAGGTAACCGGACTCGACGTCCTTCACCTCGCTCTTCTTCTTCTCCGCCTTGGCGAGGCCGGCAGCCACGAAGACCTCGGCGGCCAGCGTGGATGCGGCCTCGTTGGACAGGCTGGGGTCGAGGGCCTTGATCCGCGCCGCGAGAGACTCGCCGACGCGCTTGGTCCGTTCGCCGAGCTGGGAAGGGTCGAGCATGCCTGCGAACGCCAGCCGGATTGCTCGCTTCCATGCCTGGCTGGACACTCGTGCGCGCCGTACACCGCCGTAGACGGCGGTCTTGGGTGAGCCGGTGTCGTCTCGGTTGAGGTTGCTCGGTGGCACCGTCTGCAGCGCGTAGACGTCAATGATGGTGCGGCTCATGATGGGTTCTCCTCGTGGGCGTCGGTGGTGGTGGTCTCAACGTCAGTGCTGGGCCGGCTGCGGAAGAACTCACGGCCCCAGATGGCCTGGACCTGGGGTCGACCGGTGGGCAGGCGCAGGGTCTGCAGGTCGTCGGCGAGCAGGCCGTAGTCGAGTGGGATCTGCTGTTCACGCAGCATCGTGATCAGGCTGCGCAGGTGGTAGATGCCCTCGTGGTAGGTGCTGGCGGTGCCGAGCGCGGCGAACCGGCGCCGTACACCGTCTGGTCCGGCGGACGCGCGGACGAGCTCAGCCAGGGCCTGGCCAAGCCCTCGTCCATCCACGTGCATCCGTTCCCGGCGCGACTGCTGATGCAGTGCGTACAGGGTCACCGCGTCGTGCATGGCGTACTCGGCGTCGGTGGCCACGGCATCGTCTGTCGGCCGGTAGCCCAGCAGGTCTTCCGGGACCTGCAGGTAGCGCTCGAGCGTGTAGTCGAAGCCTGGGGCCCGGCCGATGCCGCGCCGCAGCCGGGCAAGTGCGCTGACCGCCTCCGGTTGGGGCGCCTCACGCAGCAGCCGCACCTGCAGGGCGCTGATCGTCCGTGCGGCATGTTCGCCGAGCCCTTTGCGACGGCGTGCCCACGGTTTGCGCGCCGTGGCGTCCGGCCGGCTGGTCTCTGCCACTGTCATGCTGCCTCATCCTGCCTCTGGTGCTCGAGTTCAGCCGCCATCGGCAGCGCCTTGGCCAGACCGAGACGGAACCACGCCTCCGCCTGCGAGCTCGAGAAATGCACATCCCTCCCGGTGCGATCGACGCCCTGCCGGCCGGCCCAGGCCGCCGGGCCGGCAGCGGCGACCATGTCGCTGCCCAGCCGTTTCACGGCCCGCCGCACCAACCGCTGCCACGAGGCTCGCTCGGCCACCGGATCGCTGTCCGGTCCGAGCCGTGCCAGCCAGTCCCGGAACGCGCGATCCAACAGGGCGTACGCGCGTTCAGCCGCGCGTTCGGCGTCGCCGCTGTCGATGTCCCGGCTACCGGCGGCGCGTACCAGGTTGTCGGCGAGCCGGCGTAGCACCTTCACTGCGGACTCGGCGTCGCCGGCAGCGTCGACAGCCGCCGCACGCAGGGCGGAGTCTTCGACCAGCAGCAGCACGTTCATGGTCAGCGCGTCGCTGAACACCTCGTCCACGACCGCCTGCTGCGTGCCGTAGGTGACGCTGGTGGCGCGCGTTCGGGCCTGGAAGTCCGGCCCGACAACCCCGGTGACGGTCAGCCGGGCCAGCCACTGCACCACCATCGGCGACAGCCGCTGTGGCGCCTCGGCGCCGGGAGGCGGTGGCGACGGCAGCAGGGTCTGCAGCCCTCGCCACAGTGCCCGGCTGTGGTCGTGCGGCCGGGGCAGGTAGATCGGGGTCCGCTTCTGCTCACGCTCGCGTGGCCCGCTGCGTCCCCAGACGCTCATCGGCTCCAGCAGGTGTCGATCCTGCCACTCCAACCGATCGCCGTTGGAGATCATGGCGCCGGTGACGCCACCAGCATCGCCGAACAGCCGGATCCGTCGTGACTGCCAGGTGTAAAGGCTCAGCAGCCCGTGCGGGCCGCGTGCCGAGTCTGCCTCTTCGACGGCCGTCTGCGGCTCGCGCTCCCACACCGGCAGGTCCCGCTCGTCGGATACCTGCCAGCCGGGCGCGATCGGCACCAGATTGAGCAGCAGCGTCTCCAAAAGGGTCGCGCCCTCGATGTGAACGCCGCCCAACGCCCCGAGCGACGCCACCCCGATGGGATAGCCCCGCCCACCTTTGACCCGCGGGTCTCCGACCGCCCCCGTCTTGATTCCGGAGGGGTCGTACGCCTGGCAGTGCACCAACCAGCGGGTCGCCTCGGCCAGCGAGATCGACTCCATGCCCTGTCCGGCGCGCGTCGTCAGGAACGGCATACCGTTCGGCACGTCGGCGATGAGGCGCTCAAGTCCGTACGTGTTGTTCTTGGCCGCCCGCAGATCGGCCACCTGGTAGAACGGGTGCTCCGGGTGCAGCAGGTCGAACCGGTCGCGGAAGACGCCGAGGTATTCGGCAATGTCGGCGGCCGGCAGCCGCCGGTCCCGCCACAGTGCGCGCCAAGCGGCCTCACCCGGTGGGCCGCCGGTCGTCCGGTGCAGGATCGCCAACGCGAGCCGCAGGATCGCGAACGTCTGCGTGGGCAGTTCACAGGCAATCATGCGTACGTCGCCGGCCTGTTCGAACAGGCCGAGCAGCGACACGTCCCGTCGCTGTCCCTCGGCGTCCAGTACCGGAATCCACGCCTCGTCTACCAGCGAAAATCCGGCTGGGTGCGGTAGATCGCTCACTGGCAGCACCTCCTTTGCATCTGCGGTCGAAGGGAACTCAGGTGTTGGCGCGGGTAACGCGCAGCCCTTCCTCCGGGTGGTAGTGCAGGTCGAAGCCGGCCACCGTGGCGGTCCCGTCGGTATCGATGTCGAGCACAAGCTCACCGGCCAGCCAGTGACTGTCCTGCCAGGCGCTGAGGTCGGTACGCCGCTCCAGTTCGGCGATCACCTCATCGATCACGTCCGCGGCGGTCATCGCGCGCGGCAGTGGCAGCGTGCAGCGCGCAATCCACCGAGGCAGTGGCCAACGGGGGAGGGCGCTGGTCGGCACCGACACTCCCCCACCATCGATCCACGGCGGCAGGACCAAGCCGTCCGGTGTCCGTACCAGCAGCAGGACCTCGAGGGACTCCGCGTCGGTGTCGCGGACGTGGCCCAGCGCCGCACGGTCGTCGGCGTTGCCGACGCCGCCGGAGAGCCAGCCGATCAGTGGCACCCCGACCTCGGCGACGCCGGCCAGGCGGAACCCGTCAGCTTTCAGCTCCTTGGTGGTGATCTCGTCCCGCTGTTTGGCCTCTGCTTCGGCCATCGCGGGTTGCCACGACGGTGGGCCGAGTTCCGCGTCGCCGTAGGCGGTCTGGGTGATCGGCGCGATGTCGGAGGGAAGTCGCAGTGGTTCGCCGTCCAGGTGCGGCAGCAGCACCGCCGCGCTGCGTAGCAGCGTGGCCGGCTGGTAGACGCGGCGTGAACCAGCTACCGGTTGCGGTGGCTCTGTTGTCCAGTCGGCGCCACTGATCCAGCAGGTCGGGGTAGCGAGCCTGGCGGGACGGTCGCCGCGCGTATGACGGTGTAGCCGGCCGATGCGTTGCAGCACCAGGTCGACCGGGGCCAGGTCCGTGACGAGCAGGTCGAAGTCGATGTCGAGGGACTGCTCGGCGACCTGGCTGGCGACCACCACGTGCCGATGCGGGCGGCTGCCACAACCGGGTGGCCCGAAGGTGTCGCGTAGCCAGCGGTCCTTCGCGGCGCGGTCGACGGCCATGAACCGGGAGTGCGCCACCGACACGGGGATGTCCGGCCCGAGGGCCGCCCGCAGCGCGGCTGCCGTCTCCTGGACCCGCGCCACCGTGTTTCGGACCACCAGCGCACAGCCCCCGTCAGCCAGCTGGTCGCGCAACAGCTCCACCAGCGTGGGCAGATCGTCGGCCAGGCGCCGCAGGTTCACTTCGATGCCTCGACCGGAGTCTGCGCAGCTGGTCGCGGTGGCGCCACGATCGGCGGTCGAGACGGTGACCAGGGGGTATCTCAGGTCGGTACGCAGCGGTGCGTACGGGTCGACCCGCGGCTTGCCGCGGTCACGCCAGGTGAGCGCAGGCACGGGTCCGAGTCGGCCGATGTCGTACGCCGCCATCAGCTCGGCCCGTCGGCGTGCCGGCAGCGTCGCGGAGAGCACAATGACTGGGACGCCGTACGCGCCGAGCCACTCCAACGCCCGGTCGAGAAACTGGCCCATGTAGACGTCGTAGGCATGCGCCTCGTCGATGACGACGATCTTGCCGGCGAGGCCGAGGTGACGCAGCACCAGGTGTTTACCCCGTAGCGCCGCGAACAGCAACTGGTCGATGGTCCCCACGACGAAGCTGGACAGCAGGGTTCGCTTGGGTCCGGCGAGCCAGACGTGCACGCCGATGTCGGTGCCACCGTCGTCCTCGGCGATGCCGCTCGGCAGCGATGTCGTCCGCAGCCGGTCGTAGTCGGGATTGAGTGCGGCTTTGCCGTGTGCCAGCCGCACGTCGCGGTCGCCTCGGCCGACCTGAGCGTCGGGCAGCCGGCGCAGCCAGGACAGCATCCGGTTGAACATGGCGTCGCTGGTGGCTCGGGTGGGCAACGCAAGGTAGCAGCCGGATGCCCCGGTACGGCGGGCAAGGATCTCCACCGCTGCCAGCGCAGCCTCGGTCTTCCCTTCGCCCATTGCCGCCTCGACGATCATCATCCCGGGTGCTGGCATGGTCGCGGCCAGCTCGGCAACGGTGCGTTGCACCGGGCGCGGCGCCGCGGTGGCGGGTAGTTCGAACCGCGCCCCGAACAGCTCGTCCACGTCCACCGGCGGCGCGGCAGGCCGCCACGGGACTGGCAGGTCCAGCAGTTCCCAGCCGGCCGTCAGTCGGTCCTCGTCCGTGCTGTCCAGGATGTACGGGAAGAACTCCTCGTTGCTCGCGATCCAGTCGGCGACGATGACGAGGCCGGTGAGGGCGGCCTGTACGGGCTGCGACAGCGGTGCGCCACTCCACTCGATGAGCCGCTCGCCTGCACCCGACCGCTCTGCCATCCAGTTCAGCAGTTCGTACTGCACCTGCCGCCAGTCCGGGTCGCCAAGCAGGTGTGGACGCACCTGTACGTCGCGAAGGCCCTCGTCGGTCGGTGGAACACCGTGGTGGCCCCCGACGATGACCGCGTACGAGTGCGGGTCGGTCCAGTGCTGCTGCTGTAACCAGTCCGCCAGCACGAGGTGCCCGGCGGTGGCGTGGGGGGCGTACTTGCGGTCGGCGCGGATCAGGTCCCGGTGGTAGCCGAGCCCGTGGTCGCGCATCCGTTCCGCCAGCGCGTACGCCTGACAGGCGAAGGCAGGCGTGGCCTTGCCGATGTCGTGCACCCCAGCGATCCAGACGGCCAAGGTGCGGGCATCCGCGTCGCCACCGGGCAGTTCGTCAGCGATGCGTTGGCGGACTGCCGGGCTCAGCCAGTGCTCCCAGAGCCGTCCGGCCACGTCGGCAGTGTCGGCAAGGTGCCGCCACAGCGGCAGCCAACCAACCGGTGACGTGCCTTTACGGTCGGTCTTGCCCCAGACGGAGCGTGCCGCGTCGCCCAGTTTCGGGCCGCCAACAACGGCGCGCGCGTTCATCGACGCACCGGCAGGAGCGGGCTGGGCGTGCCACTGTGCGACAGGTAGAGCACGTCGCGGGCGCGGGTCAGGGCGACGAACAGAAGGCAGCGCTCACGCTGCAGGTCCTGCCTGTGGGCGTGCGGGTCCTCTGCCGCCGAGGTGAGCGCATGGGGCGCCGGCAAGGCCCCTGCGTCCAGCCCGACCACGGCGAGACATTGGAACTCCAGGCCCTTCATGCGGTGCATGGTGGCCACGCGCACCCCGTCGGTGCCTCTCTTGTCGTCGGCCACGGGAATGTGGGCCTCGGTCAAGATCCTCGTGATGGTGTGGACGAGCTGGCCGGTGCGGGCGGCCACGCCGACCGCGTGCGGTTCCACACCCTGTTCCAGCCAGGTCCCCACCCGCTCGATCAGCGCCTCGTGCTCTGCGTCGCGGCTGTCTTGAGCGACGAGCTCGGGGACGCCACCGCGGGTGATCGAACGGTAACCCCGCAGTGTGTCGTCCTGGCCGTCGAGGCCGATGGCGGCGTCGCCGTTGAGGACCTTCACCGACAGGTCGAGAATCTCGTGGGTGGTCCGGTAGTTCACGGTGAGCCTGCGGGTGCGGCCACGCACCTGAATGCCCAGCTGAGCCAGCGACACATGGTTGTCGTAGATGCGCTGGTACGGATCGGCGAGCAGGAACATGTCGTCCGGTCCGGGTGCGACGAGCGCACGCAGCAGCCGCCACTGCGCCGGGTGCAGGTCCTGGCCTTCGTCGACGATGACATGTCGGTAAGGGGCCGGTGAGCGGTGCGCGATCGTGGCCGCCTCATCGGCGAGTTGGGTGTGGGTACGTAGGCGCCGCTTCGTCAGCTCCCGCTCCGCTGCGCCGATCGCGGCCCACACCTGCTCGCGTTGTGCGACGCGCAGGCCCTCGCCACGGCCCTTCCGGGGGGCATCGCGGTATGCCTCCAGGGAAGTCAACTGTTGAGCCAGCACCACCTGCTCCCACTCCCTCCTGAGGAAGGTGCTGCTGACCGTGGTGACCTGACCGGCGCGGTTCAAGTAGGTGGGACCGGCCTTCGCGGCGGCCTCCCATAGGCGGTCGAGGACCTCACTTTCGGCGACCGCGACCTTCTTGCCACCGCGGGCAACGATCTCGTAGGCCAGCTTGTCGACGCTGATCACATCGATGCGCGCCCGTACGGCCGGCTCGGTCGCGAGGCGGTGCAGCTGTCTGGCGAGGGAGTCGGCGAGGGCACGGGTGAACGTGGTCAGCAGGACTCTCTCGCCGTCCGGCAACCGCTTGGCGAGAAACACCGCCCGGTGCAAGCCGGTGACTGTCTTTCCCGTTCCGGCGCTGCCGGTCACCAGGGCGGGACCGCTGTAGGTTTCGCGGTAGGCGACGTCACGTTGCGTCGGGTGCAGGAAGGTGCGCCACACGTCGAACGGGTGGGCGAGGATGGCGGCGAGTTCCACCGGACCGGAGACAAAGGCGATCCGCTCGGGCGTACGCCGCGCCGCGGTCAAGAGGTCCTCGGTGTCCACGCCCGACACGATCCGGTCAGCTATCTCCGCCCAGACCTCCTGCACCGACAGTCCACTGGCCAGCCCACGTAGGACGTCGAGCTGCAACTCGGGCAGGCGCCCGTCGAGACTGTCCAACTGCTGGTCCGTGCCGATGATCCGCAGCAGCGGGATCAGGTCCTCGTCCACGCCGAGCCGTCCGAACTCGGCGGTCGAGACGTGGTCGAACAGCCGGCCGCTCGGTGGGGCTGACGGCTCCGTACGAGCAAACTCCTCGATGCCTTCCTGGTCGCGCATCTCCAACACGCCGAGTGCGTGGTTGACGGTGAACCGCCGACTGACCGCGAAGGCAATGGCGTCGTCGTGCGGTAGGACGTCGAGCAGCGCGTACTTCTGCTGGCCGAGGAAGAGCACGACCCCGCGGTAGAACTGGTCGATGCGGATGGTGCGGATGTTCGGGTCCCGCGCGCCGGTCAGTTTCTCCAGGTGCAGGCCCGCGTGGGTGTGCTCGGCGAACTTGCTGATGGCGGCATCTACGGCGCGCTGCACCCGACGTTGCAGCTTGGCGTAGGCGGGAAGGAACTCCCGGCCGATGGCCAGCTCAGCCATACGATCCCCCGTCGTCATGGCGCCCGAGAGGACAGGGCGCACAGCCTGCACCGCCATCAGCCCAGGCGGGCATGGCGGTGTTGGTCACGCAGTAGAAGGCGGCGCGGTCAGACCCGAGCCACGCCGATCCACAGTGAAGCACTTGTGAACGGCGCTTGCAAGAAATTTCCCGTGATCTGTCTTCACCATGACAGTTCGCCATCGACGGGAGCATGTGCGCGGCGGACGGGCTGGGCGACGCCTGTGCCTCATGGTGCTGCCGCCGCCTGTAACGCCACATGATCAGCGCAAGCATGCGCAGGGGTCGGCCGTCGGGATGCCTCGCCGGGAATCCGATGTGCGTGAATGCCGCCGGTGGACAGTTATGCTGAGTCCCGTGGTAGCGGGCACGGACCTCAAAGACCGGTACAGAGTAGGCCGGTTCCCGTTTCCGCATAAGGGCATGGGTGAGGTCTGGCCCGCTCAGGACACCCTGCTCGACCGTCCCGTCATCGTGAAGTTCGTCAGCGCCGCCGCGTTGAACATCGAGTTGATGCGCCGATTTCGCCGCGAGGCGTTGCTGACCGCCCGACTGGATCATCCCGGGGTTCCCGCCGTCTACGACCTCGGCGAGCAGGACGGCCAGCCCTATGTCGTCCTACAGAAGATCAACGGGGTCACTCTCACCGACCTGGTCGCCGAGCAGGGGCAGCTTCCGATCGGCTGGGTTGCCGCCATCGGGGCCCAGGTCAGCAGCATCCTGCTTGCCGCCCAGCAGATCGGCCTGGTGCACCGAGACATCAAGCCGAGCAACGTCATGCTGGACAGGAACGGCGCCGTGAAGGTGCTCGACTTCGGTCTGGCCGTCATTCACGACGACGAACGCTATTCGCGAATCACCCAAACCGAACAAAGCCTTGGCACGGTCGGCTACATGGCTCCCGAACAGATCCTCGGGGACGCAGTCGACCACCGCACCGACCTGTACGGCTTGGGCGCCACACTGTTCGACCTGCTCACCGCCCGCCCACCGTTCGACGGTGTCACCACCACCACGACGCTGCGACACCAGATGGACGACCCTCCACCACGCCCTACTGAACTGCGGCCGGACGTCCCAGCCGTGCTCGACGACCTGATTCACGCGATGCTGGCGATCCACCCACACGACCGGCCAGACACTGCTGCCGAGGTATACGCCGCGCTGGTTCCACTTGCCCAGGACCTACCGCCGATCCCCGGAGTGGTCGATGACCTCGCTGGGTCAGTGCCGGCATACGCCGCGATCGTCGGGCGAGTGCCACAGCAAGCTCGCCCAAGAGCAACGTCGACGAACGACCCCGCCGAACTCGACGTGGAACAGGCCTCGAAGCAGGCGGAACAACTGCAGGCCGCCGGCGAATTCCGAGCCGCCGCCCGCCAGTGGCGACAACTCGCCGATCATCACGCGCGGAGCCACGGCGACAGCCATCCTCTCGTATTCGACCTCCGCTTGCGCGCCGCCCGCGCCCACGTGCCGCTCGGCGAGCACGACCGCGCCCTGCGCCAGCTCAAGAGCCTGATGCACAGCCGCGCCCAGGCGGACGGACCGGAACACTTCGCGGTAGTGGAACTGCGTCAAGAAATCGAACGACTCAGCAAGGAACGGCCTTCGCCACACGACCCCGCACGACACGCACCAGACGCGGATCACTGAACAACCGAGGCAACAGCACCGCCTTCTGCTCAGGGAAGCGACCGCCCCGATAGTGGAAGATCTGGGCACAGTTCTGGCCACGCGTCTCGGTCGCCAGAGCGCGACGCGCCAACGGCGAGTACATGCTGCTGTGTTTCAACCAGGCCGCCTCCTCGCCATGCCGGTCGAACCCCCGGCCGCTACCCGCGTGCCCGAACACGTCATGGACCGCACGGAACATGTCGTTCTCACCGTCACTGAGGTAAGGGTGGGGGTTTCCGCTGGACGCGCTGGCCCACACCTTCAGCTGACGGTGCCGCACATCGTCGACCATCGAGTCGACCTCCTCGTACGGGTCCTCGTTCACCACCCGCACCGTCACGCCCAGGCCACCGAACTCGACCCGGCCCACCATGAAGTGATACTGCCGCACCGTTTCCCGGCAGAACGCGGCGTAGGCGGCATAGGCACGTTCCTCCCTGAGCGGCGCGGCCATGTAAGCGTCAGCGATGGCAGCGCCGACGACGGGGTCAAGGCGCACTCGCGCATACACGTGGACTGGCGTGGCATCCGTCAACTCGGGCCGATACCGCCGTACACCGCCGCACACGTATGCGACCGGAGCAAAGGTTGGAGACTGGGCGGGTGGCAGCGCGGCTGCGAGCAAGGGTGTTCATGGTCCTCCTTCGGTCGTCGGATGGATGAGGGTCGGGGTCAGCGGGCCACGGAGGTCGCAGCCGCGTCATGCGCTTTCGACTCCACACAGGACGTCGCGTGCTGTTCACGACGCAGCACCTCCCCGAGCACCCGGATCTCGGACACCCGACGGTCCTGATAGAACTGCGCGAACTTCCCGACGGTGGTACTACGCCCACGACGTGGCATGACTCCTCCAAGGACTCGAATCGACACCGCCGACGCTAGCTGCTGTGAACAGGCTACACAAGGGGCATTTCCATGGTAGCGTTCACGCGTGACGACAGAGTCGAGCATGACCCCTAGCGAGGCCACCCTGACGGCCAGCGGCATCGCGCGACTGGCCAACGTCGGTAGGGCTGCGGTAAGTAACTGGCGCCGCCGGTACGCAGACTTCCCCACCCCCGTAGGCGGCACCCCGACCAGCCCGTCATTCGACGCCCGGGCAGTAGAGCGATGGCTCCACCGGCACGGCCGGCTACACCAAGCCGGCACCGAGCAGTGGGCCTGGAGACACATCGAGAGCTACCAGCCCGCAGCCCAGATCAGCGACGCGCTCAACATCACCGGCGCATACCTACTCGTCCGCTCCGAACAGACCGAGCCCACTGGCGACAGCCTGCTCACCCCACGCCAACTCGTCACCCACCTACGCACGCTCAACCCCGGCCTAGCCGACATGGTCGGCGAGTTGCTGCCCAAGCAGTGGACCCCGCAACTCGCCACCCTGCTACGCACGGCCAACCAACTCAGCTCGGAGCAGGACCCGGAGTCCGCCTTCGAATACCTGCACAGCCAGTACGTGACTTCGGCGCACTCGCTTTCCGGGCTCGCCGGCACACCAGACAGCGTCGCCGACGTGATGCTGACCCTCGCCGGCTCCGGAGCCCTCACCTTCGACTTCACCAGCGGCACCGGATCGATCCTGCGGATGGCCGCCGACCGAGCCCTTCAGAGCGCCACAGTCACAAGGTGCTACGCACAAGAGATCAAGCCGCAGTACGCCCTGATCACCCTGCTGCGACTCTGGTTCGTGCATCTACGCGCCCAACGCGCCGGCCTGCCGACGGTGCCGCCCGTCGTACACGTCGGCGACAGTCTGCTCGCCGACGCCATGCCCGACCTGCGAGCCGACGTCGTCGTGGCCAACTTCCCGTTCGGCATTCACGACTGGGGTCACGACCGCCTCGCCTACGACCCCCGCTGGACCTACGGCCTACCCCCGCGCACCGAACCCGAACTCGCCTGGGTACAGCACGCCCTGGCCCACCTCTCCCCCGGCGGCACCGCCGTCGTGCTCATGCCCCCCGCCGCCGCGTCGCGTCCAGCCGGCCGCCGCGTCCGGGCAGAGCTAATCCGCCACGGAGCGCTCCGCGGGGTCGTCGCTCTCCCCGCCGGCCTGATGCCACCAACCGGCATCGGACTGCACGTCTGGGTACTCACTCAACCCGACCCGCACCAGCCACACGCCGGCGAACTGCTCGTGGTCGACACCACTGCCGCATCGACCACCGGAAGCCTCTCCGACATGGTCGGAGAGGCGTGGCGTGCCTACCTGTCCGATGACTATGCCCAAGTGCCCGGCGTCCACCGTGCGGTACCCGCCATCGAAGTGCTCGACGACCAGGTCGACCTGACCCCGCAACGCTACCTGCCGCAGGCCAGCGAGCTCACCGCCGACCCAGCCCAGATCATCGCCAGAATCAGCGACTTCGACCAACTCCTCGACCACGTACGACACGCCCTGCCCGCAGTACGACGGGCGCAGGCTGCACCGCTACACGCCGCTCCCCAAGCCGACGTTGCCGACCTGATCCGGTCCGGCAGCATCTCCGTGCAACGCGCAACTTCGCGTACCCGATCAACCAGCGCAACCACCACCGCCACGACCCTGACCGCCACCGACGTCCTGTCCGGCGGCCCCGCAACCGGCTCGACAGCCCGAGCCGCGGACGACGCCCCAGGACCACAGGTACGTACCAACGACATCCTTGTCCCCATCATCGGCCACAAGATCAGCGCCAGGGTGGCCACCCCGGAACAAGTCGGAGCCGAACTAGGACCCGGTGTTCAGCTGATCCGTGTCGACACAGCCTGTTTCGATCCGTGGTTCGTCGCCGGTGTCATCTCCCACACAGACAACCTGCGTATCGCCGGCCGAGCCTCCAGCACAGCCAACAGCGCCCTGCGCATCGACATCAAGCGACTCGCCATCCCCGTGCTGCCGTTGGACCAGCAGCAGGCGTACGGACAGGCCTACTGCCGACTCATCGAGTTCAGCACCGCCCTTGACCAGGCAGCGGCGACCGGAGCCGCATTGGCCCGCGAGATCAGCGACGGCCTCACCGCGGGCGCCCTCGACCTTCCAGCCTGATCAGCCATGCCAGGGAGCCGCCACCCCGGCGCGGCCATAGCAGGCGGCCGACGCACCTCTGGAATGCAGCGGACACAGCCCTCTGACAAGCCGCTTCCCGACGTGTGGGGTGACTGCTCCCCAGGCTACGGATGACCTCGAACGCACGAATGCACGCGCCGTCGGCGGTGAAGACGACCGCCCACTCGCCGTCTCAGCCGCTCGACCCCCGCCGCGCCCGACTGATCGGTCGCCCTCGGATGGTAGCCAATGGTGATCGAGAAGAGCTGTGACCACGACCGATCGCTCATACGCTCCCTCCGAGCTGCTGCTCATCAGCTGCAGCCGGATGCGCGCAGCGCCAAACGGCCGCAAGGCTGCGGCTCCGACGTCACCAAGGCCAATTCGCCCCGGCGCCCGGGTCACACGCCCGCTACGCTGCACTTAGGGTCTCGTCGATTCAGCCTCCGTTTCTGAAGGGATGATCTTGCGAGCCAAAGTGAAGGAAACCCGCACTGTTGATCTCTAGCGCCGCAGGTCAGCAAGTCTGCTCCCCGCGCACGCGGGGGTGGTCCTACCACGAAACCGCGCCGACCATGGATGACGTTCTGCTCCCCGCGCACGCGGGGGTGGTCCTGGTCCTCTCGATACTTGACCTGGCGAGTCGTACTGCTCCCCGCGCACGCGGGGGTGGTCCCATCGGCTTGTTGTTGGTGTCATTGAACGTGATCTGCTCCCCGCGCACGCGGGGGTGGTCCTGCCCGTGTTCGGAGTGTAGAGGTGCCTAGCGGCTGCTCCCCGCGCACGCGGGGGTGGTCCATGGGGTCGACCGACGTGGGGCGAACGGCCCCCCTGCTCCCCGCGCACGCGGGGGTGGTCCGGTCACCGACGTTCCGGCCGTCGAGACGAAGCCCTGCTCCCCGCGCACGCGGGGGTGGTCCGCGACGTGCGGATGGTACGTACGGCATGATTTCCCTGCTCCCCGCGCACGCGGGGGTGGTCCGGTTATTACATCGATGAACAGTTGAAGCTCGGCCTGCTCCCCGCGCACGCGGGGGTGGTCCTCAGGGTGCGCAGCAGCTCGTACAGCGAGTAGGCTGCTCCCCGCGCACGCGGGGGTGGTCCCAACTACGCCGCGATCTGGGCGGACCCGAAGAACTGCTCCCCGCGCACGCGGGGGTGGTCCTCGGCAGGCCGAGCGGACCGAGCAGGCCCCGGGCTGCTCCCCGCGCACGCGGGGGTGGTCCGCACGCGCAGCACCACCCCGCCATCGGGAAGCGCTGCTCCCCGCGCACGCGGGGGTGGTCCGAGCCAGGTCTACGCGTACGCGCGGCAGGCCGGCTGCTCCCCGCGCACGCGGGGGTGGTCCCAGTCCGCGGGGTGCCCACATTGCCGCGCGGCCCTGCTCCCCGCGCACGCGGGGGTGGTCCGCCTTACGATCGTTCCACTGATCCGAACTGACCCTGCTCCCCGCGCACGCGGGGGTGGTCCCCCACCTCCGGTGGTCAAGCCCCCACCGGTCACCTGCTCCCCGCGCACGCGGGGGTGGTCCCGTCCATGCGCGCATGTCGACGCGGATTCTGTACTGCTCCCCGCGCACGCGGGGGTGGTCCGCGTTCGTCAAGGGTAAGGCTGTCGGTGGTGTGCTGCTCCCCGCGCACGCGGGGGTGGTCCCAGGTACGAGCTCGCGACGTTCGCGCTGGACGCCTGCTCCCCGCGCACGCGGGGGTGGTCCCGTCCAGGTGGTCGAGCAGCAGCCGGCGCACAGCTACTCCCCGCGCACGCGGGGGTGGTCCCTCCCTACGCGGCGGGGAGGCGATCCTGCCGCGCTGCTCCCCGCGCACGCGGGGGTGGTCCGTCGCGGCTCAACATCGCCGCCCGCACGCTGGACTGCTCCCCGCGCACGCGGGGGTGGTCCCGAGGTGCCGGCCTCCCCGGCGCGCCGCGCCCCCTGCTCCCCGCGCACGCGGGGGTGGTCCCGTCTCACGGTAAGAACCGTAGAACCTGGCCGACTGCTCCCCGCGCACGCGGGGGTGGTCCTTCACCAATAAGATTCCGCCGGTGCTCGCCGCCCTGCTCCCCGCGCACGCGGGGGTGGTCCCCACACCGCGCCCGGTACACAGGTGGAGCGTCGCTGCTCCCCGCGCACGCGGGGGTGGTCCCTGCGCCAGCGATTGCACTTGCGTTCCGACGTTCTGCTCCCCGCGCACGCGGGGGTGGTCCCGTGGAATGGTAAATCCACGCCCGGAAGGCCCCCTGCTCCCCGCGCACGCGGGGGTGGTCCTATCGAGCGGACGCGTGTCCAGGTACATGGTCGCTGCTCCCCGCGCACGCGGGGGTGGTCCTCCCGCGCCACCGCGAACCCGATCCCCCGCGCTGCTCCCCGCGCACGCGGGGGTGGTCCCTGGCGGTCGGTGAGCACCCCGTCGACTTCTTGCTGCTCCCCGCGCACGCGGGGGTGGTCCCCAGTCCGAGCCGTGCACCGGCCACCAGGTCTGCTCCCCGCGCACGCGGGGGTGGTCCTGCCGCCGCCGACCCGAAATGCACCCAGGTCTGCTGCTCCCCGCGCACGCGGGGGTGGTCCATTCGCTCACGCGCCCCGTTCTTGATGTTCAGCCTGCTCCCCGCGCACGCGGGGGTGGTCCCGGTGTTCACTTCTCAATGGCCGATCACCGTCGCTGCTCCCCGCGCACGCGGGGGTGGTCCGCAGTGGGCCCCCATACTTGCGTAGCAGTGCCCCTGCTCCCCGCGCACGCGGGGGTGGTCCCGGGTACGGGGTGACTTTCCACAATGCCGCAGACTGCTCCCCGCGCACGCGGGGGTGGTCCGTTCCTGCCACCGGGAAGCGGACCCCGGCAGATCTGCTCCCCGCGCACGCGGGGGTGGTCCTGCGGCCCACTGGCTACCAGTGCGCCGGGCAATCTGCTCCCCGCGCACGCGGGGGTGGTCCGGAACGGGGGTCCACCAATGCAGCAGACCGCACCTGCTCCCCGCGCACGCGGGGGTGGTCCTGGAGCGGACCCTTCGCAACCTCGCCGAGATGGCTGCTCCCCGCGCACGCGGGGGTGGTCCGACCCGCAACGGTGCCGTACGACCATCTATAACCTGCTCCCCGCGCACGCGGGGGTGGTCCGAATGGGCAGGCCGGTGTGGTAGTCGGCCTCCCCTGCTCCCCGCGCACGCGGGGGTGGTCCGCGCTCGAAAGCGACCGTGAGCAGCGGGGACACCTGCTCCCCGCGCACGCGGGGGTGGTCCCCGTGCGCCTTGTCTACCGTCCCGAGGGCCAGCCTGCTCCCCGCGCACGCGGGGGTGGTCCTACCCCTCACGAAACGCAGTGGGTACCCGTCGACTGCTCCCCGCGCACGCGGGGGTGGTCCTACCCCTCACGAAACGCAGTGGGTACCCGTCGACTGCTCCCCGCGCACGCGGGGGTGGTCCCGAGCTGCGCGACGCGCTCAACCGTGAGGGCCTCTGCTCCCCGCGCACGCGGGGGTGGTCCGAAGGAGGTAGAGCCGGGCAGCGACCCGGCAGCCTGCTCCCCGCGCACGCGGGGTGGTCCCTGGCCAGATAAGCGCCTAGCGTAGGGCTGAATCTGCTCCCCGCGCACGCGGGGGTGGTCCTAAGCAGTGAGGCTCGGCACACATTACAGTTCTCTGCTCCCCGCGCACGCGGGGGTGGTCCTGCTGTCGGCGCTGGTCACGGACATCTACCCGTCTGCTCCCCGCGCACGCGGGGGTGGTCCTGCCCGGCGTCCTACCAGGACCGGAAGGACGGCCCCGGTTCTGCCCGGCAGCGGCGGCGCGCACGACACCCGAGCTCAGCTCGGGGTCGCAGCCGTTCGGCGAGGGTCCGCAGCTTCCAGCATGGCGAGGTGGCTCATGAAGGCATCGGCGGCAGCGCCGTGCCAGTGTTCCTCGCCAGGTGGGCAGATGACGGTGTCGCCCGCGCGAATGGGCAGCACGACGCCGTCGCGGGTGCCGACCAGCCCGACGCCCTCTGTGACGTGCAGTGTTTGGCCCGACGGCGTGCGAATCACCGACCGGGCGAGCATCATCGACCGGATCGGTGCGGCCGTGCCCCGCCTGGCCTGATCAGTCCGGCAGACGCTGCCGCGGCCTGCCAGGTACCGGTAGTTCCTCCCAGCCTGCCGGGGTCGTCCCTATGGTCGGGGCATGGCGATCAGCGAGGAGGCGCGCGACTTCCTGCTCTCCCGGCGGACGCGTGTCTCGCCCGAGCAGGCCGGCTTTCCGCGTACGGCGACCGGCGCGTGGCCGGCCTGTGCGCCCAGGTTACCCCTGGCAGCGGCGGTATGCGCGGTGCTGGCCAGCCAGGTCGTCGCGAGTTATCCGGACCATCGGGCATGGCCGGAGGAGCCTGACCTGTTGGTACGAGGTTCGCCGGGCGACACGAACGCCGTTCACGGGCCCGGCGAACCTCCGGAATATCCCGGCCGGCATGCAGGCTGTGGTGAAAGACAGGGGTGGGGGGGGGGGGGGGGGGGGGGGCCCCCCCCGGGGGGGGGGGGGGAGGGCCCGCTTGAGGACCCA
>NZ_JBEZMR010000014.1:129175-154887 GCF_040652795.1 Micromonospora sp. NPDC048170
ACCCCCCGCCTCCCCCCGGCGGGCCTGGGGGGGGTTGTCCACTCCGGGGGGGGGGCGGGGCCCCCCCCCCCCCCCCCACCCCTGTCTTCTGTCAGTCAGCCCAGGTCAGAGACCGTAGGCGCGGATGATCGTCTGGTCGATGCCGTTGCCCGCGGTGTCGCTGGCCTTGATCCGCAGCGAGACCGCTTCCGCGTTCCCCGGCGCCGGGTGACGCAGCTTGGCCAGGTGTTTGCCGTTGCCGAGCTGGACGAGGTCGACCGCCTGCCAGGTGGCCCCGTCGTCGAAGGACGCCCAGCCCTGCACAGTCTTGATCTTCGGGCCGTCGACGCCGGGCTGGTGCCCGACCCTGAGGGTGAAGTTGTGCTGCTGTTTGGGCGTCCGGTTCCGGTGGTCGAGATCCACGTTGTAGTCGACCTGGAGCAGGGGAAGTAGCTGCCGGCCCAAGGCGGGAGTCGCCGACTGGAACGTCCACGTGGTGTTGATGTCGGTGGAGTACTGCCACCACGCGGCGGAGCGTTGCTGCTCCAGGGTCAGCCGGTAGGTGGCCGGCCCCGGCGCGGCCGGGAAGGCGCCCGCCGGGTAGCTGCTGTTGTCGGCCACCAGTTCGTCGCCCCGGTAGAGCTTGGTGCGGACGGTGTCACCCGCCCACGCCGGCGCGTAGTGCTGATCCGCATCGACGTACGGGAAGACCCGGATGTTGAACGTGTCGCCCTCCCGGTAGGCGGGCGCGCCGAAGTTCTCCCACCCGGTTTGCCCGGCCGGGACGCCTGGCCGGAGCACCTGCTCGAACCAGGTCTGGCTGGACCGGCTGCCCGGCCGGTAGGTGGTCGGGATGCTGGTGAACTCGCCGTCGAACGGGGACTTGGCCCAGACCTGGTGCTGCCACCGGGTTTCCGGGTCGGCACTGACCCACTCGGTCCGCTTCAGCGGACGCGGCAGCTCACGGATGAAGCCCATCAGGAAGTTGTTGTACGGGCGCAGCGCGTGCTGGAGGTCGGCGCCGAGAACGGGGTCACCGTTGGCCCGGTACTCCGCGTCGATCCGTGCCGTGTTCCGGTCGTTGATGACGTAGGTCTGGTTGCTCGTGATCCGCTGCTTGTTCGGCAGCATCAGGTCGTAGATGTAGTCGCTGAGTGCGGTGCCGGAGTACTCGACGGTCACCGAGCCGGCGGTGAGCCGCTCGGCGAGATCGAGACCGGGCTCCTGGTCGAGGGTGAACGCCGGGATCGCCACCTGCCCCGGCTCGCCGGCCGAGGCGTAGAGCATCCCCGGCACGTTGTTGAACACGATCACCGCCGCCGCCCCGGCGTTCGCCGCGTTGCGGACCTTGTCGACGAAGGTGATGCCGTTGCCACGCTGGACGAGGGCGAGCTTGCCGCGCACGTCGAGACCGGTGTACTCCTCCGGTGACCCGAAACCGGCGTGGACCACCGGTACCCGGTATCTGCCGTCCACCCGTGCCGAGGCGATCATGAACAGCGGGTCGAGCGGGATCCGTTCCGGTGCGACGACGCTCATCGTGATCGGTGGGGCGATCAGGCTCCACTTGCTGGCGAACTCGAACATGCCCTTGGTCACCGCCTCGGTCGGCGCGGCGTACGCGTCGCCGAAGGGCTCCGACAGGAGGAACGAACTGTCGAAGGATGCCTCGTCGATCTGGCGGTGGTAGCTCAACCGGAGCCCGTTGGCCGAGGTCGGCTTCGGGGTGCTGACGGTGATCTTCTTCGCCTTCCGGGCGTCGAGGGTGACCGTGGTGTTCCCGGTGACCTCCAGTTGCGGATCGCCGACCACCGACAGACCGAGGGTGACGCGGTTGGGGGCGTCCATCGTGAAGATGTAACCCATCAGGCTGTAGGTGCCGATCGGTACCCGGAACGTCGGGACGGCGCCACCCTGGTAGTACTTGGTCTCGTATCCCCTGGTCGGGCTCCACAACTCGACCTGGCTGATGCCGTCGGCCTGCCGGCCGTCGTGCGCGATCGCCGGGGCGGTGACCGAGTACAGCTCCTCTTCGAGGTACGCGCCGAGCGAGGTGCGTACCACCGTGTCACCGGCGGTGGCGACCAGGTGGCCGCCGTAGAGGTCGATCGTGCCGCGGGCCGGGGCCACGGTGACGTCGACCGACGCCGTGCCGCCGGCCGGCACCGTCACGGTCGACTGGCTGACGGTGAACAGGCCGTCCGGAGCCGGCGTGCCCTTCTTGCCCTGGACCGACAGGGACAGCGTGAAGGTCAGCTCGGTCGCGCCGTCGTTGTGGTACGTCACCGTCCTGCTCACCGGCTGGCGGTTGCTGTGCGGGTAGGTGAAGTAGCCGAGGTTCACGGTTCCCGGGCTGGCGTACACCGGCTGCCGGTGGGCGCGGGCGAGGTCGACCCGGCCGCTGCCCTGCCGGTAGACGGTGCTGTCCTGGGCCTTGGCCGTCGAGATCAGCAGGTCCTTGAGCTGCCGGTTGGTGTAGTCCGGATGCTGCTGGGCCAGGATCGCCGCCGCGCCCGCGACGTGCGGGCTTGCCATCGACGTGCCGTTGGCCTGGGTGTGGTGGTCGTCGATCACGGTGCCCATGGCGGTGCCGCTGGCCCGCGCCGCGACGATGCCCACCCCGGGGGCGGTGACGTCCGGCTTGATGCCGTGGTCACCCAGCCGTGGTCCACGGCTGGAGAACGAGGCCAGGCCGTCCTCCTTGTTTACCGCACCCACGGTCAGCGCCTCGTCGGCCCAGCCCGGGCTGCCGATCGTCGACTCGCCCGGGCCGATGTTGCCGGCCGCGATCACGAACAGCGCGCCGGTGGACCGGCTGATCGCGTCGACCGCCTGCGTCAGCGGGTCGTTGCCGTCGCTGGGCGCGTTGCTGCCCAGGCTCATGTTCAGCACCTTGGCGCCCTGAGCGGCGGCCCACTCCATGCCCTCGATGATTCCGGAGTCGTAGCCGTTGCCGGCGGTGTCGAGCACCTTGGCACTGATCAGCTTGGCCCCCGGCGCCACGCCCTTGCGCGTACCGCCCGAGGCGGCTCCGGTGCCGGCCACCGTCGACGCCACGTGCGTACCGTGGCCGTGGTGGTCGACCGTGTCGCTGTCGGCGGAGAAGTTCTGCGCGGCCACCACCTTGCCGGCCAGGTCCGGGTGGGTGGCGTCGATGCCGGTGTCCAGCACGGCGACCGTGACACCGGTGCCGTCATGGCCACCGGCCCAGGCCTCCGGCGCCCCGATCTGCGGGACGCTCTCGGCGAGACTGACCTTCGCCTGGCCGTCCAGCCAGATCCGCTCGATCGCACCGGTCGCGGCCTTGGCCGCGGCCCGGGGTGCGGTGCCGGCCCCGTCATCGGCCGGACCGGTGGGGGCGCCGGTCAGCGCGGTCCACAGGGATTTCGCCTCCGCCTTCTTCCCCTGCACCGCTGTCGCGTTGACGCTCTCCAGGGTGAAGGTGCGGGTGGTGCCGGGCAGGTCCGCCGTGCGAGCCCTCGCCGAGAGGCTCGGTGCGTACTGCACGATCAGTGGCGTGGAGGCGTGCCGTGAGTCGTCGTAGCCGTACTCGACCAGCTGCGTGACGTTGAAGAGCCGCTCGTCGAGCGTGCCGTCGGCGAGCAGCGGTATCGCGTCGCTGGGGATCACGTACGCCTGACCGTCGATCTGCCTGGTCTGGTACGAGATCTGCTGCCGGTCGGCAGGCGGCCGCACCGAGGCCAGCTGCCGACCGTCGGCGGTCTTCTCCAGCAGCACCACGTCGCCGGTCACCAGGGTGACGGTGTGCCGGGTGACCACCGCCGCCGACCGTGGCGACGCGGTGGGTGTCTCGGGCGGGGGCGCGGCGGTGGCAGGGATGGTGGGGCCAACCAGGGCGACGGCGATGACGCCGCCGATGGCTGCCGCGCCGGTCCGGGCCTTGCCGGACCACTGTCGTCTCATCGTTTTCCTCCAGATGATCGCCCGGAAGCCGGACGGAACGGAACTCGGGACGGGAACGGGGAGGGGGAAGTGGAGAATGGGCGGCACCGGTTCGGCGAGCGCGGAGCCGGGGAGGGCGGGTGGTGTCCGGCCGGCGGTCACGGGGCCCGGACAGGTGCGAGCGGCACCCGGCTCGGGCAGTCGCGGCGTCCAGGTAGGACACTGAGCTGGCCGTATCGAGATCATGGCAAGTGGCTGTCGTCGGTCGGAAGCCACAGAGACCTTCCTAAACACGTCAGCGACGTAAACCGGAAGCCGATCCATGGCAAGATCAAAGTGTGCTGCAGGTACTCGGCCTGACCTCCGCCGAACAGGAGATCTACGAACACTTGGTGCGCGGGTCGGCGATGACGTCGGCGGAAATCGATGACAGCCTCGGTCGCGGGTCCGACCGGGGTGCCCGTCTGGACTCCGCCCGGGCGCTGGCCCGGCTGCACGAACTCGGCCTGGTCTCCCGGCTGCCCGGAGAACCCGTACGCTGGTCGGCCCGGCCGCCGGGGGCCGCACTGGAGGCGCTGATCGGCGCGCACGCCCGGGTGCTGGCCGACGCCTCCCGGCACGTCGCCGAGCTGGACAGCCGGTTCAACCAGGTCACCCACCAGGAGGCGGACGAACTGGTCGAGGTTGTCCACGGCCGGGAGGCGATCCTGCGCCGGGGCGCGGAGGCCCAGCGCAGCGCGCGTAAGCAGATCCGGGCCTGCGACGGGCCGCCGTACCCGGCGGCCGATCCGACGGCATTGGACGACGTGGAGGTCGACCAGCTGCGCCAGGGCATCCGGTACCGGATCCTGTACGACCGGCGCAGCTTGGAAATGCGCGGACGGCTGGCCGACCTGGAAGCCGGCATCGCCGCCGGTGAGGAGGCCCGGCTCACCGACATCCCGCTGAAGATGACACTGATCGACGACACGCTGGCGGTCCTGCCGCTGCACCAGCCGGCCGATGTGGAGTCCCGGCTGATCGTCCACGATCCTGTGCTGGTGTCGGCGCTCTCCGCGTTGTTCGAGGTCTACTGGGAACGGGCCCTGCCGTTGCGCTCGGGACCGGGCCAGCCGTATCCGTCCGCCGCCGGTCCGTCCGCCGCCGAGGCGCGGCTGCTCCCGCTCCTCGTGGCAGGGCTGACCGACCAGGAGATCGCCGGCCAGCTCGACATCAGCGACCGGACCATCCGGAACCGGATGCACGCGTTGCTGGACCGGCTGGACGCCGCCACCCGGTTCCAGGCGGGCTTCCAGGCGGTCGTCCGGGGTTGGCTGGCCACCGACGACCTGCCGGCCCCGGACGCCGGGCAGCGGTCCGGTGCGGCCCCGGGCCCGGTCCGGTCCGGTGCGGCCCCGGGCCCGGCCCGGTCCGGTGCGGCCCCGGGCCCGGCCCGGTCCGGCGCGGCCGTGGCTCCCCTCGGGCCTGACGAGGCTGTGGATCAGCCCGGGAGAGGTGGTGGCACCGATGTCGCGGGATGACACCAACCCGATGGCGGTGCTCGGACTGGCCCCGGCTGAGCAGGCCGTCTACGAGTTCCTGGTCGACCGGCCCAGCGCCACGCCGGAGGAACTGGCCGAGGCGTGGCGGGGCGCCGAGCGGATCGCCTACGTGCTCGCGGCGTTGGAACGCCGGGGCCTGGTCAGCGTGGTACCTGACGGGCCACTCCGGTACGCCGCCGTCGCGCCCTCGGTGGCGTTCCAGAGCCTGCTGCTCGACCAGGAGGGCCAGCTCAACGCCGCCCGCCGGCACCTGTCCGTGCTCGACGCGGCCTACCAGGACCGGCCGCGGGAACGCGGTGCGGCCGTGGTCGAGCTCGTCACCGGCGAGGCGGCGGTACGGTCGCGGTTGGCGCAGATCCACCGGGTGGCCCGCCGCGAGGTGTGCCGGCTGGACAAGCCGCCGTACCCGGGCGGGGAGGACGCCGCCACCGGTGCCGCTGACCTGCTGCGCCGTGGCCTGACCTGCCGGACGATCTACGACCGGTCGTTCCTGGACCATCCGGGCTCGCTGACGGTGGTGGAGGACCTGATCCGGGCCGGGCAGCAGGCCCGGGTCCTCACCCAGGTGCCGGTGTGCCTCTACCTGGTGGACGACCGGTTGGCCGTCGTGCCGGTGCCGGGGCGGCCGGCGGGCCAGGGCGATGCGGTGATCATCGTACGTCCGTCGGCGCTGCTCGACGCGTTGATCAAGCTCTTCGACGGGTTGTGGCAGCGGGCGCTGCCGTTGCCCTCGCCCACCAACCCGCAGCCGCTGGAACACCGGTCCTTCGCCGCCACCGGTCACCAGCGGCTGGTCACGCTCCTGCTCTCCGGGCTCACCGACGAGGCCATCGCCCGGCAGTTGGGGCTCAGCCACCGTACGGTGCAGCGGCGCATCGCGGCCCTGATGGCGGATCTCGGCGCACACACCCGCTTCCAGGCGGGTGCCCAGGCCGCGCTGCGCGGATTCCGCGGTGCACGCTGACCCCCGGTGCCGCCCGCCCGGGGCGAGTTGTCCCTCGCGGTGCGTGCCGGCTGCAACGCCTTCCGGCTCACCTCACGGCGGTACTGGGACGAGTTGAAGCGGGACATCAAGCCGATCTCTACCGGCGGGGGCCGTGAAGGCCCGCGGCCACTTCCCCAACGAACTGGCCGCGTTGAAATGTCTGTCCCTGGTGACCCGATCCCTGGACCCACCGGAACACGAAGAACCCGATGGGCGATGCGCTGGAAACCCGCCTTGAACGCCTTCGCCATCACCTTCAGCGACCGTTTTCCCACCGCGGAAAACCCGGTAACCAAGATCGCCGGAAACACCAACTTGTTGGATTGGTGGCGGAGATCAGGGTCTGCAGCCATGATCTCCAAGATTGTGGTCGGGGTCGCTCGGGAAACACCTGCCGCCCACGGGCTGGCCCTCGAACGGCCTGCGCCCCGTCACAACCGCCGGCGAGAGTGGCTCGAGAGAGGTCTGTTAAGCCCAAAGTTGGTCTGCCCTCCTCGCCGGACCCCCTTTTCCCGGTCCTGCAAGGAGAACCCGTGCCCGCCACCGCACCGTCAACACCGCCCCGGGTCGTCATCGCGATCGATCCCCACAAGGCCTCCTGGACCGCCGTCGCGGTCGACAACCGACTCCAGCCCCTGGCCGTGATCCGCGTCGAGGTCAACCGCGATGGCTACCGGCAATTACGTCGCTTCGCCGGCCGCTGGTCGCATGCCGTTTGGGCGGTCGAAGGCGCCACCGGCCTCGGTGCCACGTTGACCTCTCGTCTGGCAGCCGACGGCGCTGACGTCGTTGATGTGCCCGCGAAGCTCGCCCGCCGCGTCCGGCTGCTCTCCACCGGCCACGGCCGCAAGACTGACCAGGCCGACGCTCTATCGGTCGGGATCGCCGCGCACACCGCTGCTCGACTCAACACCGCCGTGGTGGATGAGGCCATCGCCGCCCTGCGGTGCCTCACCGAACACCGCGATGACCTCGTCCGCAGTCGCACCCAGATCGTCAACCGCCTGCATGCGCTGCTGGCCCAGATCATTCCTGCCGGCCTGTCCCGCGGCCTGACCGCCGACAGCGCAGCCGCTGCGTTGCGCAGCATCCGCCCACGCCGCCTCCCCTGGACGTCGCCCTTGGGGGGCGAAGGACGGCTGAGCCACGCTGCCGGCGCGGGATCGGCGGGTCAGGCGCCCGCGTCCGGCGGCGAGGCGGGGATCTCCTCGATCTGGGACACGCCGCTGGCGGCGTGGACGCCGTGGCGCTGCCACGTCTCGTGCAGCAGGACGCGCCCGTCAGGCAGGATCTCGGGGTTGCTGTGACACTCGCCGACGATGATCCGCCCATCATCCAGCACCATGCAGTACGCGAAGTCGAGCGAGCCGTCGGGCTGGCACCGGCCGGTGAGGGTGCCCCGGCGCGCGTGGCCACCGGTGAACTCGCCCCAGAGCAGGTCGCCATCCTGATGGTAGGTCGCGACGCGGCTGTGCTCCCCGCTGCCGTCTTCGACCGGACGGAACCGGCGGCCGTGATAGTTGATCGAGACGGCGGTCGCGTCGGATGCGGGCATTCATGCTCCTTGTTCGGAGTCGATGGCCTGGGCCGGCGAATCGGGCACGCCGGACTGGTTGCTCGTGGGCCGGGCGGCGAGTCGGCAGCCCGGCGGCTGAGGGGCGCTCGGTCGAGCGTCCCTCAGGGGTCAACCGAGCAGGACGACGCTGCGCAGCACGTCGCCGCGGCGCATCCGCTCGAACGCCACCTCGACGTCGTCCATGCCGATCCGCTCGGTGACGAACAGGTCGAGCGGTAGCCGGCCCTGCAGGTGCAGGTCGACCAGCATCGGCATATCTCTGGAGGGCAGGCAGTCGCCGTACCAGGAGGTCTTGTAGGTGCCGCCGTGCAGGAACAGGTCCAGCAGTGGCATGTCCAGTCGCATCGACGAGTCGGGCCGGGCCACCAGCACGAAGGTGCCGCCGACGGAGCGTGCGCGGAAGGCCTGGTTCCACGTCTCGGGAAACCCGGCCGCGTCGATGGTCACGTCGGCGCCGAGCCCGCCGGTGAGCTGTCGGACGGTGCCGACCACGTCGGGGTCGCGGCTGGCGTCGACGACATGTGTGGCGCCCAGCTGGGTGGCCACCGGCAGCTTTCGCGGATCGATGTCGACAGCGACGATGGTCGTCGCCCCGGCCAGTCGTGCGCCGGCCACGGCCGCGCAGCCCACCCCGCCGCACCCGATCACCGCGACGGTGTCACCGGGTCTGACGCCCCCGGTGCGCATCGCCGCCCCCAGTCCGGACATCACACCGCAGCCGAGCAGGCAGGCGACGGCCGGGTCCACGGCCTTGTCGACGGGGGTGCACTGGCCCGCGTGCACCAGGGTGAGCCGGGCGAAGGCGCCGATGCCCAGCGCCGGCCCGAGCGGCTCCCCGGTGGTCAGCGTCATCGGTTGACTGGCAGTGAGCTCGTGCAGGCATGCCTCCGGTGTGCCGCGCCGGCAGGGACGACAGCGCCCGCAGACCGCCCGCCAGTTGAGAATGACGAAGTCGCCCGGGGCCACGTTCGTCACGTTGTCGCCCACCTGCTCGACGATCCCGGCCGCCTCGTGCCCCAACAGGTAGGGGTAGCCGGAGCCGATCACGCCGTCGCGGTAGTGCAGGTCGGTGTGGCAGACCCCGCAGGCCAGCACTCGCACCGTCGCCTCGCCCGGGCCGGGGTCCGGGACCACGATGTCGCGGGTCTGCACCGGCTGGCCCGGGCCGAGCGACACCACGGCCTCGACTGTCTGCGCCATTTACACGTCGTCCTTCTCTGTCCGTCTTGCTGATGCTCTGGGGTGGGGCGGCCGTTCGAGGGGCCGGGGTCAGTCGGCGAAGTCCACCTCGACCAGATCCGCGAAGCGGACCATCGTGGCGACGGCGTCCTCCTCCGAGGTTCCGGTGACGCCGAGGAAACCCAGGATCGTGTTGCCGTGCGGCGGGCGCTTGATGACGTCCCCCGGTCGTGCGGTGATCTTCAGGTCGAACGTCCGTTCCGAATCGCTGACCTCGGCCGGCACGCGTACGCCGGCGACGGTGCCGGCCGCGCAGATCAGGCACATCGACGCAGTGTGCGTACCCGTGGGCTGAAAGTGCCGCACCCGGGGGCGGACGCCGCGGGCGATGTCGACGGCCGCGGCGATCGGGTCGTGGTCGGCGGTCAGCCTGGCGATCATGTCCAACCCGCCGCCGCCGACCCGCGCGGCGATCTCCAGAAGGTGCGGACTGCCCTCGTGGAACCGCACCTCCGCATGCCCCACGCTGCGCCGCAGGCCCTGCGCCCGCATACCGGCCGCCACCACCTCGTGCACCGCTGCCAGGTCCTGCGGGCTCAGCGAAGTCGGCGCGTGGTGGACGTCGTCGTCGAAGGTCTCCCCCTCCATGGTGATCCGGTCCACCACCGAGCCCAGGTACACCTCGTCGTCCCAGACGACCACCTCCATGAGGTGTTCCGAGCCGTCCAGGAACGATTCCACCAGCAGGCCGCTTGGTCCGAGATCGACCCCCTCCGGCTCGGACCGTGCCCAGAACATGTCCCGGCTGCCCTCCTGCGCCTGTGCGTACCGCTCGGCCAACTCCGTCGGGGAGCCGACCTTGAACACGAAGTTGCTGCCGGCGCCGTGCGTGGGCTTGACGATGACTGGATAACCGAACTCCTCCGCCGCGGCCTGCGCCTCGGCCAGGGTGCCGGCCAGCCGGAACCGCGGAGAGGACGCACCAACCCGCTGGTACGCCTGCCGCATCAGGTACTTGTTGCGGCAGTTGACCGCGGTCTCGACGCCGATGCCGGGCAGACCGAGGGCCTCGGCCACGGCCGCCACGGTGATGACCGACGACTCCGAGAACGTCAACACGCCGTCGAAGTTCTCAGCCTGGTGCCACTGCTTGGCGGCGGCGATGATCTCGTCGATGTGGCGGGAGCCCACCACCTGGTAGCGCTCGGCAGGCCAGAAGTCCGGCTCGCCTTCACCGTTGAGCACGTACAGGGTCGCGCCCAGGTCCTCCACCTGCGCGTAGCGCGACAGGTAATACCCCAGATACTGGCTGGTCTCGATGGCAAGCAGCTTCATCCGGTTCTCCTACGATGCTCGTGCGGCGGCGGGGCCTGCGGTCCCGGCGGCGGGGTCCGGCTGGCCGAACGTGGCCGGCAGCATCGGCAACCGGAACATCGTGACCTTGTCCCCCGGCCCGTCGTCGATCCGCAGTCGTACCCCCGCACCGGCCAAGGTGTCGGTGACGTCGATCAGGACGGGCGCGGCGTACGCGAGCAGGGTCTGCACCTGCGCCAGCACGTCGGCCACGGTGTCCGGGTCGATCCGGTGACACGCCAGCCGGTCCAGTTGGGTGGCGATCGTGTCGGTGACAGCGCTCGGGCTGAACCGCTCGTCATCGTAGTGCCGACGCAGCCGACCAACCATCGCCTGGGTTCGATCGCGCCCGGCCGTGCTCACGGGCAGCACCGTCCCGTCCGGGACGTTCAGCTCCGCCAGCGCCGCGGCCAGCCGGTTCCAGGGCTGCACCAGCCGGGTGTCCACCACGATCTGGAGATCGGCCTCGGTGAAGTTGGTGCGCTGGAACTCCGGGGCGGTGAGGGTCAGGTAGAACCGCGCCAGGTCGCGGGGCACGCGGTCGAGCAGGTCGGTGGCGGAGATCAGGTGGTTGCGGCTGGTGGAGAACTTCGACCGATCCAGCTCGTAGAACTCGTTGGTCACGGTCACCGCCGGGGTGGCGTACCCCTGCGGGTGCGACAGCAGCATGGCCAGATCGAGCATTCCCCAGTGGAAGACGTTGTCATACCCGTGGAAGTAGGCAACCGTGGGCCGGGTGTCGGCGAGCCAGAACTGGTCGGTGCGCCCTGCCGGCCGCCCGAGCTCTCCGGCCGACCACCACGTGCTGTAGATGATCGCCGGCATCGCCTCGATCCACGGGTACAACCGTTGCCCGGGGGTCTCCGCGAACGGCGCCGGTAGCCCCCAGTCGCCGGGTACGGTGACCGGAACGTCCGGCAGCGGGTTGGCCATCAGTTCCGCGATCAGGTCGCGGGCGTTCGGCCGCCACCGCGGCGTGTGTCGGGCGTAGTGGTCGACGAGCTGGTCGCGCAGCCGCTCCAGGGGCAGCACGAGGATCTCCACCTCGCGGTACTCGACGTCGTCCGTGGGGTCGAGCGTGTAGTACGGGTCAAGCAGTTCGTCGAAGTTGTTCGGGTGCCCGCACGCCTCGCAGGCGCCGCCCGAGCTCTGCGCGAGGCAGGTCGGGCAGTTGCCGGAGACGAGTGCGTCGTAGAGGCAGGCCCCGGCCCTCCGGGCGAATGGGAACCGGACGGTACGCAGCTCGAAGACGCCTGCCCCGTGCTGGGCGGTGACGAAGTCGAGCACGGTGCGCCGGTAGGTCTCGTCGATCGGCGGCAGCCCGACCATGGTGGCACCCAGGGCGCTGAACGCCTGTGCGATCTGGGCGGTGGAATCACTCGCCAGATCCGCCGGTGCGATCCCCAGTTTCGCCGCGCGGGTCGCCACGTAGGACTGGCTGTCGTCGGTGCAGGTGGTGTGGATGACGAACCGGCCCCGCGCGCGCTGGTACCGGGCGTAGACGTCGGCGGCCAGGTACGGCCCCGCCAGGTGCCCGACGTGCAGGCCCCCGTTGGAGGTGGGGGTGGCCGGGACCACGATCACCGGAGATTCGTCCAGGCTCACGAGGCGGTCCGGTGGTGCTCGACGAACCGGTCCGCGAGTTCCTGGTCCCACCAGACGGCGTACATCTGGAACGGCTCGTCGCCGCGGTTGACCACCTGGTGCCGCTCGTGCGGCGGGAAGTGCACGATGTCGCCCGCGCCGAACGGCGTGGTGCCGGCGTCGGTGACGAGTTCCGCCTGGCCCGTCATCGCGATCCAGATTTCGTACTCGTGGTGACCGTGTGCCCCGGACTCGGCCCCGGGCGGCACCACGCACCAGGAGCCCTCGAACGGGGCGTTCAACGCCGCCCAGGGCATCAGCCGCTGAGCCTGCAGCCCATTGTCGGGCTTGAGGCCCTGACGGTCGAGCTTGCGGATCTCCATGTTCAGTCGTCCCTTCCCTCGATGTACGTGCCATCTGCCGCCCCCGTGGCGACCGGCGCCGGTGTGCCGGGACGGCGGGCGACCAGGTCGGTCACCAGCTCGCCGGCGCGGACCGCCAGCACGCTGATCAGTGAGTCCGCGATGCCGTGGGTCTCCTGGTTGACGCCCTGCAGATAGCAGCCAGCGGTCACGGACGCCGGCGTCGCCATCCGGTAGTTGCGGTCGACCTTGATCTCCTGCGCACCCGCCGCGATGGCGGTCTGCCTGATCAGTGCCGGCTTGTCCTGCTGGAAGCCGGTGCCCAGGAGCACCAGATCGGTGCGCAGCTCTTCGGTCGTCGCCCGCAGCCGGTCGTGCACAGTCAGCACGACCTCGTCGCCCTCCATCCGGGCGGCGAGCACGTCGGTGAGCGTGTGCATGACGATCCGTCCGCTGCCGGTCAGCCGGTCCTGGTACATCTGGCGGTACAACGTGTCGAGCATGCCGGGGGCCAGCCCGGCGTAGTTCGTCCGGTGCATCTCCTGCAGCAACTGGTCCCGGGTCTCGGCGGAGCTGGCATGGAACCGGTCGACGAACGACGGGTAGTACAGCTCGTTGGTGAAGGCGCTGCTCTCGTATCCGCGCAGCCCGGCCGACCTCATCAGCATCCGGCACTCGGCGGCCGGGAAGCGCTGGTACATCGTCCACAGCATCTCGGCGGCGCTCTGAGCCCCGCCGACGACCACGACCCGGCGTACCGCCTCCGGGGTCAGTTGCGCCACCCGGCTGGTGAACTCGGTGCTGTGGACCACCCGGTCGGCGGGCAGGCCCCTGAACGCGGCGGGAATCTCGGGGGCCCGGCCGATCCCGATCACGACGTTCTCGCAGCGCACCACCTCTCCGGTGTCGAACTGGACCCGCCAGCGATCCGAGACTCCGTCGTCCCGCGACGAGACCGGAGTGATCTCGGTGACCGACCGCCCGTACTCCACCTGCACCCGCTCCAGCGACTTGGCCACCCACTGCAGGTACGCGGAGACCTCGAGCCGGAACGGCAACGCCGAGCCCAGGTTGATGAAGTCGTCCAGCCGGCCGGTCGAGTGCAGGTAGTTGACGAAGGAGTACTGGCTGCGCGGGTTGCGCAGCGTCACGAGATCCTTGAGGAAGCCGACCTGGCTCTGGGTCCACGGCAGCAGCATCCCGCGCTGCCAGGCGATGTCGCTGTGCTGTTCCACCAGCAGGGTTCCGTCGGCCACGTCGGGAGCCATCTCCTCGACGGCCACGGCAAAGGCGAGGTTGGCCGGTCCGGCTCCCACCGCGACCACTGACATGTGTCTTTCCATACTGCCCCTCATCTCGACGCCTGGTCGCCTAGGCCTGGTCGCCTAGCTCCCGGCCGACCGGCACCGGGGGCGTGGGGACCTGTGGTTCTTGTCCGCTGGCCGCCGCGCACACCGACGTGGCGGCCAGCCGGCTCGAGGCCAGAACACTCTTCGCGGCGCTACCCGCGCCACCGGTGAAGCTGAACACCCCCGGCATGTCGTCGACCGCGCGTAGCCGCAGCCCGCCCTCGTCGGCGAAGCAGTCCACGCCAGCAGCGGACCACTGTGGCGACGGCAGCCGTCCGTCGAGGTCGAGGACGGCGCGGGCCACCTCCGAGACCTGGTCGACGTACGCCGGATCGGGTCGGTCGTCCCCCGGAGCCGCCCCCCATGCCGCAGTGGCGACACCGAGCAGGACGGATCCGGCCCCGTGTGGCCGGCCGTACAGGGTGGACACGTCGTCGACGAGACAACCAAGCTGGGGACGCGCCAACGCGTACACCCCGTACTGGATTCGTCGGGTGCGCAGCGACACGGAAACCAGTGCACCGGTCCACGCGCCGGCCGCGACCACCACCACGTCGTGCTGCCGGACGCCGTCGCCCACAGTCACAGTCGGCCCGGCTCCGACCGACGTGACCGCCTCGCTATGGAGCCGAACGCCCGACTGGGCGGCCCGAGTGACGGCATAGCGGCGCAGCGCGTCCGTGTTGATGTGCCCCGCGTGCCGCTCGACGACCGCGAATGTGCCCTCCGGCCGGGGGGCGAGGCCGATGGCCCGCGCCACCTGCCCGGCTGGTAGCAACCGGGCGGAGCCGCCGAGCGTGTCGTCCAGCACGGCGAGCTGGCGGTCCGGGTTGATCTCCGGACGCAGGAAGTAGTAGGCTGACGACTCCTGGTAACCGGCGGCGTCGGCCAGCGCAGGATGGCGGCGAAGCTCGGCGAGGCTGTCCGCCGCCAGTCGGCACTGGTCGAGGTCGGTCTCGAAGCCGCGGACCAGGCCGCCGGAGACGGCGGTGGCATCGCGGCTGGGTATGGCCGTCCCCAGGTACAGCGCGACGTGCCGTCCCCCGATCTGCTCGGCGAGCCGCAGCGCGAGCAGGGAGCCGGCAAGGCCGGCACCGATGACGGCGACTGGAGTTCCCACCGGATCAGGACCGGCGGGCACGCGGGCCGACCCGCGTACGCCGTGCGGGCTGCTGGTTGAGCCCACGCATGATCACCCCATCGGTGGGAGAAGTTCGCCGTAGCAGTTTGTGGTTGCAGACGATAGAACTCAGGCAATGCCGCGACAAGACATCGAAAAGTGACGGTGGAGGATTTGAAAGGCGGCCGCGAGCGCCCTGATCGCGGCCGCCTCCATCGAACGGGCCGATCCGGTTGACGTATGGACAGTCAAGTGCCGCCCAAGGTCTGTCAGACCTCGGCGGGAGATTTCTCACCCTCCGCTGTGGACCTGTCACCAAACATGCGCTTGTCCGGGCTCGGCTGGATGGCCACCACGAGAACGGAGAGGGCCGTGAGTACCGACGACGCGACGATGGTCGCGGTGTAGTTGTGCTGCAGGTCGGCGAGCATCGCCCCCAACTGGCTGGTCGCCGCCACGGACAGCATGTGGACCGCCCAGAGCACTCCGAGCGCGGTGCCCTGCACCCCGGGCGGCAGGACGCGCGTCACCCACACTGTCGTGGCGACCACGGTGGCCAGGTAGGTCACACCGAAGATCGCGCCGAAGGCGATGACCGACGCCGAGGAGTCGACGAACAGCAACTGGAACATGGCGACACCGCGCAACACGTAGGCGCCGACCAGCGTGACCCGCGTCCAGCCGAGGTCGCACAGCCGGCCGGCGATCAGCGAGCCGACGACCTCCAACGCGCCCAGCACCGCCACCGCCGAGGCGCCGACGGAGTCGGAGATGCCGTGGTCGTGCAGATGAGGGAAGAAGTGAACGTCGATGAAGGCCATCGAGGTTCCACAGCCGATGAAGGCCAGCACCAGAGCGCGGGTCTGCGGATGGCGGAACGTCGTGGTCGTGGCGCTCCACAGCGACACCTTCGGCGTCGCCTCGGCCCGCTGCCGGGTGCCGGACAGGCGTACCAGCGCCAGTGACAGCGGCAGCAGGAGGACGAGGAAGATCACACCGATGGCGAACAGCACCTGGTTCCAGGACATGCTGTCGTCCAGGTGTGCCCACAGGGGCACCAGCACCATGAAGCCGACCGCCGCGCCGTTGGTCAGCAGCGCGTAGAACAACCCACTGTTGCGTCCCTGGAACAGTTGGCCGGCCAGCACGCCCAGCGGCACGAAGGAGAGCATCGTGACCGCGACGGCGCCGACCACGCCGTAGGTGAGGACGAACACCCACAACTCGGAGGCCGTGGCGCTGAGCATCAGCACGATGCCGTTCAGGGCGGTGCCGATCGCCAGCACCGGGATCGCGCCGATTCGGTCGGCGAGGTGCCCGATCACCGACGATGTCACCGCGGAAACCACAGCGAACAGGGTGGTCGCGACGGCCAGGCTGCCCCGGTCGACCTCGAAACCGTCCGCGATGTTCAGGAAGAAGACCTGAACGGTGCTCTTCAGCGAGGAACCGGCTAGGGAAATCAGGAAGCTGACAGCTGCTGCGAAGGCGGCAAAAGCAGTGCCCACCTTGGCGGTCCTGGTCATTCGGGAGCCTCTGCTTCGGAGAGTGCCGACAAGAACGCGATCACGAAGCATCCTGGCATGGCCGTCAATCCCCGAGCATGGGGCACGGCACCACTACGGCACGGACCGCTCGGCACCGAAACCCGCTGGTGGAAAAGCCTTCCGCGTCTGTTGCGAGGGGCCTAGCCGCCGCCGGTCAGAGCAGCACCGCATCCCCCGCGGACCTCATCCCCCGGGTGCGCCTCGCCGCCGTCCTCTCGTTCACCACCGCGACCACGCTCGCGGCCATCTGGACGGCAGCCGAGCACATCGCTGGGCAGGCGCCCTGGGGCGTACCGACCTTCGGACCGTTCGCGACCACCGGCATCGTCGTCTGGATGGCGTGGCTGGTGGCCGCCGTCGTGCACTCCTTCGCCCCGCTCCGGTGGGCCCGCCCGCTGCGGGCCCGGCCGGCCCCGGACCCGCCCGCTGCAGGTCTTGGCGGACCGGGCCTACACATCCGTCCAATGCGCACCATTTTGCGCGGTACGGGCATGAGGAGGGTCGGTGCCGGTGCCCGACGGAGACGGTGCCGACCGTCGTTACCAGTTGGTGGAGTCCGTCGCCTGCGGCCAGGCCACCCCGGTCGGCTTGATGAGGTAGACGATGCCGCCGGAGCTGCTGCCTGTGCCGCCGCTGGCCGTGGTCCGCTTGGTCCGCAGCCAGATCTGCTCGAACTGATTCCGGGAGTAGATGTGCCGTACCGCGTCGTTGCTGGGTGAGGCCGGGTCGTTGGCGATCACGTCACCGGTGGCGGTGAAGCCGACTATCACCATCAGGTGCCCGGCGGTGCCGTAGCCCGCCCCGGTCAGCTCGCTGGCGAGGAAGGATTGACTGGTCACCACAGGGATGCCTGCGGCGATGAAGTGCTCGATCTCGTCGAGTGAGTGCAGCCGGGTCACCTTCGCCTCCAGCCCAGGGAAACTAGCCGCGTACGCAGTGTTGAACGGCCAGTTTCCGGTGCCCTTGTACTGGTAGTCGTAGGTCATCCGGGCGGCGTGATCGACCGTCGGGTCCGCGTGGCCGGGATTCACCCAGGACGTGTCGGCGGCGGAGGGCTTCCGGCCCCAGTACTCGATCACCATTTCGATGGAGGTCGGCGAGCACCAGGCCTCACCGCCGCCGCCGTACTGCGTGTAGTGGCCGGTGTGGACGTTCTGCGAGTAGCGCGGGACCGCCAGCTCGGTGCCCCAGGCGATGTGGCCGGCGCTGGGGGTGACGGTGAACCGGTCCGGCACGTTCGAGCTCATCGCGCCGACCGAGCGGACCAGCGGGGAGGCGGTCCGCCCCGGGTCGCGGTAGAGGGTCAGCCGGAGCTGGTACGCCCTCAGCAGCACCCCGGCGCTCGCGTTGTCGATGGCGAAGGTGTCGGTCCAGATGCTGGAGGTCTTGTCGCCCTGCCTGTCGACGCTGGTCCGTTTGACGTCGGCATCGCCGGAGGCCCAGCGCCCCAGCACGTACCATGGGGTGCGGGTGCCGGTGGTGTAGGTGCCCTGGAGTTCGACCTGGAGCCAGGTGCCGGCCGGGGTGTCGGCGTTCCAGGAGGCGACCAGCTCGCTGGCGCCGAAGCCGACCTCGGTCAGCGGCGAGGTCCAGGTGCCGTACGCCCAGGTCCGCCTGATGCTGGTGTGCGGGTCCTTGTAGACGGTGGTGCCGGCCGTGGTGCCGAGAGTGAGCCCGGCGGCGGTGACGGTAGTGCCGGCGGTGACGCCGGCTGACAGGGTGGCGCCGGACCAGCCCTGCCAGGTGATCTGCTCGTCGTGGGTAACCGTGCTTGCTCCGGTGGCCGGCCTGGTGGCCCCTGCGGGGGCGGTGGTGCCGAGGAGGACGAGCGCAGTGGCACCCGCGAGGGCGACAACGTGCAGCGGTGTCATGGCCATGGCAGCTCCACAGAGTGAGGCATTGTTGCCGTTCACTGTCCCGCCTGGAGGGAAGTTTCGCCAGAGGTATATGCATGGAAAATCATTGCCGGCGCGAGGATCCGGTCGGAATGAATCAGCGCCGACTGCTCGGCGACGTCGCCGAGTGGCTAGTCGAAGGAATCGAGCGGGCCGGCGCTGCCCGGGGCCGGATCGGCGGTCAGCCGGCAAGGGTGGTGTTGTGGAGGTTGACGATGCCGGAGCCGGCGTAGGTCGGCGGCGAGGGCGCGGGCCAGCCGGAGCTGGGTGCAGACGGCGAGAGACATCCAGGTGCATCGGTCGGCGGCCTGTGGCGTGCGGATCTTCGGGCAGGTCCAGCCGAGGGCCTGTTTGAACAGGCGGAACGTGTGTTTGTCGTCGAAGCGGCGCAGGAACGTCTGCCAGATCCGGTCGACATCGGCGGTGGCGTCGACGCCGGACCACCACAGCCAGACCGGCTTCGGGGTCGCGCCGCTGGGTAGATGCCCGACTTCCAGGCGGATGACGGTTCCCTCGATGCCGAACTCTCCCGCCGCACGACGCGACTCCACTCGCCCGAACCGGCCCGCGAAGCACCCCGGTACCCCGGCCAGCGCCCGCTCCCACCACGCAACAGCTACGCTGTGACACACGGCCACCGCAAGATCTGATGTTGTGTCCACAACGCACAGACGATCACGCAATGGCCGCCTCGCGTCCACCTCGGCTCATCATCAAGATCTCAAACGACGGCTGCCGTACCAGCTGGAACCCAATTCAGAGTTATCAAACTGTCACGCGTCGCTGCCTTGGTGCCGCGGCGAGCCTGCCGATCACGGACGGACGTATCCTGACGGTTCAGATGTGGCAGCGGCTGGAGCCGTTGATCGCCGTTTCCGGAACTCCGGGCTAACGGGCCGACAACCGGAACTTCGATGATGTCGAGACCGCCGGGGACCGGCGAACCCGGAGACAGCGCCGGGACTCAGATGGGCCGCGCGTGGCCGGTGCGACGTGGGACCGGGAGGTCGCTGCGGTGAACCGCTTGTGAGTTCGCCGAGAAGCGGCCGTGAGCGCTGGCCTGGCCGCACAGGTCTTGCATGGCGACCGTACTTCTCGGCGATGTGCGGGCCCGCTGGCAGACGCTGACTATCGGCCGGCTACAGGTTGTTGATTCGGGCCAGTAGCTCTGCCTCGGTCAGGTTTTCCAGGACCGCGTCCTGCTTGCGGCCCAGGACCGCCAGCAGCTTCTCCTTCTCCAGCTTCTTGACCGCCGCCGCCTTCGCCGCCTGGTCCTCCGTGAGGCGAACGGCGATGACGTGCTTGACGACCTCCAGCTTGGTCTCCAAGGTTGCCTTGGCCGGATTGGCCTCGGTGGCCACGAACGACTCGGTGTCGACGGCCTTGAGCTCGGCGTTGACCGCCTTGGCCACATCATCGAGGCTGAAGCCGGACCTGGCGGTCAGCGGAAGCTCCCACAGCTGTTCCGTGGTCAGCAGTCCCTTGGCCGACGGATAGCGGAACTTCTCCCGTGTGGCCTTCTCGAAAATGGTCACGGCAGCCTCTCTGGAATATCTGGGTAGGGAATCAGAACTGAATGCTGATGAGGCGGCGCCGGCCGCCGGTCATGGTCACCTTGGCGACCACAGAGCTGCGGACCGAGGAGCTGAAGCCGAGGCCGGACAGCTGATCCGGGGACGGCTCGCACTTGGTGCGATCGCCGAGAACCTCAAACACCTTGCGGTGCGGTTGCAGGTCGCTGCGGAGGAACTCGTTGTAGATCCCCCGCGTCGGCTGGTCGTTCACGCACCCCTTCAGAATGAAGAAGTAGTGCCGGTTGCCGACCTCGTTGTCGTCAAAGTAGTTCGGCGAGTACATGATGGTGGACACCGGTACGAACTGTTCGGTGGTGATGCCCCACAACTCCTTGCCCGCACTGCCCGGCTGCACGTCCTTACCCGGCCGGAAAGCGGTGATCACCCCGCCGGCAACCGTCATCCGGCCCACCTCAACGGTCTCCTTGTGGCCGACCGCGCGCTCGTGGCGGTAATGCTCGATCTTCCCGTTGCTCTCGGTCTCGATTACGAAGCCGACCTGGGTGCTGTCCCGCTTGCGGTACTGGTTCACCTCGATCCGGTACTCACCGTCGGAGACACGGTCGGTCCAGGTGACGTTCTCCACCGGCTCGCGGGAGAGCGTCCCGCCGGCGTTCATGTCGACGTCCAGCTTGTTGCGCTTCTCCTGGTACCAGATGTGGTCGCCGTTGGGTTCGTACACGTGCAGGTCCAGGTCGTCGTGGTTGAACCAGGACAGGCTCACCCGCAGCTTGCCGGTGACGTTGCCGCCGGCCCGCTTGACCTTCTCCCTGATCGAGTCGGTGACGTTGCCGCCGTACGACCAGCCGAAATCGTTGTCCCACTTGAACAACCGCGGAGCAGCCGGGCACCTGCCGGTGGTGAGGCTGACGAGGTGCGGCTCGTAGGTGTTGGCAACCCACAGGTCGATGGTGGCGGCGCCCGGCAGGATGTCCTTCATCAAGGAGACCACGGGAATCTCCTCCGGCTTGGCGTCGCGAAGGAGCGCACCTGACGACCGGATGGTGGCCGCCTGCATGAGCAGCCCTTCGATGCCGTCCTTCATCCGTGCCTGGGCGTCGTTGTCGACCCACAGCACGTTGGTGACCGACACATCGGACAGGCGGGCGAACCGTCGCTGCAACGACTCCTCGATGCCCAGCTCGGCAATGGTCCTCATGGCGGCCTTGACCATGCCCGGGGTGATCAACGCCGTGGGGCGCTGGTAATTCTGCGGCGCCACCTTCGTCTCGAACGACCGGACCGCCTGCTCCAGGTCGACGCCCGCGGAGAGATCCTGGACGAGGGTGCCGATCACCGTGTTGCGGAACCGGGCCGCCGGGTTCATGGCGTTGGCGAAGACGAAGGCACGTCGATCGGTCGCCTGGGTCCACCGGTTCTGCAGCGAGCGGAACTCGGTCACCGCCCGGCGATGCTCCGCGCCGCGGTAGAGGGCGTTGTCGTCGACGAGGTCGACGACGGTGTCCAGAGCGTGCCGGGTCAGCTCGGCCAGGCCACGCTGGAAGACCTGCACCGCGGCGTCAAAGTTGCCCTGTGCCGCGCCGACGTCCTCAATGCGATGCCGCTTCTCCACCCGGCCGTGCAGGTGGTGCCACACCTCGACCTGGCCGTCGCGCAGCGTTCGGGTCGTCTCCGTTCCGTACTGCGCCTGAGTGGACCGGAAGATGGTGGACAACGGCAGCGAAAGAACGAACTCGTCCAGAGCGGCGGCGACGACGGAGAAGACCGGGTCGGATGCCGACACCCCGGACCAGACGGTACGGACCCGCCCATCGTGGATCTCGACGACGTTGCCGAAGTGCTTGATGAAACCGCGGCAGGTCGAGCAGTCGTACTCGGATCGCTCACGGAACCGCAGATTGGTGCCGGCGGGAAAGGAATCGAGAAAGGTGAGCCAGAGTGAGTCCCGGTCGAGACCGTCGCCGACGGCGTACAACTCACCCCTGGACATCGTGGACAGACGCGAACTCACATCCGTCACGAACTGCTGGAAATCGCCCACCGTTTCATCCCCCTTGATCGCCGGAGATCCTACGCAGCGAACGCCAATCGGAGAACCGCGTTTCCGGCTGTCCGCACGGTCACAGACGGGCGCCGGTGGCCGGCGGTCAGTCGACCGGAGCGCGTACGGCGGGGGGGTGCCGGGCCGGCGGTCAGCAGTTTTCCGCCAGTTGGCCGGTGGCGCCGTTGAGTACGTCCCGGCTCACGCCGTGGTTGCCTTCCCGGGCACCGGCAGGGACCAACGACGCCCGAGCGAGCCTTGCCGGCTACCCCGTCGAGCAGGCCATGGAGCGCAAACAGCTCCCCGATCGCCCGTCGGCCGGCTGGTTCCAACAGTGCCTGGGAGCCGTCGTCGCACGGCTGCGAGCGGAGACCGACGCGACGATCGGTCTGCTGTCGCTACCGGTACTCGGCCAACAACTCGACGGAGCAGCGGCACACGCATCGGAGGCGTACAGCCGGATGATCGCCGAGGTCGCCGCCACCAACGAGGTGGCCTACCTTCCGCTCCACGAACGCCAGATCGAGGAACTGCGCCAAGCAGACCCGCCGCCGATTTCATACCGGGAGGTGACGCCCGCAGCGGTCGTCGGCGTCCTCGTCCAGCACGCAGTGCTGCGTCGCAGCCTCGACACGATCTCGCGGCGGCGAGGTCTCGTGCTCACGACCGACCACATCCACCAGAACAGCTGCGGCGCCACCCTTATCGCTGAGGTCATCGACGCCGGTCTGCTGCCCCAGAGCGCGTAGCTGGTTCCGGCGCCCGGCCAGTCGGATGCGTCCCACACCCGGCAAGCACAACAATGCGCATGGATGACGAACCTGATTGCCGACTCCGGTAAATGGGGGTTTTCGGGGGAGGTTCAAAACTTCATAGACGAAAGCCGAAGCCCTGACCAGCGTTTCTGCTGGTCAGGGCTTTTTGTCTGTCGGGACGACCGGATTCGAACCGACGACCCCTTGACCCCCAGGCAACCAACACGCCTTTTCTACCTGCGGCTTCACCCATTCCTAGCTGCCATGACCGTCCGCCATTGTACAGGGTTGTCCACCGGCGTCCGTCGTGATCGTCACTCAGTTAGTCACCCACCTCCTCGGCGCTCGGCCCATCCCGATCTCCGGCCAGGCGGCCGAGGAGGTACCGCGCTCCACCATCTCCGGACCGTGCCCGCTGCCGTAGTTCCTCACTCCGGCCTTCCTCGTACAGCAGTCGGTTCAGCCGCCTGCAAGCGTGCACATCGCGTTGGCCGAGAGCCGCCAGCTCGACATGACGCCCGGCGCGGGCAAGCAAATCCATGTACCACAGGTGTGCGTTATGGCGCTCGTAGTCGGAGCTGTAGCACTCCGCGACAGCACCGACCACCGCGACTGCTCGGTCCCAGTCGCCCTGCTCCTCGGCAACGCGCGCGGTCTCAGACCAGTGAGGCACGAACATCATCGTAGGCGGCCCTGACCCTCAGCTTGGGAATCGGATTGATCACGGTGGTGCGTGTTGGTGCCACCTGGCTGTCGAGCATGGGAGGGACCGGTCGATGTCATGCGACAGGCCGTTGTTGACCCCTGCTGACCGCCCCATCGGGCACGGTTCGGGCACGGCGGCGCGTGGACTTGAACCCCTAAGCCGCCAGCCGGTTGGCAAATCCACCGAAAGTGGACCCGTCAGCCCTCTGGCCTGGCTCGCGCTCCTCGGTGTCTCTCGACCTTTCGCATAGGTTTTTGGCGTCGACTGTGCCGGATCTGTGCCCGATGATCTTCGGACGCCCACTTACCTCCGACAGCTGATCGTTAGCTCACGGGCAGCTCTGGGCGCATCGCGCGTACGAGTCAGGGTGCTGCGGGAAGAGGCGACGGCAGCTTCGATCGCTTCACCGGCCACGCTGATGCGCCGGTGCAGGCGTTGGATCTCGGCGACGACGTCGGCCGCGGTCAGTGATTCAGGCACTCTCGGTGATGGCCGGCTGGCACACTTTGTCCTGTGGAGGACGGGGCGTCCGGTGGCAGGTCAACGCGAGCGCCGCGCGGCCTTCGACCGCTACGCGAGGGCGTCGGCGTAACCAGCGTGGAGCTCTTCTTCGATCTGGTGTTCGTCCTCGCGTTCATCCAGGTCGTTGCGTTGATGGAAGACGACTTCACCAGTCACGGCGTGCTGAACGGGATGCTTGCGCTGGCCTTGTTGTGGTCGACGTGGTCCATCTATGCATGGTTGGGCAACAGCCTCCAAGCTCGGGTCGGGTTGATCCGGATCGCGCTGCTGTTTGTGACGGTGGTCACCCTTGTGATGGCGGTAGCGGTCCGGCAGGCATTCACCGACCTCCGTGGCGCGGCTCTCTCGGGCCCGGTGGTGTTCGTCGCATGCTTCGTGGTCGTTCGGCTGGTGCATCTGGCGCTGCGCTGGTACGCCATTCCAGACACGAGGCCACGCATCGTCCTGCTGATCGCCGCGCCACTGTTTGTCGCCTCCGTCCTTCTGTTCTCCGCCGCCGTCCTGCCGCAGCGCCTGTTCCACGACCCGTGGCTGGTCAAGGCGAGTCAGACCGGGCTCTGGATGCTTGCCATCATCATCGACTATGGCCGCGCCCTGTTGATGCGGTCGTGGGGGTGGAACATCATCTCGGCCCGGCACTGGGCGGAGCGGCATGGCCTCATCGTGCTCGTCGCCCTTGGCGAGTCGATCACAGCGGTTGGCCTGATCAGTAGCAGCGTGCCGATGACTGGATCGCTCATCGCGGCCCTCGTCTTCGCCATCGTCATCGCCGCCGCATTGGGATGGACCTATTTCGACGTCGTCGCGATCGCCGCCGAACGGACGCTGAGCCAGAACCCCGCCCAGCGCCGGGTTGCCTACGCCCGCGACGCCTACAGCTATGTGCACCTGCCGATGATCGCCGGCATCATGCTGCTCGCCCTCGGGCTGCACAAAGTGGTGACGATCATCAAAGACAACGAACTGCACCATTCGGCCGCGCGACTGGATGGCCTGGGCCTCCACGCCCTCTACGGTGGAGCAGCCCTGTTCCTGCTCTCCCACGTCGCCTTCCAACTGCGGGTCACGCGCCTGCTCAGAGGGGTCATCTGGCCGCGACTGATTACCGCAGCGCTGCTGGTGGCGCTCATCCCGGCCGCCGGCCAGCTTTCGGCGGTGGTAGCGCTCGGCTTGCTGGCGGCTTTCTGTGTCAGCCTGGTCATCACGGAGGTTTTCGTCGCTGGCGGGCGGCGTAAAGAGCTGCGCGAGGCCGCTCTAGCCGGGGGCTTTCGGCCAGAGGGCCCCTAGACCGGGCCGGCGGGCACGCCCACAAGCTGCGCGCTGTTGCCATCCCGTCTGCCACCGACCCGCCCATCCTGGGGAGCGGGCCGCCGCCCGGTCCGCCACGTCAAGCGGACCTTGACGCACGTACGGACGCTGGCGGGCCGGGCGGTGGTCTGCTCGGCTTGCCCGGGTCGTCGGCTGGCGGGATGGCCCTGCGCAACCACCCACGAACCGCAACGCGCGGACGGAGCCCCGGCCATCCTGGAGTCGTTGCGCCCCCGCCGGAGGCGCAGTGACCGCGACCGGTTCGCCGCCGCGACTCGCCGTGCGGACCCAGCCAGGGGGCGGGGAACCCTGCGCGATCCGGGCGGTGCGCGCCCGCCGGACGGCTTGCCCTTGCCTGCCCCGCGCCGCGCCGCGCCGCTCTGGCGCGGCGCGGCCGGCGGGCCGCCCCGCGCGCCCCCGAGACCCGGACCCGCGAGCTGGCGGAGAAGGAAGCCGCGCTGACCGCCGAGCT
>NZ_JBEZMR010000015.1:0-152811 GCF_040652795.1 Micromonospora sp. NPDC048170
TGGGCACGAGGTCTCCGGTATGAAGTTCTTGCTTGGTCGCAGAACCAGATACCGGAGACCTCTTCAGTTATCGATCACCGCCACGCCGCAACTTCACGGACACAGCCCGACTTACGAAACACGCCTTAGGGCGCTCCCTGGCCGCGCTTCGCCGGTCGTACAGCCACCTGTACAGCCAAGGCGAACCACTGACGCCGACGTCGGCCGACAACTACGGACGGGATGACCAGGGGCACAGGCACCGGACTAGCCATCCACGATCCTCTTCTAATCCCAAGGCCGTCGCCTGGTGGTCGGCGGTCCGCATCGAGTCCGCAAGAGGTCGGCGGACAGCGGGGGAGTGGTGTGAGATGTCGAGAGGCATTTCCGCTGCTAGACGCCCAGGTGCCCAGGTCGACGGCGCGGGCAACTTGATCTGGCGCTCCTGCTTCGTGCCGACTCTGACGACCTGGGCCGACCAGGGTCGTGCCGAGGGTTGGTTGTGCCGTGAACGCCGTGCCGGGCTGACGTCGCCGTTCTGCCGGGAGCAAACCCGCTTGTCTTGTTGCGGCGCGCTGCGGAGGATCGGTGGATGGATCTCCTCACCGCGGAACGGCAACTCCAAGCCGCCCAGCGCGCCGCCGACGTCGAGTCCCTCGACGCGCTACTGCACCCACAGGTCGTGGGTGCCGGACCGGACGGCACGGTCTTTACGAAGGAAGACGACTTGGAGAGCTACCGCTCCGGTGCACTGCGAATCACCGGCCTGGTGGAGGAGTCGCTCGACGTCCAGGAAGACGGTCAGACTGGCGTAACTCGCATGGTCGCTGCGGTGGATGCCGTTCAGGGCGGTGCCGCTATGTCCGCGCGGTTGCGCTACACCCGACTTTGGGTGCGTGAGGACGGCAACTGGCGGGTGTTGGCCGCCACCTTCGTCCCGGTCTAGTGAGCTGCTTCCATAGCGGTCATGCGCAACCTCAAGCGCTCAAACTGGCCGCAGCCCGCGAGAGCAACCAGGGCCCCGGCAAAGTCGTGGGGTCTCCGGCTCGGGGTGGTTGGTGGAGAGATGCCCGGACCACCCAGCGTGTGGGACGGCCACGACCAGAAGCGCCATCTCCGACGCCACGACTGGCCGCACGGAAGATCTTGGTACGGAAATGCCCCTCCAGGGGCCGATTCGTACCAAGATCTTCCACTATCCTAAGGGGCGGAACAGAGTTCCCGGAAGATGGGCGAACGTCAGGCGGGGTGAAGGTTCAGGGACGACCAGCGCGGCGGGGTGGGGAGGGGCTTCCGTGGGCGGGAGCGGTTGGCTGGCTGGTTACGCGGTGACCGCCGCTGTCGGCGCGTACGCGTTATCGATGTACGCGGTACCGAACACTCCGCGACTTTGCCGGGGCCCTGCGAGAGCAACCGCTTCGCCGACCGCCGCATCGTCGGCCTAGAAGCCAGCATCGCCAAACCACAGTCGTGACAGGGAAATGAGGTCGGCGAGCACCGCGCCAAGGACAAGCCACAGATGCCGAGCGGAGGTTGTTAGTCTCCAGACGTGTCGATCGTCGTTCTCGCCGCCACGTCTGACTTGCCATGACGCCGAACCTGCGTCGCTCCGTCCGTGCGATCGTGCTCGACGAAGACGACCGCATCCTGCTGTGCCGATTCGTCTTCCCGCACCCGGTGGTGCCTGGTGAGGCGAAGGGCGTATGGGCGGCACCAGGCGGCGGCATCGAGCCCGGCGAGGACCCGTTGACGGCCTTGCGCCGCGAACTTCGCGAGGAAACAGGTCTGACGATCACCATCGACCCACCGCACGTCTGGCATCAGAAGGTTCTCGCCACCGACCACGCGCCGGGATTCGACGGTATCACCAATGACTACTTCCTCATCCGCACGAGCCACTTCCAGCCCCGCGGCGAGCTGACCGACGACCAACTCGCCGCCGAGAACCTGTCCGAGTTCCGCTGGTGGCATCTCGCGGAGATCGTCAGCTATGCCGGCCCTGAGCTGTTTTCGCCCCGCGACCTCGCCACACCGTTGACGGCGCTTCTCACCACAGACACGCCAACCCAGCCGATCCACCTCGGCCTCTAGTAAGCTGCGGCAGCGACCGCCCCTGCCCATCATGAACCTTTCTCAACCTGGCGAGTGGCCGGAGGCTCCAGCGCCGTTGACCGGCGCCGGTCCGTACGGCCCTGGCCACGTTGGAAAGGTTCAGTTGGTGCCTAACGTGAGTCAGGCGCGTCGCCAGCAGATGCGGCAGGCCGCCTTGCCGCGGTCTTGTGCGGCGGCGGCGCTGACGGTCTCGACCTCGTTGACGGCGCGACCGTTCTTCTCCGCCTGTCGCACGCCCTGGCGGTAGCCGGGACAGTCGGTATCCCGATGGAAGGTCCGCCCTCCGGTGGTGACTACGCCGACCGTCCCACCCGACGGCCACCGATTCTCAAGTTGTACCGGCACGGCTTGGGCATCCTTCTTGCCCTTGTGTTTCCTGCTCATGCCGTTGCGTCGATCGTGCAAAGACCCATGGGTCGATTCTTGCGACCGATGGAGGCGGCGTCGACCCTTGGCTGGACGTCGGCAAGCGCCGCCTCCGTGGACGGAGGCGGCGTGATGACGATCAGCGGCTGAGCGTCGCGCCCCTGACGCCTTGGACAAAGGTGACCCAGGCCGCCGGGGTGAAGGTCAACATCGGGCCGGTCGGGTCCTTGCTGTCGCGCAGCCCGACGACGCCGGGGAGGTTGTCAGCGACCTCGACGCACTCGCCGCCGTTGTTGCTGCGGGTCGATTTGCGCCAGATCGCACCGGTCAGGTCAGGCACGGGAGTACTCCTCTGCGACTTGCTGGATGAAGCTCTTCGAGCGGGACTCGTTGAGAGCGCGGCTTGTCATGTCAGCCCAGATGGCGTTGTAGGTGGCTGTCTCGTGTGGCTTGTCGAGATAGATCGCGCCAGTCGCCGCTTCCAGGTATGTCACCGGCGGCTCCACCTCCTTGCCATTGCTGTCTCGCGGGAACTCAAGGATCGAGAAGGCTCCGGCCATCGCTCCAGCGTGCAGTCCGGCAGAAAAAGTCAGCACCTGGACGGTTACGTTCGGTAGCTCTGCGGCCTTCAGGATCTGATGGAGTTGCTCCGCCATGATCTTGGCGGTACCGACTGGGCGGCGCAACACGGCCTCATTGATTATTACGCTGAGTTGTGGAGCGGCGAAACGGGTTAGCAACGCCTGTCGTTCCACCCGAAGCTGGATGGCGCGTTGGCGCTCCTCTGTGTCTGCCGCGTCGATCGCGCCGCTGGGCATCTCGAAGAGCCGCTCGGTGTAGGCGCGAGTCTGAAGCAAACCGGGGACCAGCTCAGCCTGATATTGGCGGATGCTTGATGCCGCTGCCTCAAGTCCAATGTAGAGCTGGAACCAGCGTGGCAGGCCCGAGCCGACGTAGTCGTGCCACCAGTTCTTGTTCTCGCGAGTCGCGGCGGCCATCGCGAGGACCAGTTCGGAGTCCTCGTCCGAGGCACCGTAGAGGCTCAGCATCTCCCGGACGTCTGCCGCGCGGAAGCGGACGTTCTCAGCGCCATTCTCGATCCGGTACAGGGTCGCCCGTGCTCGGTCGAGCTGTTCCGCTGCCTGCTCCATCGTGAGGCCGCTGGCCTTGCGGAGCGCTTCGAGCTTCCGGCCGAGCTGACGCCGAAGCATGGTCGATCCCGTTACGGCCTGTGACACTCCGCGCCTCCGTGGTCAGGTAGCGGTCGACGTGCATCCGCCCAATTAAACGCCAGCGATGTATCAGAAACAATAGACACGTCACGCAGTGTTCGATCTGCCAGCCTATGGCCTTCTGGAGCGCCGATTGTTAGACGTTGCATTTGATGTGGGGCGGTGCTTGACTGCGTCTGCGGCCACTGTGGAGTTCGTACTGCTCAGGGGCTATGTCGGGCCTCGCTGTCGTACTGCCGATGAGGGCTGCGGTGGTGGGTGCCGGGGTGGGTCCGCCGGTGCGGGGTGGGCCGGTGGGCCTGCCCCTTCCACAGGTCGATCTCGACGGTGAGAGGCAGGTTCTGTCATGCGCGTCTTCCTGCGGCGTGTCCGGCGTCGCCAGCGGTCGGCCAGTGGGCCGACCTGTTACCGCTCGGCGGCCTACCATCCGCTGCGGCCGTGGCAGGTGCGGGAGCGGCGGTTCCGGCCGACGCCGCTCGGCCGGCGCGGGCTCGACCCGCGGGAGGTGCGGGAGTTTCTCGACCAGGTCGCCGGTGACCTGGCCACCGTCTACGACGCGCTGGCGCAGAGCCGGCGGGAGACCGACCGGATCAAGGATGCGCTGCGTCGTTGGCAGTCGGAGCAGGCCCGCGCCCGCAACGAGCGGCAGCGTGACCGGTGAGCGAGCGTTGGGTCGTCCACCTGCCGGTGGTGGCCGGCGACCTGCTCGCCGCGCAGCGGCTCGCCCGGGTGGTGGCGCACTGGACGCACGTCCTGCCGCAGACCGACCCGGCGGGCACCACCGTGTCGGCCGAGGACGACCAGAACGTACGCCACTGGGTCTTCTGCGACCGACGCATGTCCAGCGGCCTGCGGTGCCTGCTCTGGCCGGACCACGACGGCGAGTGCTCACGGCGACCGAGGTGGCGGTGAAACGTGAAGTCGTCGCCATGCCGACAGTTGACGGGACAGTGAGTGGGTCTCGCGTCGGGGATAGTGGCGGGGTGGCGAGGTTGACCGTGGAGAGCGACGACCCGTACCTCTGGCTGGAAGATCTTGATAGTGCGGACGCCGCCCGGTGGGTGCGGGACCGCAACGCGGAGACCGTGGCCGCCCTGACCGGAGGCGACGCGTTCGCCGCCCTGCGGGCCGACATCCGGCGGGTGCTCGACGCGGAGGACCGCATTCCCTACCCCGGTTGGCGTGGGGACCACCTCTACTACAACTTCTGGACCGACGCGGCGCACCCGCGTGGGGTCTGGCGGCGGACGACCCTCGACCAGTATCGCCGGCCCGAGCCGGAGTGGGACGTGCTGCTCGACCTGGACGCGCTGGCCGCCGAGGAGGGCGAGAACTGGGTCTGGAGCGGGGTGACGGTGCTGCGGCCCGGTCACGGGCGCGGCCTGGTCAGCCTGTCGCGGGGCGGTGGCGACGCGGTCGTGGTGCGGGAGTTCGACCTGGGTCGCCGCGTCTTCGTCGAGGACGGGTTCACCCTCGCCGAGGCGAAGAGTGACGTCGGCTGGATCGACGCCGACCACATCTACGTCGCCACCGACTTCGGGCCCGGCTCGCTGACCTCCTCCGGCTATCCACGGACGGTCAGGCGGTGGCGGCGGGGCACGCCGCTGGCCGGGGCCGACGTCGTCCACGAGGGGCACGTCGACGATGTCGCTGTGTGGGCGTCGCACGACCCGACGCCCGGGTTCGAGCGCGACTTCGTGGGCCGGCGGCTGGACTTCTTCCGCAGGGAGAGCCATCTGCTGACCGGGGCGGGCGAACGGATCCGGATCGCCGTGCCGGAGGACGCCGTGTGGGACGTACACCGGGAGTGGCTGCTGGTCCGGCTGCGTTCGCCGTGGTCGGTCGGCGGGGTGACTCATCCGGCGGGCGCACTGCTGGCGGCCCGGTTCGACGCGTTCCTCGCGGGCGAGCGGGAGATGACGGTGCTCTTCCGGCCCGACGACCGCACGGCGTTCAGCGGCCACTTCTGGACCCGCCACCATCTGATCCTGGCCACCCTCGTCGACGTGAGAAGCCGGCTGGAGGTGCTGACGCCAGACGGGGAGGGCTGGCGGCGGGAGCCGCTGCCCGGGGTGCCGGAGTTCGACCACAGCGACGTCGTGGACACCGACCCCGACAACGACGACGCCTACCTGCTCGCGTCGGAGGGGTTCCTCCAGCCGGCGACGCTGCGGCTCGGGCAGGTCGGCGGCGCAGTCGAGACGCTCAAGCGGGCGCCGGCGTCCTTCGACGTGGACGGCCTTGCGGTACGCCAGTTCTTCGCCACCTCGGCCGACGGCACGCGGGTGCCGTACTTCGTGGTGGGGGACCCACACGCCCCCGGCGGGCCGACGCTGCTCACCGCGTACGGCGGGTACGAGATCTCCCTGACCCCGCAGCACAACGGGGTCATCGGCCAGGGATGGCTGGCCCGGGGCGGCACCTACGTGGTGGCGAACATCCGGGGCGGCGGCGAGTACGGCCCCGCGTGGCACCGGGCCGCGCTGCGGGAGAACCGACCCCGGGCGTACGAGGACTTCGCGGCGGTGGCTGCCGACCTGGTGACGCGCGGAATCACCACGCCGGAGCGGCTCGGCATCGAGGGTGGCAGCAACGGTGGGCTGCTGATGGGCGTGATGCTGACCCGCTACCCGACGCTCTTCGGGGCGGTCGTCGCGCGCGTGCCGGTGCTGGACATGCGGCGGTACCACCGGTTGCTGGCCGGCGCCTCGTGGATGGCCGAGTACGGCGACCCGGACGTGGCGGCCGACTGGGCCTTCCTGCGCGGCTACTCGCCGTACCACAACGTCAGTGCCGGCCAGGCGTACCCGCCGGTCCTGCTCGTCACCTCGACCCGCGACGACCGGGTGCATCCCGGGCACGCCCGCAAGATGGCGGCCCGGCTGCGTGAGCACGGCCACGAGGTGTCCTACTACGAGAACGTCGAAGGCGGGCACGGCGCGGCGGCGAACAACGAGCAGCGTGCCTTCGTCTGGGCGCTGGCGCTGGAGTTCCTGTGGCGGAAGCTGACCGGGCAGGCTCACGCCCTGCCGCGCCAGGTCTCCACGGCCGGGGCGAACTGGTCCGATCGCTCGCCGGATTCCTCGCGGCCGCATTGACGACCGGCTGACGGACATATATTCATGTGTTCATCGTCGTCAATCTCTTGGCTGCTGCCACGAGCGGTGGCCGGGGGACGCAGAGGAGTCCACGTGAACCCACGCCCGTTCCGCCGCGCCGCCGTGTCGCTGGGCATCGCGGTCGCCACCCTGACCGCGGCGGTCGCCACCCCGGCGTACGCCCGGCCCGACCACGTCGCATCGGCGGCCGTCGCCGCCAGCCCGGTGTTCGCCATCGTCGACGGCGTGGCCCGCCAGGTGGCGGTCGCCGACCGGTCCGCTTTGGGCCGCCTGGGCGTCTCCGCCGCCAAGGGCCCGGTCGACCTGCTCGCCGCCGGCGTCGACGGCCGGCTCGCCGGCGACCTCCGCGCCGCCAACCAGCGGCTGCTGATCGCCAAGGGCCTGCCGGGCCACACCGGCTCGCTGTTGCGGCTGCGGCTGGCCCATCCGGACATGCGGGCGGCACTGGCTCGCGGTGAGTCGCCGTTGGTGGCCGCCGCACCGACCGACGACTCGGCCACGAGCGTGAACGCGTACGACCGCTTCGGCCGCACGGTGGTGCTGGACGCCGCCCGGGTGCCGCAACGGCCGGTGCTGGTGGTGGACGTGGACACCGAGCGGGCGCTTTCCGTGGGCCTGACGCTGATGCGGGAGGAGTTGGGTGCGCGGGGCATCGACCGGGCGGCTTCGGCGCGGCCCGCGTCCCGTGCCTCCGCCGCCGGGGTGACCGCCTCGGCCGGCTACTGGGCCACCAAGGTCGACGCCGTCCGGCTCGACGACGACAAGGAGCCCTGGATCAAGGGTGCCGCCGAGATCTACAACCTCGTGGCCGGGTTCGGGCTGGACGGCAAGGTCAAGGTCGACCTGGTGCAGATGCCGTACCTGGACCACGCCGGCACCACGTACTACCCGAACCAGCTTCTGGTGCACTTCTCGTCGTACAAGTACAACCTGGCCGACGTGGTCATGATGGAGGACGACGGCGACACCAACTACTCGGCGCTGGTCAAGGCGATCGCCGGCGCCCTGCTGGTGATCGTGGACGGTGGCGCGTACACCCCGCTGGTCAACGCGATCCTGGACGCCCTGCCCGCCTCCTGGTACACCGACGACCCGGACTTCGTGGACGCCTGGTACACGCTGAGCACCGCCAGCAGTGGCCGCAAGTACGGTGCGGGTGCCAACGGCTGGATGGACGTCAGCCGGTACTGGGTCGAGCAGCTCTGACCTGCTGTGGTGGCACCTCGGCGGGCGACCCGGCCTCCCCGGGTGGCCCGCCGGTCTGCGTTCAGGCCGTCGGGGCCGGGGCGGGCAGTTCGTCCACCACGACCACCTCGGTGCCGGGGCGGACCTCGGCCAGCAGCTTCCGCTGCCCGCTCTTCGTGAGCCGGATGCAGCCGTTGGTGGTCTTCTGACCCAGTTCGCCGTCGTGGTACCAGCTGTGTATGCCGATGTGCGCGCCGCGCAGACTCGCCGGCACCGCCTCCGGGTCGTCGGGCACCGAGCCGAGGGCGAAGATGTCGACGCCCCCGTACACGCTCTGCGGCGGCAGGGTGCGGCCGAGGACGAAGGTCCTGCCCAGCGGGGTTTCCTGGCCGCGCTGGCCGAGGCTGATCTGCCAGCTGTCGACGGCCCGGCCGGCGCGGTACCAGGTGAGCCGGTGCGGTTTGCGCTCCACCACGATCTGGTCGGGCAGCGCCACGGTGGTGTGGCCGCCGGGCGGCAGCCAGGCGAGCGTGCGGTTGGCCGACGGGAGCAGCACCGCCGTCCAGCCGGACCGCCGCTGGGCGATCGGCATGGTCAGCTCGACGCCGCTGATGGTGGGGTCGAGGAAGGCCAGCGGCTGGCCGCCGGGGGCGGTGTATGCGGCGATCCGGCGGGTCGGGTGCAGACCCTCGGTCAGCGGCGTGGTGTCCAGGGTGTCCGGGTCCGCCGGGAAGCCGGTGGGTGCCGGGCCGTAGTCGACCACCGGCAGGTCGTCCGGCGCGGGCGTGGCGACGGGCACCCGCTCCGGCGTCGGGGCCGCGCGGGTGGGCGCGGGCGGCCCGACGACGGGCGGCGCCGTGGGCTCGGCCCCGGAGGTCAGCGCCCAACCCGTGGCTCCGGCGGCCAGCAGGAGCAGGGGTACGCAGACGGCGGCGGACAGCATGCGGACACGCCGCCGGCTCATTCGGTCAAAGCGCACAAAAGGACTGTAACGGGTTAAGAGTGTCGGGGGCGCGTACCGGCTGGAATGTCGGTCGGTACGCGCCCCCGCGACGGTGGGGAGTCCCGGCCGGCGTCGTGCAGGGCCACAGTCAGCCGGGCCTGGAGGCCGATGTGCTGTCGCCGTCAGCCCAGCCGGGCGCCCACGTGGATGGCGATCGCGTCGTGGGCGGGCACGTTCGCGGCGAACCAGCCGTTGCCGTCCACGGTGATCACCGGCCCGCTGCACGTGCCGTTGGCAAAGGTGCCGTGGATGACGTCGCAGTACCGGCCCGCCGGCAGACCCGTCTGGTACGACCGGCCGGTGACCGCGGAGTCCTCGTCGTTGATCGTGACGTAGCCCTTGCCGGCCCGGCCGAAGGCGATGTGGTTGTTGCCGTTGTCGTACCAGTTGACGACGCCGGCGCCCTCGGTGGCGTTGCGGAAGCCGACCATGTTGGCGATCACCGGCCAGCGGTGCTCGCACTCCCAGCCGGAGTAGCAGGCGACGTCGAGGGTCTTCCCGGAGCCGTCCGAGGGCGGGCCCTGGTCGCGTTGGCTGAACGTGTAGCTCGACATGACGGTCGGGGAGCCGTACGGCCAGGCGAGCATGAACGCGTTGGCCAGCGCGTAGATGCCCCGGTCGCGGTAGGTCAGCACCCCGCCGACGTCACGCTGGGTGTCGTGGTTGTCCACGAAGACGGCCGCGGAGGCGCTGGGCAGGTGCCCCCAGCCCTCGCCGAAGTTGCGCAGGTAGGCGAGCTTCTCGGAGCGGAAGACCCGGGCCAGGTCCTTGCCGTAGCGGAACTCGTGCACGTCGCCGTTGCCGGTGTACTCGCCCGGCTGGATCGGCTCGCCGGCACCGTGGATCACCTCCTGCACCATGTACGCCGAACGGGAGAGCTTGGCCTTGATGGCGGCGATGTCGGCGGCCGGCATGTGCTTGCTGGCGTCCATCCGGAAGCCGTCGACGCCCAGCGAGAGCAGGTCGTTGAGGTAGCCGGCGAGCCTCGTCCGGACGTACTCCGACTCGGTCTTCAGGTCGGAGAGGTTGACCAGCTCGCAGTTCTGCACCTCCCACCGGTCGTTGTAGTTGACGATGTCGTCGCCGCCGTTGCGACCGCAGTGGTGGAAGTCCTGCGTCTGGTAGATCCCCGGGTAGTCGTAGTGCCCGTACGGCGAGCCGGCCCACCCGGTGCCACCGTTGTCCTGCCCGGACATGTGGTTGACCACCGCGTCGACGATCACCTTCACCCCGGCGGCGTGACAGGCGTCCACCATCGACCTGAACTGGGCGCGGGTGCCCTTGCGGGACTCGATCCGGTAGCTGACCGGCTGGTACGCCAGCCACCACTGCGAGCCGCGGACGTGTTCCTGGGGCGGCGAGACCTGCACCCAGCCGTAACCCTTGGGGCCGAGGGTGGTCCGGCACTCGGCGGCCACCGACGGCCAGTTCCACTCGAAGAGGTTGGCGATGACCTTCTTGCCGCCGGCCGGGGCCGCGGCCGCCGGTGGCGCCGCCGTGGCGGCGGGGACGATCAGGCCCGCGATCACGCCGAGGGCGACGATCGCCGACAGGCGTCGACGTATCTGCATCGGAGGACTCCTGACGGGGGTGGGGAAGCGCGGTGGGAGGCCGGGGTCCGACATGCCGAGATCTTGCAGTCTGGCGTGAAAATTTTCGAAAGGTTACAAGCGCATTGCGACGACTGTCAATGCGTGGGCATCTGTGGATGCCTCTGGTGGCGCGCGGAAACTGGCCGCGTTTCAGAAGTGACCGTGCTGAAGGCCGGGAGGCCCCTTGCTGCGGGAGTCGCTCAGTCGGTCACGATCTGAGCCGCACGGGGCAGCAGGCGGCGAAGCGGTCGTACCCGGTGAACACCAGCGCCAGACCGGTGGTGTCCGACGCCCAGCCGTAGTCCTGCCGCCGCCGACAAGGCTCTCCCCGCAATAGCCCCACCCCCGCGCCCTGCATCCCGCCCTCGCCCCTGGACCTTCCCCGTGATCTTGCACTTTGTGCCCCGACAAAAGCGGCATTACGCGTATTTCGAGGGCCGAAAGTGCAAGATCGCCGGGGTGGGGTGGGGTGGGGTGGGGTGGGGCGGGGAGGGGGTGGGGTTAGTGGGGGGTTAGTGGGGGGTTAGGTGGTCGGTGCCCAGGCGGGGTTGGAGGACCTCGGGGATCAGCACTGAGCCGTCGGGCTGCTGGAACTGCTCCAGGATGGCGGGGAAGAGCCGGCTGGTGGCCAGTGCCGACCCGTTCAGGGTGTGCACGAAGCGGGTCTGCTTGCCGCCCGGCTCGCGGTAGCGGATGGCCGCCCGGCGGGCCTGGTAGTCGCCGGCCCAGGAGACCGACGACACCTCCTTGTACTTGCCGGTGCTCGGCATCCACACCTCGATGTCGAGGGTCTTCTTCATCGACGCGCTGGCGTCGCCGGCCGAGAGCAGGGTGCGCTGGTAGTGCAGGCCCAGCTTCTCGACCAGGCTCTCCGCGTGCAGGAGCATCTCCTCCAGCGCGGCGTCGGCCTGTTCCGGCAGGCAGAACTGGAAGATCTCCACCTTGTTGAACTGGTGACCCCGGACGGTGCCCCGCTCGTCGGAGTGCGACCCGGCCGCCTCCCGCCGGTAGCAGGGGGTGTACGCGAAGGCCTTCAGCGGCAGCTTCGCCGTCTCCAGGATCTCGTCCTGGTACGCCCCGAGGATCGCCGTCTCCGAGGTGGGCAGCAGGAACTGGCCGCGCGGGGCGGACTCCCGGTCCAGGTGGTAGACGTCGTCGTAGAACTTCGGGAACTGCCCGGCGGCGAACCCGGCGGTGTTCAGCAGCAGGTGCGGCGGGAGCAGGAACTCGTATCCGGCCCTGATGTGCTCGTCGACGAAGAAGTTGAGCAGCGCCCACTCCAGCCGCGCGCCCATGCCGGTGTACATCCAGAAGCCGGAACCGCCGAGCTTGACGCCGCGCTCGTGGTCGACCAGGCCCAGCATCCGGCTCAGCTCGACGTGGTCGCGGACCTTCTCGAGGGCGGGCGGCTCGCCGAAGGTCCGGACGACCCGGTTGGCCTCCTTGCCGCCCGGCACGACGTCGTCGGCGGGGAGGTTGGGCAGTTCGCTCATCGCGCCGTGCAGCCGGGACTGCACCTCGTCCAGCTCGGATTCCAGCTCGGCGAGCTGCTTACGGCCCGACTCCGGCGCGGAGACCTCCGGCTCGTTGCCGGCGCGCTTCGCCGCCGCGTATGCGCGCGCCTCGGCCTTGCGGCGCTGCCGCTCGCCGTCGATCGCACTGATGAGGGCGCGGCGTTCCTGGTCGAGCCGCTGGATCTCGTCCAGGGCCCGGGTGACCTCGGCGGGATCCAGTCGCTTCGCCAGCGCGGTCGCCACCGCCTCGCGATCCTTCCGGATCAACTCCATGTCGAGCATGCTGCTCCGTACGCTCCGTCCGGACGTCGGGTGGACCCACCGATGCTACCGTCGCGGCCCACACACGCCCCGGCCCGGTCCGGGAGCCGCCCCGCCCGGAAGGTGTAGGCGTGGGGAGGTCGCAGGCTCAGAGGCGGATCGGCATCAGGATGGAGAAGGCGTCGGCGTCGTCCGGCCGGCGTACCGCCAGGGGCGCGATCGGGCCGTCCAGCTCCAGCAGCAGCTGGCCCCGGCCGGCCGCGTCGAGGGCCTGGAGCAGGTAGCCGCCGTTGACCCCGACCCGGAAGGTGTCCTCGTCCCCGGCCAGCTCGTCCGCCCCGAGCAACCGCACCCCGCCCCGGCCGTCCGGGCCGAGCACCGTCACCGCGAGCGGGGCGCCGTCGTGCCGCCGGGTGACGACGGGGGCGTCGGCGCTGGTCAGGGCTGCCCGCAGGGCGTCGGCGTCGACCGTCAGCCGGTGCGCCGGCCCGTCGTCGGGCGTCGGGCGGAGCAGGCGGCGGTGGTCCGGGAAGTCGTACGGCAGGGCGGCGGTGTCGACCGTACGGCCCGCGACGGAGACCGAGATCGTGCCGGCGGAGACCGTCAGCCGTGCCTCGGGGGCGGACCCCGTGTCGGTGTCGAGCAGGGCCCGCACCTCGTCGACGAAGGCGACCGGGGCGAGCACCCGCACCGCCGGCCCGTCGACCCGGGCGTCCGCCCGCGCGACGGCCAGCCGGTGCCGGTCGGTCGCCACCAGCCGTACGCAGTCGTTGTCGGACTCGAACAGCATGCCGGCCAGCACCGGCAGGTCGGGGTCGGCGCCGACCGCGAAGCGGACCGCGTCCACGGCGGCGGCGAGGTCGATGTGGGACAGGTGGATGCGGGTGGTCATCGGGTGCTCCTCGGGATCGATCAGCGTACGGATCCGGGAGAGCTCGCGGCGGGCATCGGCGAGGCCGTCCTCCAGCCGGCGCAGGTGCGCGTCGAGCAGGCGGTGCACCTGCGCGGGCTCGCAGCGCAGCGCGGCGGCGATCTCGGCCACCGGCATGCCGACCCGGCGCAGCCCGGCCACCAGCCGGGCGGGCGCCACCTGGTCGCCGGTGTACCAGCGGTAGCCGGTCGCCGGATCGACCAGGGCCGGCGTCAGCACCCCGGCCGAGTCGTAGAACCGCAGGGCGCTCACCGTCAGCCCGCTGGCCCGGGCCAGCTCGCCGATGCTGCGCAGGTCGCTCTCCACGACGGTGATCCTGTCGTCTCAACCTGGTCGAGGGTCAACCCCGCCGGCCGCGGGACTGGCCAGACGGCTGGGTCGGTGGTCGGCGCGGGACCGGCCGGGTCCGGTGGTCAGTGCGGGGTGTCCAGCACCCGGAAGGTCATCCCGGCCCGTTCCAGCCGCCCCAGCAGGGCGTCGCCCATCGCCGTCACGGGGGTGACCTGGCCCGCGGTGGCCGGCAGGTCGTCGGTGGCCAGGCAGAGCGCGGACTCGGCGAGCATCTTCGCCGTCTCGTCGTAGCCGGGGTCGCCGCCGGCCACCTCGGTCAGCACCCGCCGGCCGCCGCCCGCGCCGACGAACCGGACCCGGAACCAGGACTTCGCCCGTTGCTGCGGCGTCGGCCCCTGCCCGGAGGCGAGCCGGCCGAGCAGCCAGCGCCGGGTCGGCGGCAGCTTCACCAGGGCCAGCAGGCCGCCCAGCCCGACCGCGCCCGCCAGCACGGTGGGCAGCCGCCGCACGGCGGCGAAGTGCCGGTAGCGGAAGTCCGGCCCGTACTCGGGGCGGGCGGCGGCCGAGCGGCGGACCACCTGCGGGTCGATGGTCGGCAGCGGCACCATCCACATGCCCAGCTCCTTCGAGCGGGCGACCCGGCCGGGCACCGCGCGTACCCGCCGCCCGGTCGGTCGCGGCTCGACCTGCCGTCGCTCGCGCGCCGCCCGGGAGGCCTGGGCCGTGCGGGAGAAGGCGGTCAGCGCCGAGTGGTACGTGCCGGCGGAGATCCGCCCGCCCGCCCGGACGAAGCCGTCGACGGCGATCGGCGCGTCGTCGGGAAGGTGCCTGAGCGTGAACCAGACGCCCAGGTCGTGCGGGATCGAGTCGAACCCGCAGGCGTGCACCAGCCGCGCCCCGGTGCGCTCCGCCTCGGCGTGGTGTCGCACGTACATCAGGTCGACGAACTCGGGTTCGCCGGTGATGTCCAGGTAGTCGGTGCCGGCGCGGGCGCAGGCGGCGACCAGCGGCTCACCGTGGTGGACGTACGGGCCGACGGTGGTGGCCACCACCCGGGCGCTTCCGGCCACCGCCCGCAGCGACTCCGGATCCGTGACGTCGGCGGTGAGCAGGGGCAGCCCGGCCAGCGTCGGGTCGATCGCGGCCAGCCGGTCCCGTACGGCGGCCAGCCTGCCGGGGTTGCGTCCGGCGAGCGCCCAGCGCAGCCCGGGCGGGGCGTTGCGGGCCAGGTACTCGGCGGTCAGCCCTCCGGTGAAGCCGGTGGCCCCGAACAGGACGACGTCGTACGCCCGCTGCTCACGCATCCGCCGAGTCTGCCACCCGCCCCGGTGGGTCGCAGCGTTCCGCCTCAGCCGCCGGCCGGCGGGAGGTCGGGGCTGAGCACGGCGCGGACACAGCCGTCGGCCCGGTTCCGGAACAGCGCGTACCCCTCGGCGCCCCGCTCCAGCGGCAGCCGGTGGGTGGCCAGGTGCTCGGTACGCAGCTCGTCGCGGGCCATCCGCTCCAGCAGCATCGGGATGTAGCGCTGCCCGTGCTGCCGCGCGCCCCGCACCGTCAGCCCCTTGTGGGACACCGCCCCGAGCGGGAACGTGTCGACGAAGCCGTCGAAGTCGCCGAGCAGGAAGACCGAGCCGCCCTTGCGGCAGGCGTGCACCGCCTCGCGAACGGCGGCCGGTCGCTCGGCGGCGTTGGTGAACCGGGCGGCCAGCGACCGGGGGCCGTGCCCGTTCCAGGCCGCACCGACGGCCTCGACGCACACGTCCGGGCCCCGCCCGCCCGTGCGTTCGCGCAGCTCGGCGGGGACGTCGGCGAGCCGGTGGTCGATCGTCTCCGCGTCGGCGTGCCGTTCGGCCATCCGCAGCCGGTCGTCCTCGGCGTCGATGACGATCACCCGTTCCGCGCCGAGCAGCCGCGCGGCCCGCGCGGTGAGCTGCCCGACCGCGCCCGCACCCCAGACCGCCACCACGTCGCCGGGACGCACCTGCCCGAGGTCCGCGCCCATCCAGCCGGCCGGCGCGGCGTCCGAGGCGAACAGCGCCCGGTCGTCGCTGACCGGTTCCGGCACGGTGAACGCGCCGACGTCCGCGTACGGCACCCGGACGTACTCCGCGTGGCTGCCGGCGAAGCCCCCCAACGCCCGGGGCTGCCCGAACGCGCCCCCGGTGGGGTGGCCCCAGACCGCCTCGGCGACCGCCGGGTCGGCGCTGCCGTTGTCGCAGCAGGAGTACAGCTCGCGCCGGCAGTACCAGCAGTTGCCGCAGGCCACCGAGGAGCAGACCACGACCCGGTCGCCGACCCGGTGCCGGCGCACCTCCGGCCCGACGTCGACCACCTCCCCGAGGAACTCGTGCCCGAGCACGTCCCCGACGGCGAGGAAGGGCACCCGCCCGGCCAGCAGCGGCAGGTCTCCACCGCAGGTGGCGCTCTGCCGGACCCGGACGACGACGTCGTGGCCGTTGCGCAGCTCCGGGTCGGGCACCTGCCGTACCGCCAGCTCGCCGGCGCCCACCCAGCACAGCGCCCTCATCGTGGCGGTCCCGCCGGACGGTCGGCCGGCGAGCGGTCCGCGCGGAGCACCTCGCCGGTCTCGGCGAGCTGCTTGACCTCCCGCAGCGCCCGGCGGACCAGCAGGCCGGGCTCGTCGCCGAGCAGGTGGGCGGCGAGCCCGGCGGGGGCCGCCGCGCCGGGCCGCAGCCGGGCGGCCAGCTCCGTGCCCCGGCAGCCGGGGGCCGGCCGCAGCTCGACCTGCACCGCGCCGCCGAGCCGACGCAGGGGCTCCGGCCAGCGCCCGCCGGGCAGCACCTCGCCGGGCGCGCGGTCGATGGTCACCACCTGCCAGCGTCCGGGCCGTGGATCGGCGCCGGCCGCGCGGGGCCAGGGCGCCCTCCGCCGTCGTACGGCCAGCGCCCGGCCCACCGCCGTGAGGGCGAGCACCGCGCCGGCCGTCCCCGCGACGCGTCCCATCCGTCCCCGGCGTCCCCGCCCGTCCACCTCGGCCCGCCTCCCGTCCCGCCCGACGCCGTACGCGCACCGGTGTGCGCGGCCCGGTCACCCGCGTACGACGAGGGTCGCCCGGGGCGGGGTGAAGCCGGCTCCCCCCGAAGGGGTGAACGGGCCGGGTCCGGGTAACCGCCGCCCGCAGGGCCTGGGGGAGTGGACGCGTCCGTGGGGGTGGGGCCGGATGCCGGAGGACGTACGGGACACGGGAGTCGTCGCGGTCGCGCGTGGGCCGGCCGGTGCGCCGCTGCTGGCGTCCCGGCTGAGCCCGGTGCCGCCGCCGGAGCCGCTGATCCTGCGGCCCCGGCTGCTGCGGGCGCTGGACGAGGGGACCGCCGGGCCGGTCACGCTGGTCCGTGCGCCGGCGGGGTGGGGCAAGACCACGCTGCTCGCCTCCTGGTTCCGGGCCGCCGGTGAGGCCGGCGTGCACCGGGGCCGGGTGGGGGAGGGGCCGGTGACCGCCGCTGCCGAGGGCCCCCGGGACGACGGGCCGGCCGGGGCCGCCCCGGGCGACTTCGGCGCGGCGGCGGGCGTACCGGCGGAACCGGACGGGCCACGGGTGGCCTGGGTCTCCGTGGAGGCCGGCGACGACGGGGACCGGCTCTGGTCCTACCTCGCGGCGGCGCTGCGCGCGGTCGCGGACCCCGCCGGGGGCGTGCCGGGGCCGCCCGTGCCCGACCGGCCGCCCCGCCCCGACCAGCTGGAGGTGCTGGCCGCGGCCCTCGCCGCCCGGGAACGGCCGGTGCTGCTGGTCGTGGACGACCTGCACCGGATCACCGATCCGGCGGCGCTGACCGGCCTGGAGTTCCTGCTCCGCCACGCCGAGCAGCGGCTGCGGCTGGTGGTCGGCGCCCGTGCCGGGATGCCGCTGGCCGTGCACCGGCTGCGGCTGGCCGGGGAACTGACCGAGATCGGCCCCGACGAGTTGGCGTTCAGCGGCGACGAGGTCGCCGACCTGCTGGCCGCGCACGGGGTGGCGCTGCCGGCGGCCGGGGTGCGCGGGCTGCGGGAACGTACCGGCGGCTGGCCGGCGGCCCTCCGGTTCGCCGCGCTGGCGCTGCGCGGGCAGTCGGACCCGGCCCGCTGGGTCGAGCAGTTCGGCGGCGACCAGCAGGACATGGCCGGCTACCTGCGGGAGGAGGTGCTCGCCGGGCTGGACCCGGACGCGCGGGACGTGCTGCGCCGCTCCGCCGTCGCCGACGCGGTCTGCGCCGGCCTGGTCGACGCGCTGACCGGCCGGGCCGATGCCGAGCAGGCGCTGGCCGGCCTGGCCGGTGACGGCGGGCTGCTGCGCCGCGACGACAGCCGCCCACCCTGGTACCGCTGCCACCCGCTGCTGGCCGACCTGCTGCACGCCGAGCTGGGCCGGCTGCCCGCCGCCGAGCTGGACGACCTGCACCTGCGCGCGGCCGGCTGGTACGCCGACAACGGGCGGCCCGCCGAGGGGCTGCGGCACGCGCTGGCCGGCGGCGACCACGACGGCGCCACGGCGATCTTCGTGGCGCGCTGGCCGGAACTGGTGCCGTACGACCGGGAGGCACCCGCCGTCCGCCCGCCCGCGCCTCCGCCGCCGGAGGCCGTGGCGCGCGACCCGGAGCTGGGGTTGGCCTGCGCCGCCGAGCGGGCCCGGGCGGGCGACGCCACCGCCGCCGCCGGCCACCTGCACGCCGCCGTCGAGGCCGGCCGGACGCTGCCCGCGCCCCGCCGCGACCGGTTCCGGCGGCTGGCCACCGCACTGGAGCTCACCCTGGCCCGGCTGGCCGGCGACCCCGAGGCGGTACGCGCCGCCGCGTCCCGGCTGCTCGCCACGCGAGGCAACCCGCCGCTGCCGGCCGACCCGCAGGACGCCTCGCCCGTGCCGGCTGAACCGCGGGATGCCATGGCCGTGCCGGCGAATCGGCGGGGCGTCCCGCCCATGCCGGCTGATCCCCCGGGCGTCGGGCCCGTGTCGGGCGATCCGCGAGGTGTCGCCGCCGAGGACGCCGACGTGCGGGCGGTGGCCGGCACCGCGCTGGGACTGGTCGACCTGGCGGACGGGGACCTGCCCGCCGCCGGGCTCGCCTTCGCCCGGTCGCTGTCGGCGGCCCGGGAGGCCGGACGGCCACGTACGGAGCTGGTCTGTGCCAGCCGGGCGGCCCTGCTGCACGCCGTGCGGGGCGAGCTGCGGGCCGCCGAGACCCTCGCCCGGGACGCCCTCGCCATGCCGTCCTGCCAGGGCTGGTCCTGCCGGGAGGACTGCGCCCACGCGTACCTGGCGTTGGCCCTGGTCGCACTGCATCGGGACCAGCCCGAGGAGGCGGAGGCGAACCTGGCACTGGCCACGCCGGCGACCGGGGGGCCTGTGGTGGGGGCGGTCGCGGCGCTGTGCCGGGCGTACCTGCTGCGGGACGCCGGTGACCTGCCGGAGGGGCACCGGGTGCTGGCCGAGGCGCGGGAGCGGCTGCCCGAGGGCCCCCGGGCCGGCGAGCTGGCGCACTGGCTGCTGGCCGTCGAGGCGGACGTGCGCGGGGCACGGGGCGACGTGGGCACCGCCAGGGACCTGCTCGCCGAGCGGGTACGTGACGGCGCCGACCCGTCGCTGGCCGTCGCGCTGGCCCGGGTGGAGCTGCGTGCCGGCGACCCGCGCGCCGCCGGGTACGCGCTGCCGGACTGGGAGTCGCCGGAGGCGGCCGGGTGGCCGCTGCCCGTACGGCTGGAGGCCGCGGTGCTGGACGCGGTGCTGGCCCGGCACGCGGGCGACGACCGGCGGGCCGGACGGGTCCTGGAACGGGCCCTCGACCTGGCCGGGCCGGAGGGTTTCCGGCGGGCCTTCACCCGCGCCGAGCCCGGGGTCCGGGACCTGCTCGCCGCCCACCTGGACGCGGGCACCGCCCACTGGCCGACGGTCAGCGACCTGGTACGCGGAACCGACGCGCCGACCGAGCGGCCACCGGCGGAGCGGGGGGCGGCGGCGCTGGACGAGCCGCTGACCGAGCGGGAGCTGACCATCCTGCGCTACCTGCAGAGCATCCTGTCCAACGTGGAGATCGCGGCCGAGCTGTCCCTGTCGGTCAACACGGTCAAGACCCACGTGCGCAACATCTACCGCAAGCTCGCCGCCACCCGCCGCCGCGAAGCCGTCCGCCGAGCCCGCGACCTGCATCTCATCTGAGCTGTCAGGGGGTGGCGGCGTCTACCGCCGTCAGGAGGTCCGCCACGTCGTGGTCCCCGTCGTGGCGGACGCCGTTGACGAACAGGGTCGGGGTGGCGTCGACGCCGCTGCGGATGCCGCCCACGAAGTCCCGCCGCACCCGGTCGCCGTACGCCTGCCGCGCCACCTCGGCGGCGACCTCCTCGGCGGGCAGGCCGAGCTGCTCGATGCCGAGTGAGAGGTGCACGGGATCGAGCTGGTCCTGGTGCTCGTAGAGCCAGTCGTGCATCGCCCAGAACTCCCCGCGCCGGCCGGCCGCCTCGGTCGCCTCGGCGGCGTGCTCCGCGTACGGGTGCATGTTGGTGATCGGGAAGTGCCGGTACACCAGCCGGACCGTGTCGGCCCGCTGCCGCAGCAGTTCCCGCAGGTTCGCGTACGTGGCCCCGCAGAACCGGCACTGGAAGTCGGCGTACTCGACGATCGTCACCGGCGCGTCCACCGGCCCGCGGACGTGGTCGTGCTCGGTCACCGGGGTCCGCAGGCGGGCGGTGACCTGGAGTGGGGTGGTCATCGGGTGCTCACCTCAGTCATGCGTCCCAGCCTTCCCCGCGGCGGGGTGAGGGCGGCTCACCCCGCCCGGGTGGTCCCGTGCCCGGCTCAGCCCAGCACCGGGGCGACCGCGATGTGGTTCTGCACCTCGCGGATGCCCGGCGCGCACCAGACGGTCCGTTCCACCTCGGCCCGCTCCGGCATCGAGTGGACCAGCCCGCCGAGCAGCACCGTGTCGCCGTGCACCCGGACGATGATCCGCTCCGCCGCGGTGGCCCGGTTGCGGGCCAGCGCGTCGACGATCCGGTCCGCCAGGGCGCGCCCGTCCGGCCGGACGTCGGGGCGGACGGTGATGCCGTTGCTGATCCCGCGTACGCCGGTCAGCCGGCCCACGGAGCGTTCGGCGGCGCGGCGCTGGTACTCCCAGTCGACCTCGCCGTGCAGGGTGACCCAGCCGTTCGAGACGGTCACGTCGAGCTGCTCCAGCGGGACGAACGCGTCCCACTCCAGCGCGTGGCCGGCTGCGGCGGCGATGTCCGGGTCGGCGCGTTCGGCGCCGGTGCCGAGCCGTACCGCCAGGTCGTTGGCGACCGCCCGGACGCGCGCCACCCGGTGTGCCGCCCGTTCGGCGGCCCACTTCTTGGCGTAGCTGTCCACCCGGCCGGTCAGCGTGACCACGCCCTCGGCGACGGTCACGCCGATCTCGTGGGGCCGTACCCGGGGTTCCCAGGTCAGCTCGTCGAGGACGGCCGACTGGATGTCCTGGTCGGTACGGCTGATCGTCGCGATGGCCATCTGTCACTCCTCACGGGATAGCTGTCCTGGGCGCACGGATCCGCCGGGACCGATCCTGGCGCGGGTGGGGGTGAGGGGCCCTCACCCGTTCCGAATGACGACTGGGAGCGCTTCCATGAAGGGCTGTGGATCGGTTAGGGTGAGCCCGTTCCTCGGGTGCGGGAGCCGTCGCGCCGATGCCCGGAGCCAGGGCAGCTCCGGCGCGAATCCGCACGTCCCCGTTGCCGGGCGTGGCCGTCACCACGTCCGCTCCCGGCGTTCCCACCCGGAAGGAACCGCAGATGCGGAGAAGTTACGTCGGCGCGGTCGTGTCCGCGCTGGTCGTCGCCGCGACCCTCGTGGCGGCACCGTTCACCGCCGCCGGCGCACCCACCGCCGCCGCAGCCGAGCCGTACACCTGGAAGAACGTCCGGATCGACGGCGGCGGCTTCGTCCCCGGCATCGTCTTCAACCCCACCGAGAAGAACCTGATCTACGCCCGCACGGACATCGGTGGCCTGTACCGGTGGGAGCAGGCCGGGCAGTCCTGGACGCCGCTGCTGGACTGGGTCGGCGCCGACAAGTGGGGTTGGAACGGCGTGGTCAGCGTCGCGACGGACCCGGTGCAGACCAACCGGGTGTACGCGGCCGTCGGCATGTACACCAACGACTGGGACCCGAACAACGGCGCCATCCTGCGCTCGGCCGACAAGGGCGCCACCTGGCAGGCCACCGAGCTGCCCTTCAAGAACGGCGGGAACATGCCCGGCCGGGGCATGGGCGAGCGGCTGGCCGTCGACCCCAACCGGAACAGCATCCTCTACTACGGCGCCGAAGGCGGCAACGGCCTGTGGCGCAGCACCGACTTCGGGGCGACCTGGGCCAGGGTGGCCAACTTCCCCAACGTCGGCAACTACCGGGCCGACCCCGGCGACCCGAACGGCTACAACGGCCAGAACCAGGGCCTGACCTGGGTCAGCTTCGACAAGAGCACGGGTACGGCCGGCACCGCCACGCAGACCGTCTACGTCGGTGTGGCCGACAAGGAGAACCCGGTCTACCGCAGCACGAACGGCGGCGCCACCTGGGAGCGGATCGCCGGGCAGCCGACCGGCTACCTCGCGCACAAGGGCGTCGTCGACCCCGTCGGCGGCTTCCTCTACATCGCCACCAGCGACACCGGCGGCCCGTACGACGGCGGCAAGGGCGACGTCTGGAAGTTCGACCGGGCCACCGGCGCGTGGACGCGGATCAGCCCGATTCCGTCCACCAGCGCCGACGCCTACTTCGGCTACAGCGGCCTCACCATCGACCGGCAGCGGCCGAACACCCTCATGGTCGCCACGCAGATCTCCTGGTGGCCGGACGCGATCTTCTGGCGTAGCACCGACGGGGGCGCCACCTGGACCCGGATCTGGGAGTTCGACAGCTACCCGAACAGGACCAAGCGCTACACGATGGACGTCAGTTCGGTGCCGTGGCTGACCTTCGGCAGCAACCCCGCCCCGCCGGAGGAGACCCCGAAGCTCGGCTGGATGAACGAGTCGGTCGAGATCGACCCGCACGACAGCGACCGCTTCATGTATGGCACCGGCGCGACCATCTACGGCAGCACCGACCTCACCAGGTGGGACACCGGCGGCCAGTTCACCATCAAGCCGATGGTGAAGGGCCTGGAGGAGACCGCCGTGCTCGACCTGGTCAGCCCGCCGTCCGGAGCGCCGCTCGTCAGCGCGCTCGGCGACATCGGCGGCTTCCGGCACACCGACCTGGACGCCGTGCCCCCGATGCTGTTCACCCAGCCCACCTTCACCAGCACCACCAGCCTGGACTACGCCGAGACGAAGCCGGCCGTGATGGTGCGGGCCGGAAACTTCGCCGACGCGGACCGGCCGAACGACAGCCACGTCGCGTTCTCCACCGACGGCGGAGCCAACTGGTTCCAGGGCACCGAGCCGTCCGGCATCAACAGCGGCGGCACGGTCGCCGCGGCGGCCGACGGCAGCCGGTTCGTCTGGGCGCCGGGCGACGCCGGCCAGCAGGTGGTGCACTCGGTCGGGTTCGGCAACTCGTGGACCGCGTCGACGGGGATCCCGGCCAACGCGACGATCGAGTCCGACCGGGTCGACCCGAACAAGTTCTACGGCTTCGGCGGCGGCAAGCTCTACGTCAGCACCAACGGCGGGGCGAGCTTCACCGCCTCGGCCGCCGCCGGCCTGCCCACCACCGGCAACGTCAGGTTCAAGGCGGTGCCCGGCCGGGAGGGCGAGCTGTGGCTGGCCGGCGAGGGCGGGCTGTGGCGCTCCACCGACTCGGGGGCCACGTTCACCAGGCTGGGCAGGGTGAGCACCGCCGGCAACGTCGGCTTCGGCAAGGCTGCGCCCGGCCGCACGTACCCGGCGCTGTACCTGTTCGGCACCGTCGACGGCCAGCCCGGCGTGCACCGCTCGGACGACACCGGCGCGACCTGGGTGCGGATCAACGACGACCGGCACCAGTACGGCAACGCGGGGGAGGCACTGACCGGGGACCCCCGGGTCTACGGCCGGGTCTACCTCGGCACCAACGGCCGGGGCATCCTGGTGGCGGACCGGGTCGGTGGTACGCCCGACCCGACACCGACCGGCTCCACCCCAGCGCCGACGAGCCCGCCGCCGACCACTCCGCCCCCCACCACCCCGCCGCCGACGAGCCCGCCGCCGACCACTCCGCCACCCACCGGCGGTTGCACCGCGAACTACCGGGTGACCGGCTCCTGGCAGGGCGGCTTCCAGGGCGAACTGGTGGTCCGCAACGCCGGCAGCTCGGCCATCGCCGGCTGGACGGTGGCGTGGACCTTCCCCGACGGTCAGAGGATCACCCAGTTCTGGGGTGGCACCCACACCCAGACCGGGGCGACCGTCTCCGTCCGCGACGCCGGCTGGAACGGGGCCCTCGGCGCGGGCGCCACCGCCACCGCCGGCTTCCTGGCGAACACGACGGGGGCGAACACCCCGCCGACCACCGTCACCTGCACCACCCGCTGACTGATCTAAGGAAGGGCACCTTCCTATCGCTTCTGCGATAGGAAGGTGCCCTTCCTAATACCCGGGGGCGTGACGTGCGCGGTCCTTGTGGGATCGCTGGTCGGCATCGCACTCCGGTCCGCCGGGGCCGCCTGAGGGGTCCGGCGCCCCGGTGGATCGGGCCCTACCCTCGGGGGAACGCCCGTCTCGAAGGAGGGACCCTCCCGTGAGTCCGATCAGGACGGCCTACCTCACCGCCGCCCGCTCCGCCGTGGACCTGCTCGCCGACCCCGCCGTCGCGGCCCGCTGGGACGAACCGAGCGCACTGCCCGCGTTCGGCGTCGCGGGCCTGGCCGGTCACCTCGCCAGCCAGGTCCTCGGCGCCCCCGCCGTGCTGGCCGCACCCCTGCCCGCCAACGATCCCGTCGACCTGCTCGACCACTACGCGCAGGGCACCTGGCTCGGCGCGCCGGTCGGCGCCACGGTGAACGTCGCCATCCGCCGCGCCGGTGACGGCCTCGCTGCTGAGGGTCCGGCCGCCCTGGTCGAGCGGTGCGTCGCCACACTGCGCGAGCTGACCGGGGCGCTGGCGGCGGAGCCGCCCGAACGGGTGGTCTTCCTGAACCGGGGCCCGTGGTCGCTCACCCTGGACGACTACCTGACCACCCGACTGATGGAACTCGTCGTGCACGCCGACGATCTCGCGGTCAGCGTCGGCGTACCCACCCCGGAGCTGCCGCCCGAGGCGGTCGATCCGGTGCTGACGCTGCTGGCCCGGCTCGCCGTACGCCGGCACGGGCAGCCGGCGGTGCTGCGCGCGCTGAGCCGGGCCGAGCGGGCGCCCGCGAGCGTGGCCGCCCTCTGAGACCAGTTTCGCCGCGCGGCCGGCCACCGTCCGTCGGCGTGGCGGCGGCATCCGCTCCTCTCGAAACGAACGACGTGGCCCCGGCCGACCAAACGAGGGTCGGCCGGGGCCACGTCGCGAGCGTGTGCCGGGCCGGTCAGCCGTCGAGGCCGGCGGGGGAGTTGGGGCGGTCGACGTCGACGAACTCGATGTCGTCCATCGCCCGGTCGCCCCGGCTGCCCGCGGCCCGCGCGGCGGTGCCGGCGGCCCAGCCGATCGCCGCACCGACCAGGGCGGCGCTGATCAGCAGCGTCCAGGGCAGCGCGGGCCGGCGGCCGGCCAGCGAGTCGAAGGCCAGGGTGGCCCGGCGGCGGGCCTCGTCCGCCGCGGAGCCCACCAGGTCGCCGGCCTCGTCGGCGAGGCCGGAACCACCTCGGCGGGCCGACCGGGCGGTGTCGCGGACGCTGTCGCCGGCGGAGCTGACCGCCGAGACCAGGTGCTGCCACGCCTGGTCCGTGATCCGCTCGGGCTTGCTGCGGCGGTCCAGCAGGTTGCTTCCGAACATGGTGGTTACCTCCTCGGGGGCCGAAGCCGGCGGCCACTTCGGACTTCGGCGTCGCACCAGCGTGTGACGGTTCGCTCGTTACCGCCTGTGCCCCGCGGGGCGGCTCCGCAAACCCGGTGGCAGTGGGCGGGGTGCCGCGAAACCGGGTGGCACCGGTGGCGGGTACGTGGGACCCGGGGTCAGCGGATGGCGACCGACGTGGTCACGCCCCGGGCGAAGTCGTCGTCATCGTCGTCGTCATCGCCCCCGCCGCCGCCGAACCCGCAGGCCAGCACGAGGGCCAACAGCGCACCGACACCGGCCAGCGCGGCAAGTCTCCTGAGCATCGATCGTCCTCCCGGTCGCAGTCGTGTCTCCGAGGGAGATGCTAGGCAGAACGGGCAAGCCCTGGGGCCGAAGCGGAAGAGGCCACGCCCGGGGGTCGGCTGCTGGGCGGCGCCGGAGTTGGCCGGCTACCCTGGGGCGCGACGCGTCAGCGACAGCTGAACGTCGGGTGGACAAAACGTTAATAGTCCGGATAAGGGCGACTTGCTGTGCCCTCATCCGCGAATTGCTCATCCCGAGGGGTGGCGACCGAGGCCATCGGAGGAATACTCTCGGTCGCGGCCCGCGTACTGATGAGGCGCCCGTCGGACGGGCGAGTGGAGGTGCTCGCGTGAGCCTGTCGATCGTGAAGTCGGTCCTGCCCGGTGGTGTCATCGAGATCGCCCCGCGGGGTGAGATCGACGTCGACACCGCGTACGAGGTACGCGAGGCGATCGCCGAGGTCCTGACCAAGGGGCGTCCCGGCCGGATCGAGCTGAACATGAGGCTCGTCACCTTCATCGACTCGGTCGGCATCAGCGCGATGGTCGCCGGCTTCCAGACCGCCGAGGTGAGCGGCGTCAAGCTCGTCGTCACCGAGCCGAGCCGGTTCGTGCACCGGCAGCTCTGGGTGACCGGCCTGCTCGGTCTCTTCGGCGCACCGGAGCCCTACTACGCCGGCGCCCCCACCCCGGAGGTCCTTCCCGGCGCCTGACCCTTCGGCGGGTCGCTGAGGCGTCGCCGAGGCCCGACCGGTTCTCTCAGGCGTCGCCGAGGCCCGACAGGTCGACGTCCGTCACCTCGGTGACCGCGCGGATCGCCGTCACCGAGGCGTACCCCTCGGCCAGCAGCGCCAGGTCGGTGCCGGGCTGCACGGCCTGCCCCGGCTCCTCCAGCGACGTGCGGACGAAGCCGTGCCCGGCCTCCGCCACCGTCATCTGCACCTGGCCGAAGCTGGCCAGCGTGCCCCGGCGCACCCCGCGCAGTTGGCCGGGCGCCAGGTCCGGCGCGTTCACGTTGAGCACGCTCTCCACCGGACCGGCGGTGAGCCTGGGCAGCAGGTCCAGGGCGACCCGGGCGGCCGTCGGCCAGTGCCGCTCGGCGTCGCGTACCCGGGCGGCGGCGGCCACCGCGGCGCCCCCGCTGGCGGCCGTGGCCTCCCCGGCCGAGAGCACGTCGAGCGAGACGGCCATCGCCCGGCAACCGTTCGCGGCGGCGGTGAAGGCGGCACCCACCGTGCCCGAGTGCAGCACCGCGCGCCCGGCGTTCGCGCCCCGGTTGATGCCGGACAGCACCACCGCCGGCGGGGGCCCGAACGCGCCGTGCAGCGCGATCAGCGTGATGAAGCCGGGGGAGCCGCCGACCCCGAAAGCCGGTACCTCCGGCAGTTCCGGCAGCGGGTGCTCGTGGACCACCACGTGTCCGTCGCGTTCCACGGCGGTCATCGCGGCGCTGGTGCCGCTCGCCTCCTCCAGCGGGGCTGCGACGACCACGTCCAGGCCCCGCTCCGCCGCCGCCCGCGCCAGCGCCAGGATGCCCGGGGCGGCGATCCCGTCGTCGTTGGTGATCAGTACCCGCAGCGTCATCGCTCGGCCGCCCGGTCGGCCAGTTCGTCGGGGGTGGTCCGCTCCTGCGGCCGGCTGCCGGCCGGTACGAGTCGCACCCGGTCGACCAGGCCGGTGATCGAGTCGAGCCGGCCGGTGCCCAGGCCGTGCCGGGTCACGTTAAGCGCTCCGGCCGCCGCGCCCGTACGGATCGCGGTGCGCACGTCACCGCCGCGCGCCACCACGGCCGCCACCCCTGCGGTCATCGAATCGCCAGCCCCGCGCGGGTCGGCGGCCTCCAGGCGGGGCATCTCCACCTCGAAGACCTCGCCGTCGACCAGGGCGAGGGCCGGCTTGTCGGCGCGGCTCACCACCACGTTCTCGGCGCCGCCGGCGTGCAGGTCGTACAGGGCCCGGGTGAGCCGCTCCTCGTCCTCGCCGTCGGCGCGGCCGTCGGCGATCAGCTCCTCGTGGCTCACCTTGAGGAAGAAGACGCCGCTGGCCAGTACGGCGTCGAGGTGCTCGCCGGAGAGGTCGACCACCACCCGGCTGCCGTTGGCCCCGAGGTCGGCGGCGAACCGCCGGTAGAGGTCGGCCGGCACCAGCGACGGTTCGTTCGGCCCGCTCAGCACGCTGACCGTGGCGCGCAACCCCTCGCCGAGCGCCAGGTTGTAGAGCTCGTCCAGCTCGTGCCGGCTGAGCGGCTGGCCGGCCACGTCCACGATCTCCCGCCGGGAGCCCTCGCGGCGGTCGTGCACGTACCCGCCGCTGCCGGACTCGCGGACCACCACCTTCAGGTCGACTCCCTCGCTGACCAGCAGCGGCTCCAGCACCTGGCCGATCTCGCCGCCGAGGGCGGTGCAGAGCACCACGTCGACCCCGAGCGACATGACCATCCGGGCCTGCCAGACGCCCTGCCCGCCGGGGTGCAGGTGCAGCTCCGGCGCCTCGCTGGGCTGGTCGACGGTCACCGTCAGCCGGGGCGTGGGTGCGAAGACCATCACGTGCCCGCTCATCCGTCGTACCCGTTCATGCGCCCCACCCTCGACCGTCGGCCACCCGGCGTGACCGCTCACCTGCCGACCGTAGCCGGGGTGGTGTTCGGGCGCGGGTGCGATCGGCGCGGCGTCCGCCGGGCGGGCGGCCGGGCGCCCGCCCCGGTGACCCGCGCCGGGCGGGGCACCGGGGGCACGGGCGTCAGTAGACCGACAGGTGTACGTGGTTGGTGTGGTCGCTGGACGGGTCGCCGTTGGCTCCGCTGTACGACTTCCACCCGCTGCTCGGCAGCCAGATCTGCCTGTACCAGATCACGTAGAGCACGGCGAGCCGGTCGGCGTTGCGCACGTAGAACGCCGCCAGGTCGTTGCCGTACGTCCGGTCGCCGCCGGTGGCGTCGCCGCCGAAGCCGCTCTTCTGGGCCGCGAAGTCGCAGGCCCGGCCCTTCGGGTGCTCGCCCGAGCCGCCGGAGCGGTAGCAGGAGACGTAGCGGGTGAAGCCCGCCGCCTTGGCCTGGTTGAGCGCGTGCAGCGTGCGCGGCGTGATGCAGCCGTTGGCGGGGGTCGGGTCGTTGACGCTGCACGACTCGGACGGCCAGGAGCCGTCGGAGTTGCGCGGCGCGGCCTTCGCCGTCTTGTTGGAGGTGCCGCCGGGCGAGGTGCCCCCGCCGGCGGACTGCTTCCGGTTGGCGACCGTCAGCGCCCGTTCGGCCTGTTCCTTGCGGTTGGCCATCACCGTGACCTGCTTGCGCTGCTCGCGCATCTCGCCGTCCAGGGCGAGCTTGGTGCGGGTGGCCTCGTCGCGGGTCTGCTGGAGCTCGCGCAGGGCCCGGTCCTCCTTGGCGGCCACCGCGTCGAGGGCGGCGGCGCGGTCCATGAAGCCGTCCGGCGAAGTGCTGGCGAGCAGGGCGGACGCGACGCTGAGCCGGCCCGTGCGGTAGGCGGCCCCGGCGATCTCCCCGACCGTGGCGGTGCGGGCGGTCAGCTCGACCTCGGTGGTCTTGAGCTGCGCGGCGAGCTGCTGTTGCCGCTTGGCCGACGTGTCCAGGGCGCGCTTGGCGTCGATGTAGCCCTTGCTGGCGGCCTCCAACTGGGCCCGCAGTGCGGGGGTGCCGCCCTCCTCGTCCTGGCCGGGAGCCGCGGCGAGCAGGCCGGCGCGGGCGGTTGCCGCCGCCGGGGCGGCGGTGACCGGGGTCACCGCGGCGCCGAGGGCGAGCATCGTGGCGATCAGGGCCGCCGTTCGGGCGGCACGTCGTCGTACAGGTGCCATCACTGGCATACACGCGTCCTTCCGTCAGCCGCCGACCGGGTTAGCTGACGGGTTCGGGACGGAAGATCCCTACCGCTGACGCGGATGCACCCCACGAACATGGTTCCCCGGTTCGCCCTGCCGGGCGATTAGGCGGCGGCCACCGCCGGCACCGGTGGGTGCCGCCTGGCGGAGGCCGAAGCCGAGCCTACCGGTGCCGGTGTGACTGGTGCAGCGCAGGTGACGGAGGGTGTGTGTCCACTAACAGTCAAATCCGGCATAAGGCCACAATACTCTCCCAGATTTAAGGTTGTCCTCATTACCACTCCACCGCCCCACAGGCACCGGGCGACGCTCCGGGCTCGATCTGCAACGTGGCGTGCTCGATGTGGAAGTCGTCGTGCAGCGCGGTCCGGGCGGCGACCAGCACCGCGCCGACCTCCGCGCCGGGCGCCATGGTCAGGTGTGCCGAGGCCACCTCCATCCCGGAGGTCAGCGTCCAGACGTGCAGGTCGTGGACCTCGGCGACGCCGGGCACGGCGGCCAGCCGGTCGCGCACCGCGGTGACCTGGAGGTGCTCCGGCGCGGCCTGCACCAGGATGCGCAGCGCGGCCCGCCCGAGCCGCCAGGTGCGCGGCAGGATGAACAGCCCGACCGCTACCGCCACCAGCGGGTCCGCCCACCACCAGCCGGTGGTGATGATCAGCAGGGCCGCCCCGATCACGCCGAGTGACCCCAGCAGGTCGCCGAGCACCTCCAGGTACGCGCCGTGGACGTTGATGCTCTCCTTCGCCCCGGAGCGCAGCAGCGCGAAGGCGCCGATGTTGGCGAGCAGGCCGAGCACGGCGACCACCAGCATCGGGCCGGCCAGCACCTCCGGCGGGTCGCCGAAGCGGCGCACCGCCTCGATCATGACGTAGATCGCGACGCCGGAGAGCAGCACGGCGTTGGCCAGCGCGGCCAGCACCTCCAGCCGGTAGAGGCCGAAGGTGCGCTGCGGGTCGGCATCCGCCCGCCGGGTGGCGGCGATCGCCGCGAGCGCCATGCCGATGCCGAGCACGTCGGTGAACATGTGCCCGGCGTCGCTGAGCAGGGCCAGTGAGCCCGTGCGGAAGGCGGCCACCGCCTCCACCACCATCAGGCCGGCGAGCAGCCCGAACGCCGCCCAGAGCCGACCCCGGTGGCGGTGTGCGGCATTCGCCACCGACCCGTGACTGTGGTCATGACCTGCGCCCACGCGCCCACCCTCCGTCAGGCGTCCAGATTCGCGACCAATATATGTTCACATCGCAATGTGTGCAAGTGACTGCGGGTCTCAGCCGGTCGGGTCGACCGTGGTCAGCCGCTGGGTGGCCCGGGACAGCGCGACGTAGAGCGTCCGCACCCCGGACCCCGGATCGGCCCGGATCTCGCTCGGGGCGACGAGGACCACCCCGTCGTACTCCATGCCCTTGGCCTCCAGGCTCGTCACCACCTGCAGGCGCGGCGCGCCCAGCCCCGCCAGCCAGCCGGCCGTCTCGGTGCGGCGGGGCACCGGCGTGATCACGCCGACCGTGCCCTCGACCTCGGCGAGCAGCGTGGTGGCCGCCGCCACGACGGCGGTCTCCAGCTCCGCCGGCGACACCGCCAGCTCGATCGGGTCGACGCCGGTGGAACGCACCGCCCTGGGCAACGGGAGATCCGGGTGCAGCCGGCGGATCTCGGCCGCCGCCACCGCGAAGATCTCCGCCGAGTTGCGGTAGTTCGTGGTGAGGGTGAAGTGGTGCCGCTTGCGCCGGCCCAACGCCTGGTCCCGGGCCCGGGCCAACTCCTCCGGGTCCCCCGTCCACGCGGTCTGGGCCGGATCACCCACCACCGTCCACGAGGCCAGCCGCCCGCGCCGGCCGATCATGCGCCACTGCATCGGCGACACGTCCTGCGACTCGTCGACCACCACGTGCGCGTACTCCCGGTAGTCGTCCGGGCGCTCCCGGGCCGCCTCGCGGGCGGCGCGCTGCCGGTCGGCGAAGGTGCTCAGCTCGCGTACCCCGCCGGCCAGCTGGAACGGGTCCCGCTTCGCCCGGGCCGGCTTCATCGGCTTGCCGAGCAGCGCGTCCAACTCGTCCAGCAGCGCGATGTCGGCGATCGTCAGCCCGGCACCGTCCAGGCTCCGGTACGCGTCGGCCAGCAGCCGGATCTCGGCGCGGGAGAGGATCCCGCCGGCGTACCGGTGCAGCCGGTCCGGGCGGGCCAGCCAGCCCAGCACGTGCCGGGGGTGCAGCCGGGGCCACCACGCCTTGAGGAACTCCCGGAACTCCGGCCGCTCGGCGATCTCGTCCTCGAACGCGCGCTGCTCCGGCAGCCGGCCGACACCCAGCCGGCGGGCCTGCGCCCAGAGCGCCCCGAAGATTCCGTCGAAACCGGCCCGGCGCACCTCGTTGCGCCGGGCGCCCCGGGACGTCGCCCGCTCCCGGATGCCGTCCAGCTCCCGGCGCTCCAGCCGGAGCAGCTCGCCCCGGTAGAGCAGGCGCAACTCGGTCGGGCCACCCGGCACCGCGTCCCGGGCCGCCCGCTCCAGCACCCGCCGCATCCGCAGCGAGCCCTTGACCGCCGCCACGGCCGGCGGATCGGTGCGGGTGGCGGCCATGCCCGGGAAGAGCGTGCCCAGCGAGTGCAGGGTGGCGGTGTCCTCGCCGAGCGAGGGCAGCACCGAGGCGATGTACTCGACGAAGACCGATGACGGGCCGACCACCAGGATGCCGCCGCCGGCGAACCGGCTGCGGTCGGAATAGAGCAGGTACGCGGCCCGGTGCAGGGCGACGGCCGTCTTGCCGGTGCCCGGACCGCCGGACACGATCGTCACGCCCGAGCCGGGGGAGCGGATCGCCTCGTCCTGCTCCCGCTGGATGGTGGCGACGATGTCCCGCATGCCCCGGCCGGTGGCCTTCGACAGGGTGGCCAGCAGCGCGCCGTCACCCACCACCGCCATCTCGGCGGGGGCGGCGACCGGGTCGAGCAGGTCGTCCTCGATCCGGGTGACCCGTTCGGCGGAGGACTGGATCGTGCGTCGCCGCACCACGCCCAGCGGCTGCGCCGGGGTGGCCTGGTAGAAGGCGGCGGCGGCCGGGGCCCGCCAGTCGACCACCAGGGTGGACGCGTCGTCGTCCCGGATGCCGAGCCGCCCGACGTGCAGCACCTGCCGGTCGAGCAGGTCCAGCCGGCCGAAGACCAGCCCCTCGTGCTCGGCGTCCAGCATGTGCCGCCGCCGCGCGGCGTGGAACACCATCGCGTCCCGTTCGACCAGCGCCCCGAAGTTGCCCACCCGGGCGAGCCGGTAGCCCTCCTTCTCGGCGCTGACCGCCGACCGGCGCAGCTCGGCCAGTCGGGCGTACACCCGGTCGAGATGCCGCTGCTCGACGGCGATCTCCTGTTCCAGGGTGGTCTGGTCGGTCACCGCTCGCTCCTCCTGACGTCGGCGGCGGGCGGCGCGGACCGCGCCAACCGCGCCAGGCCAACCGCAAGAGGGTACGACCCGCGCGCAACCAGCGGCGTAACCGGTGCGGGAAAGGAACCCGCGTCACCCCCGCACGGCGCTGCGCCACGCTCCCGCGGGTGCGGATCAGTCGGCCCGGACGGTGGCGGCGTCCGAATTGTCCGCTCCAGCGGCGGTGGCGTCGGCCGTGGGAGCGGCGAGCACCCGACGCAGCACACCGCCCAGCGCCGCGTTGACCTCGTCGGGGCGTTCCATCATCAACATGTGCCCGCCACCGGGACAGACGGTCAGCTCGGTCGCCGGCAGCGCGGCGGCGATCGACTCGGCGCAGGGCGGCGGGGTGAGCCGGTCCCGGTCGCCGACCAGGGCTGCCGCCGGCAGGTGGGCGAGCTCGGCGAGGGTGTCCAGCCGGTGCTGCGCCCCGATGGAGGCGCGGAACCCGCCGATCGAGCGGAGGGAGGCGCGGGCCACCGCCGAGGTGACCAGCCGGATGTCGTGCGGGTCGCAACGGTCACCGAAGAGCATCCAGCGGATGCTGGGACGCAGCGCGCGCAGCAGCGCCCGGGGCGGACGCCAGGACCCACACCGGGCCAGCACGCCGGCCCCGGTGGTCTCGGCGAGCCGGATCAACCGGGCGATACGGGGCGAGAGGCCGTAGACGGTGTGCGTGTGGCCCTCGGCCGTCGTGGAGACGAAGACCAGGCCGGCCGTCCGGGCGGCGAACTGCCCGGGATGCCGGTGCGCGTACTCCATGATCGTCATTCCGCCCATCGAGTGGCCGACCAGCACCACCCGGCCGGTCGGGACCACCTCGTCCAGCACCGCGGCGAGGTCGTCGCCGAGTTGGGCCACGGTGGCGGTGGGCAGCGCCATGCAGCTCGACCGGCCGTGCCCCCGGGCGTCGTAGGTCACCACCCGCACCGCGTCGCCGAACCGTTCCCGCAGGTCGGCGAGCTGTCGGTGCCAGGCCCGCCCGTCCAGCGTCCAGCCGTGCAGCAGCACCACCGTGACCTCGGCGTCGGCGGGGCCGGTCGCCTCGACGTGCAGGCGTACGTCGTCAGGAAGACGAACCTCGACGTGCTCCGGCATCGCCACCTCCCCAGGCCGCCCAGAACCGCAACACCGGGGACACCCGGCGGTAACACCGGCTACCCGTCATGAGACCACGGCAACCGTGTCGGTGAGAAGATTCGTAACCCGCCGACAGGCGCCCGGAGGCCCGCCAAGCTGGAAGGCATGGGGTCGCCGAAGGCAACACCACCCGGGCCCGTACCGACCGGGCGGGCGGCCGGCGGCACGCCCCGGGCCGCCCTGGCGGAACTGCTCGCCGGAAACCGGCGTTTCGTCAGCGGCCAGCCGATCCACGGCCACGACGTCACCGCCGCCGCGGCGGCCTCCGGCGACCAGCAGCCGTACGCGGTGCTCCTCGGCTGCATCGACTCGCGGGTGCCGCTCGAGGCGATCTTCGACCAGACGTTCGGCTCGATCTGTGTGATCCGCACCGGCGGGCACGTGCTCGACCGGGCGGTGCTCGGCTCCATCGAGTACGTGGTCGGTGAACTGGGCGTGCCGCTGGTGATGGTGCTCGGGCACGAGCGGTGTGGCGCGGTCGCCTCCGCGGTGGACGCGCTGCGCGGTGCGCGGTCGACGGATGGTCCGCTGGGCCATCTGGTCGAGCAGATCGCCCCGGCGGTGACCGAGGTGGGCGTCGACGACCCCCGCGTGCAGCCGATGGCGATCCGGCGGCACGTGTTCCGTACGGTGGCCGCCCTGCGTACCGACGCCCTGCTCGCCGGCCCGGTCGACGCCGGCCGGCTGGCCGTGGTCGGCGCACTCTACGACCTGGCAACCGGCGAGGTCGCCCTGCTGTAGATGTAAGGAAGGGCCCAGACGCGGAACCGCCCGCCGGGAGGTATCCCCCGACGGGCGGTTCCGGTGTCGCGCGGGGAGGGCTCAGCCCTCGAAGACGCCAGCCTCGACGAGGCGCTTCTCGGTGGCGTCCCAGCCGTCACCCGGGTGGGCGGCGTTGAGGTTGCCGAGCTCGACCCGGATCTTCGCGGCGTGACCGGCGGCGGCCAGCACGCGGATCTCCTCGACGAAGGCCTCGGAGTCGGTACGCAGGTGCACGGTCTTGCCGTTGGTCAGGTTACGCACGTAGGCGTGCTTGCCGCTGTTGAGCGGGATGACGTACTTGAACTCGCCCAGCACGCTGAGGGCGCCACCCTGGCCAGCCTGGCCGGCCCGGACTGACGCGCGCGCGGTCTTAGAGGTGTTGCTCGCCACGGAGGTACTCCTTGCAAGACGTACGGGAGGACGGAAAGTCCGGGGGCTGTGCGGGCGACACCCAGGTGGGTGGGCCCGCGGAAGTTGTGCGCGGCACAGGCCGCCGATGGAACTGTACACGAGCACGGTCCCTGGCTGGTCATCGCGTCGTCAGGGCACAACCCGGGTCACCCTTCCGGCTATTCCGACCCGCGATTTTTCCGATTCCCTGGCGAACCATCCGTCACACGGGTCATCATGTGTTCCAGCAACCACTCGGGTGGTCGAGGTCGTAGGGGAAGACGCACCTCGCTCTCCGGGAGGTCACCGTGCCAACGCGTGGCGTCGTATACGTCCATTCGACCCCGCTCGCCGTGTGCTCACACGTCGAGTGGGCGATCGCGCGCGTCCTTGCCGCGCCGGTCAACCTGCAGTGGACGGCTCAGCCCGTCGATCCCGGCGTCCGCCGGGCCGAGTGCGGGTGGACCGGTCGTCCGGGGACGGGCGCCGAGCTGGCTGCTGCCCTACGGCAGTGGCCCATGATCCGTTTCGAGGTCACCGAGGAGCCGAGCCCCGGCGCCGACGGCGAGCGTTTCATGTACGTGCCCGGGCGGGGCCTGTTCCGGGCGACCGTCGGGGCCGCCGGCGACATCCAACTCGGCGAGGACCGGCTGCGCAGCATCATGGCGGGCGCGCGGGCGCCGGAGGCCCTCGCGCACGCCCTCGACAAGGCGCTCGGCACCGCGTGGGACGCCGAGCTGGAGCCCTACCGGTACGCGGGCGACGGCGCTCCGGTGACCCTGCTCACCCGCGTCGGCTGACGCCAGGCCCGGACCGGGACCGACTCTTCCTGCGGGGTGAAGGTCAAGTTGCCCCGATAAGAAGCGAACTGGTGGGATGGGCCGCGTGTCGACTACCCCGCGACGTGCCGGCGTCGCGCTCGCCGCCCTGACCGCGCTGCTCGTCTCCGGGTGCTCCGGGCCGGCGGACCGCCGCCCCGACCCGGCCCCGACAGGCGCCGCCCCGACGGCGACCCCGACACCCGCCGCGAGTGTCCCCGGCGCCGACCCGGCCGCCCGCGCCGCCGCCCTCGTCGGCTCGCTCGGCGACGAGGACCTCGTCGGCCAGGTGCTGATGCCCTACGCCTACGGCGACGCCGCCACCAGGGTCTCGCCCGGCTCGGCGGCCGGCAACCAGGCGCTGGGCGGGGTGGACACGCCCGCCCAGATGGTCGAGAAGTACCGGCTCGGCGGGCTGATCCTGGTCGGCTTCAGCGCCGACGACCCCACCAAGGGCAACCAGGAGACGACCAACGTCGACAACCCCAGGCAGGTCCGCGCGCTGACCGACGGCCTGCGCGAGGCCGCCGGCCGGCTGTCCGCCGGGTCGGCGCCCTTCCTGATCGGCACCGACCAGGAGTACGGCGTGGTCACCCGGATCACCGACGGGGTGACCCTGCTGCCCAGCGCCCTCGCCGCCGGTGCCGCCGGAAAACCCGAACTGACCGAGGCCGCCTGGCGGGCGGCCGGCACGGAACTCGCCGCGATGGGCATCAACCTCGACTTCGCCCCCGTCGCCGACGTGCTCGCCACCCGCAGCACCGTGATCGGCTCCCGGTCCTACGGGGCGGACCCGAAGGCGACGGCGGGGCAGGTCGCGGGCGCGGTCCGCGGGTTGCAGGCGGCGGGCGTCGCGGCCACCGTCAAGCACTTCCCGGGGCACGGGCACAGCGCCGCCGACTCCCACGAGGGCCTGCCGGTGCTCGACCAGACCCGCCGGACGCTGGAGACGGGCGCGTGGCCGCCCTTCTCCGCCGGCATCGACGCGGGCGCGATGGCCGTCATGTCCGCCCACCTCGACGCGCGGTCGGTGGACCCGGGCACCGCGGCGACCTTCTCGCACAAGCTGCTCACCGACGTGCTCCGGGGCCAACTCGGGTTCCAGGGCGTGGTGATCACCGACGGGATGAACATGCCGCCGGCGAAGCGCTGGTCGCCGGGCGAGGCCGCGGTACGCGCGCTGAAGGCGGGCAACGACCTGATCCTGATGCCGCCGAACGTCGGCCAGGCGTACGACGGTTTGCTCGCCGCGCTGCGCGACGGCTCGCTGCCCCGGGCCCGCCTCGTCGACGCCGCGACCCGGGTGCTGACGCTGAAGTTCAAGCTCGCCGACCGGCCCACGCCCGAGCTGTCCACGCTGGGCGGCCCGGCTCACCGCAAGGCGGCGGAGGACCTGGCCGCGGCGGCGGTGACGGCGCTGCGTGGCGCCTGCGGCGGCGGCGTGCGGGGCCCCGTGACGGTGACCTCCTCCGGTGGGCGGGACCACACCCGGGCCGCGCTGACCGAGGCGCTCAAGGCGGCCGGGGTGAAGGTGGTCGCCGACGGCGGCACGGTGGTGCACCTCGTCGGATACGGCGACGGTGACGGCGACCTGCGTGCCGACGCCGCCGTCACGGTCGCCATGGACACCCCGTACGTGCTGGCGAAGGCCAAGTCGCCCACCCTGCTGGCGACCTACTCCTCCAGCCGGGCGTCGATGACCGCCCTCGCCGGGGTGCTGGCCGGCAAGGCACGCCCGGGCGGCCGGTCCCCGGTGCCGGTGACCGGCCTGCCCGCCACGACCTGCGGCGACTGAGCCCCGTCAGTCGCGGTTGATCCGGGCCGACTGCTTCACCAACTGGTACGCCGGCAGCAGCTCGACGGTGTCCGGGGTGTCCAGGCTCAGCAGGATCGGCCCGTAGAGGGAGGAGAGCGCGATGGCCCGGTCGCGGACCGCACCGCCGCTCTGCTTCAGGTAGCTCACCTCGACGGCGTCCAGGGTGCCGGCCTTCACGCGCCGGTACTCCGCGTCCGCCCCCTTGGGTGAGTAGGCACCGATGAAGTTCTTCAGGTGCGCCTCGGCGCCGCCGGCGACCCCGTCGACCCGCCACACCCGGAGGAACCCGACAGCGCCGGTCGGCCGGGCGTCGATCTCGCACAGCATGAGGGCGTCGCCGAGGCGGGGCTCGCCGAACTTCGCCGAGCCCTTGACCGCCTTCACCTTCCACTGCGCCGGCACCGAGAAGGTGACCGGCAACTCGCACGGCGTACCCTTCCCGCCCACGGTGGTGCCCGCCGACGCGGCCACCACCTCGTCGTGCCAGGGCGGGCCGGGGGTCACCGGCGAGGCGGTGGCGCTCGGCGAGGCGGACGGGGAGCCGCCGGCCGACGGCGACTCCTTCCCGTCGGCGCAGCCGCCGGTCAGTGCGATGGTCAGCGCCGCGAGCACGGCGGCGCGGGTACGACGATGCATGGTGTCCATTCCCCGTTGACGATGCGAGCCGGCTCATCTAAGCGACACGGGCGGGCACCGTCAACCCGGTTGAGCCACCGGTCGCACGCGGGGCGGGTCGCCGCCCCGCGCGGGAAGGCGGGCCACGTCGTCAGGCGGGAAAACCGGGTCGCGTTCCGCCGCCCCGCCTGGCACCCTCGGCGCACATGGGGACGGCAGAGGGTTTCGCGTACGTCGAGCGGTCGGACGGCACGGTGGTGATCACCCACCACGGCCGGGCGGCGGGCACCCTGCGAGGTGGTCGGGCGGCGGAGTTCCTCGCCGAGGTCGACGACGACCCGCAGCTCGTGATGGCCCGGTGGACCGGCAACTACCGCCGGGGCAACGAGCGGACCGCCCGCCAGCACCCCCGCAACCGGGGCTGAGCGGCGCGGAAGGGCCCGCGCCCGGCGTGGGCGCGGGCCCTTCCGGCGGTTGTCCTAGAGGGGGATGTTGCCGTGGGCGCCCCGGGCGGCGGGGGCGGCGGCGAGGGCCTCGGCGATGCGGCGGCGGGTCTCGGTGGGGGTGATGACGTCGTCGACGACGCCGATCTCGAGGGCGCGGTTGACGCCCCCGGCGATGCGGGTCTGTTCCTCGATGAGCTGTGCGCGCAGGGCCTCACGCTCTTCGGCGGGTACGGCGGCGAGTTTCTTGCGGTGCAGGATGTTGACCGCGGCGCCGGCGCCCATCACGGCGACCTCGGCGTCGGGCCAGGCGAACACGGCGGTGGCGCCCAGCGAACGGGAGTTCATCGCGATGTACGCCCCGCCGTAGGCCTTGCGGGTGACGAGGGTGACGCGGGGCACGACAGCCTCGGCGAAGGCGTGCAGGAGTTTCGCGCCGCGGCGTACGACGCCGTCCCATTCCTGGCCGAGGCCGGGCAGGTAGCCGGGCACGTCGACCAGGACGATCAACGGCACGCCGAGGGAGTCGCACATGCGCACGAACCGGGCGGCCTTCTCGGCGCTGGAGGCGTCCAGGCAGCCACCCAGACGCAGCGGGTTGTTCGCGACGACACCGACGGTGCGCCCGGCGAAACGGCCCAGGGTGGTCACGACGTTCGGCGCCCACTTGGCGTGCAACTCCACCCCGGGGGCGTCCAGCAGCGCCTTGACCACCGGCTTGACGTCGTAGGCCCGGTTCGGCTCGGCCGGCATCTTCGCCGTCAGGTCGTGCCCACCCTCGTCCTGGACGGACACGTCGTCGGGCGACAGGCGCCCCTGCCGACCCAGCAGCGCGGCGAGTTTGCGCGTCTCGACCAGCGCCGTCCCGTCGTCGGGACAGGTCACGTGGACCACGCCGGAGCGGCGGCCGTGCGGCTCCGGCCCGCCCAGGCGCGCCATGTCGACCTGCTCGCCGGTGACGCTACGCACCACCTCCGGACCGGTGACGAAGATCCGGCCCGCGCCACTCATCACCACGATGTCGGTCAACGCCGGCCCGTACGCCGCGCCACCGGCCGCGGGACCCAGCACCGTGGAGATCTGCGGCACCCGCCCCGACGCGCGCACCATCGCCGCGAACACCTGGCCCACCGCGTCCAGGGCGACGACACCCTCGGCCAGCCGGGCCCCGCCCGAGTGCCACAACCCCACCACCGGCACCCGCTCCCGTACGGCGGTGTCGATCGCGTCCACGACGTGCCGGCACCCCTCGGTGCCCATCGCCCCGCCCATCCGCGTCGCGTCCGTGGCGTACGCGATCACCGGCGAGCCCTCGATCTCGCCCCGTGCCCACAACACGCCCGAGGTGTCCCGCGGCACCGACAGCCGCAACGAACCCGCGTCGAACAACGCCCGCAGGCGCACCTCCGGATCCCGATGGTCCACGGCGGAAGATGCGTCCACGCCAACGGTGGTGGTCACGTGAGCCTCCAAGGCTGTGGTCTCAGGCCCGCGTGAAGACGAGAGCCACGTTGTGCCCGCCGAAGCCGAACGAGTTGTTCAGCGCGGCGGGAATGTCCATGTGGCGTGCCTCGTTGGCGGCCACGTCCAGGGTGAGCCCGTCGTCCGGGTCGTCCAGGTTGATCGTCGGAGGCACGACGCCGTCGCGGATCGCCAGGATCGTGAGGATGGACTCCAGCGCGCCCGCCGCGCCCAGCAGGTGACCGGACATCGACTTGGTCGAGGTCAGCACCGGGTGGTCGCCCAGCGCCGCCCGCAGCGCGGTGATCTCCGCGATGTCGCCGACGGGGGTCGAGGTGGCGTGCGCGTTGACGTGCACGATGTCCTGCTTGGCCACGCCCGCGTCCGCGATCGCCTTCGCGATCGCCCGGATCGCGCCCTCGCCCTCCGGGTGCGGCTGGACGATGTCGTAGCCGTCGGAGGTGAGGCCGGCGCCGGCCAGCCGGGCGTAGACCCGGGCACCCCGGGCGGCGGCGTGCTCCGCCCGTTCCAGCACCACGATGCCCGCGCCCTCGCCGAGCACGAAGCCGTCGCGGCCCTTGTCCCACGGGCGGGAGGCCCGCTCCGGCTCGTCGTTGCGGGTCGACATCGCCCGCATCGAGCTGAACCCGGCGATCGGGAGCTGGTGGATGACCGCCTCGGTGCCGCCGGCCACCACCACGTCGGCCCGGCCGGCGCGGATCATGTCCATGCCGAGCGCGATGGCCTCCGCGCCGGTCGCGCACGCGCTGGCCACCGAGTGCACCCCCGCCTTCGCGCCCAACTCCAGCCCCACCCAGGCGGCGGGGCCGTTGGGCATCAGCATCGGGATGGTGTGCGGGGAGACCCGCCGCGGGCCGGACGCCTCCAGGATGTCGTCCTGGGCGAGCAGGGTCAGCGCGCCGCCGATGCCGGAGCCGACGCTGACGCCCAGCCGCTCCGGGTCCAGCCCGGAGTCGGCCAGGCCGGCATCGGCCCAGGCCTGCTGCGCCGCGATGATCGCGATCGCCTCGGAACGGTCCAGCCGGCGCAGCTTGACCCGGTCGATCAGGCCGGTCGGCTCGACCGCGAGCTTGGCGGCGATCCGGACCGGCAGTTGCTCGGCCCACTCGGGGGTGAGCGCACTCACCCCCGAGCGGCCGGCGAGCATGGCGTCCCAGGTCGACGCGACGTCCCCGCCCAGCGGGGTGGTCGCGCCGAGCCCGGTGACGACGACGTCGGTGTGAGCCATGATCAGGACTGCGCCTCGATGTAGCTGACGGCGTCCCCGACGGTCTTCAGGTTCTGCACCTCGTTGTCCGGGATCTTGACGCCGAACTTCTCCTCAGCCGCCACCACGACCTCCACCATGGAGAGCGAGTCGACGTCCAGGTCGTCGGTGAAGGACTTCCCCTCGGCCACGTCGTCCGGGCTCACCCCGGCAACCTCTTCGAGGATCTCGGCGAGGCCGGTGGTGATCTCGTCACGGGTCATTGCGGTTGGTTCCTTTCATCGGTGGATCATTCGACGGCCGACGACGCCGGCCGTCACTCCCCGGCGCGGCGGCCGGAGGGGCTTTCAGGGGCAGCGGACGACCTGACCGGCGTAGGTCAGGCCGCCGCCGAAGCCGAAGAGCAGCACCGGGGCGCCGGACGGCACCTCCCGCCGCTCGACCAGCTTGGACAGGGCCAGCGGCACGCTCGCCGCCGAGGTGTTGCCGGACTCGACGATGTCCTTGGCGATGATCGCGTTCGGGATGCCGAGCCGCTTGGCGATGCCGTCGATGATCCGGGCGTTGGCCTGGTGCGGCACGAAGGCGGCCAGCTCCGACGGGTCCACACCGGCGCGCTCGCACGCCTGCCGGGCCAGCGGCGCCAGCTCCGTGGTGGCCCAGCGGAAGACCGACTGGCCCTCCTGCTGGATGTACGGGCGCCAGCCCTCGATGCGTACCGCGTCGCCCCGCTCCGGCACCGAGCCCCAGACCACCGGGCCGACGCCGGCGGGCTCACCCTCGGCGACGGCCGACACCACGGCGGCGCCGGCGCCGTCGGCGAAGATGATGCAGGTGGAACGGTCCGTCCAGTCGACGATGTCGGAGAGCTTCTCCGCGCCGATGACCAGGGCGTTGCGCGAGGCGCCGGCCCGGATGGCGTGGTCCACGGTGCCCAGCGCGTACGCGAAGCCGGAGCACGCCGTGTTCAGGTCGAACGCCCCGGGCGCGGTGATGCCGAGCTTGGCGGCGACCCGGCAGGCCACGTTCGGGCTGCGGTCGGCGGAGCTGCACGTCGCCACCACGACCAGGTCGATGTCGGCGGCGGTGAGCCCCGAGTTGGCCAGCGCCTTGCCGGCGGCGGCGGCGGCCATGTCGGCGACCGTCTCTCCGTCGGCGATCCGCCGGGTGACGATGCCGACCCGGTCCCGGATCCACTCGTCGTTGGTCTCGACCAACTGGGCGATGTCGTCGTTGGTGACCACCCGCGACGGCTGGTAGTGCCCCAGCGCGACGATCCGACTGCCGCTCATGCGTGTCCTCCGATGCGGGCGAGCGGTTGGCCCGGCGCGACCGGGTCGTCGTGGTGGGCGAGCCACTCGGTGAGTACGCCGCTGCCGTGCGCGGTCACCTCGACCGGGCCCTGCCGGGTGGCGACGTGGCCGACGACCTGGCCGGCGCGGAGCGTGTCGCCCTCGGCGAGGCCCTCCGCCGGGGCGAAGGTGCCGGCCGACGGGGCCACCACCACGCGGAAGTGCATGGTCGGCTCGTGACTCGGCGCCATCCCGTGCCGGGCGATCAGATCCCTGGCGGCGGGCAGGTCGTCCGGGGTGTTGAGGGTGACGACCTCGGGGGCTCCGGCCCCCTTGAGCTCCCGCTTCACCAGGCCCGCGAGGGTGCCGGCCGGGGGCAGCTCGATCACGCCGGTCACCCCGAGGTCGGCCAGGGTACGCATGCAGAGGTCCCAGCGCACCGGCGCGGTGACCTGGCGGACCAGGCGCTGCACCATGTCGCGCCCGTGGTTGACCGCGGCGCCGTCGAGGTTGGAGAGCAGGATGCGGGTCGGGTCGCTCGGGGTGATCCCGGCGGCCACGGCGGCCAGCGCGGCCTCGGCGGGGGCCATGTACGGCGTGTGGAAGGCGCCGGCCACCTTCAGGCGGATCACCCGGGCCTTCGTCGGCGGCTCGGCGGCGAGCTTCTCCAGCCCCTCGACCGAGCCGGCGGCGACGAACTGGCCGGCGCCGTTGCGGTTGGCCGGGTGCAGCCCGTGCGCGGCGATCGAGGCGAGCACCTCGTCCGGGTCCCCGCCCAGCACGGCGGCCATCCCGGTCGGCTCCAGCGCGCAGGCCGCGGCCATCTCCCGGCCGCGTACGCCCGCCAGGGTGATCGCCGCCTCCGCCGGGAGCACCCCGGCCAGCGCCGCCGCACCCAGCTCGCCCACGCTGTGGCCGACGGTGAGCGCGACGTCGTGCATCGGCAGGTGCTCGGCGGCGAGCAGGGCGGCGGCGACCAGCAGCGGCTGGGTCCGGGCGGTGTCCCTGATCTCGTCCGCGTCGGCCGCGGTGCCGAGGTGCACCAGGTCGACTCCGGCCAGCGCCGACCACCAACGCAGACGTGACTCGGCCCCGGTGAGGTCGAGCCAGGGAGTCAGGAAGCCGGGTTTCTGGGAACCCTGGCCGGGCGAGAGTACGGCGAGCACGTCTATGACTCTCCCGGATACGCGCGGGTAGTGCTGTGCGGCCTACGACCAAACCACACTAGAACCTTTGGAGGAATCCTACAAAAATCGGCGACGATCATCACCTGTGTGTGGTGTTCTACCCGATCCTGGGGGTGATTGTCGGGGTTGGTGCCACCGGGACCACCGGGTCGAGCCGCCCGACGGTGAGGGCCACCTGGAGCGCGAACGCGTCCCGCGCCGCGAGCGGCGAGAAGCCGGTGACGTCGGAGATCCGCCGTAGCCGGTAGCGCACCGTGTTCGGATGCACGAAGAGAGCCCGCGCGGCGCTCTCCAGCGTGCCGCCCGCCGTGAAGAAGGCGTCGAGGGTCTGCAACAGTTCCCCGCCGGCGCGCACCAGGGCGGCGTAGACGTCGTGCCGCAGCCGGCGACGTGCCTCCGCGTCCCCGGCCAGCGCCCGCTCCGGCAGCAGGTCGTCCGCCGGCACCGGCCGGGGCGCGGTCGGCCACGCCGGGGCGGCCCGGAACCCGGCCAGCGCGGCGCGCGCCGACTCGGTCGCCTCGTCCAGGCTCGGCACGGCCGGACCGACCACCACCGGTCCGTCCCCGAACGCACCCAGCAGCTTGCCGGTGGCCGCCACGGGGTCGGGGGCGCCGCCGAGCACGATGACCAGGCGGTCGCCGTGCACCCCGCCGAGCACCTCCGTGCCGATGCGCCGGGCCTGCCGGTGGACGGTGTGCAGCACGGCGGACACCTCCCCGCCGGGGGAGCGGCCGACCGCCACCGCCACCGGCGGGGCGTCCGCCCAGCCGAGCGCCGCCGCCCGGCTCGCCAGCACGTCCGGCGTGTCACCGCGCAGCAACGCGTCCACCAGCAGCGCCTGCAACCGGGCGTCCCACGAGCCGCGCGACTCGGCGGCCCGGGCGTACACGCGGGCTGCGGCGAAGGCGATCTCCCGGGAGAACCGCAGCACGGCCTCGCGCAACTGCTGCTCCTCGCCCTCCGCCGCCAGGTGCGAGACCTGCTCCTCGACCACGTCGATCATCACCTTCACCAGCGCGACGGTCTGCTGGAGGCTGATCGAGCGGGCGAGCGCCTGCGGCGCCGTGGCGAAGACCTCGTCCGAGACCTCCTGGGTGCTGTCCGCCGTGCCGCCGCCGTCGCGCAGCCACTGCACCAGCGAGCGGGCGCCGGCCTGGGCCACCAGCATCACCCAGGAACGGTGGTCGGGCGGCAGGTCGCGGAACCAGGGCAGCGACTCGTCCATCCGGGCCACGCTGGCGCTGGCCAGTGCCCCCGCCGCCCGCTCGATCCGGCGCAGCGTGGCCGACAGTTCCGTCCCGCCCGGCTCGCTCACCGCCCCAGCCTGACACGCCCCGACCTGCGCCTCCACGCCGGGCAACCTGTCCGCCGCCGGCCGGGCTCGGGCCGACGGCGGGCCGGGCGGTGGACGGTGGGTCAGGCCGGTGACGGGCCGGGCGGTGGATGGTGGGTCAGGCCGGTGGCGGGGCGGGCAGCCCCAGCTCCTGGGCCAGGATGGCGGCCTGCACCCGGCTGCGCAGGTCCAGCTTGGCGAGGATCCGGCTGACGTGGGTCTTCGTGGTGCTCTCGGCCATCGCCAACCGGTCGGCGATCTGCTGGTTGGACAGCCCCAGCCCGAGGCAGGCCAGCACGTCGCGCTCCCGGGGCGTCAGCGCGTCGACCGCGCCCCGGGTCGCGGCGGGAGTGGTCGACGCGGTCGCCGCGAATGCGGTGATCAGGCGGCGGGTTACCGCCGAGGCGATGAACCCCTCGCCCCGGGCGACCGTCCGCACCGCCGCCACCAGCCCGTCGGCGTCGGTGTCCTTGAGGACGAAGCCCGCCGCGCCGGCCCGCAGCGCCCCGAAGACGTACTCGTCGAGGTCGAATGTGGTGAGCACGAGCACGTCGGCGAGCCGGTCGGCGACGATCTCCCGGGTGGCCGAGATGCCGTCCAGCCGGGGCATCCGCACGTCCAGCACCGCGACGTCCGGGCGCAGCTCCCGGCACAGCCGGACCGCCTCGGCACCGTCCTCGGCCTCGGCCACGACGTCGACGCCGGCCGCACCGGCCAGGATCAGCGCCAGCCCGGCCCGCACCGCCGGCTGGTCGTCGGCGAGCAGCACCCGGATCACCTCGGCCATGTCCCGTCCCGTCCCCTCACGGCGCTGCCTCCGTCGGCAACTCCACCCGTACCCGCCATCGGCCCCCCGCCGGGCCGGCGGAGAACCGGCCGTTCAGCAGCGCCGCCCGCTCCCGCATCCCGATCAGGCCGGCGCCCGCGCCGGTCAGCGTGCCACGGCCGGCGCCGACCGGGTTGTCCACGCCCACCACCACCCCCACCGGCTCGTACGCGACCAGCAGGTCGGCCTCGCCGGCGCCGTGCTTGAGCGCGTTGGTCAACGACTCCTGCACGATCCGGTACGCGGCCAGGTCCACCCCGACCGGCAGCGCGCGGGACTCGCCGCGCCGGGTCATCCGGACGGCCAGCCCGGCGGCACGGACCCGGTCGACCAGCGTGTCCACCTCGCTGAGCCGCGCCCGGGTCGTCTCCTCCGTCGCGTCGACGGCCGATCCGCCCTCCGCCGGTTCCCGCAGCAGGCCGATCATCTGCCGCATCTCGCCCAGCCCCTGCACGCTGCTCTCCCGGATCACCCGCAGCGCCGACTCGACCTGCGACCGGTCGAGCCCGGGCACGGAGAGCGCGGCTGTGGCGTGGATGGCCACCGCGCTCAGGTGGTTGGCGATCACGTCGTGCAGTTCCCGGGCCATCCGGGCCCGTTCCGCGCTGACCGCCTGCCGGCGGTCCAACTCCACCAGCCGGGCCGTCTGCTCGGCCCGGGCCCGCTCGGCGGCGGCCTGGTCCCGGTACTGCCGCACGCTGATCCCGGTGAGCACCGGCAGCACCCCGGCCAGCACCGCCGGCATCCCGAAGCCGACGCCCCGCCAGTCGCCCGTCAGCAGCATCCCCGCCGCCGTGCTGAGCACGCTCAACCCGACCGTGACCCGGAGCAGCCGCCGCCAGGTCCGGGCCGAGCCGAACACGCACGCGTCGTAGAGCACCTGGGTGTAGACGAGGACGGTGGCCAGCGAGCCGCCCATCGCCACGTCGACCAGCACCGCCGCCGTGCCGAGCGCCAGGCTGCTCCGGGAGGCGACCCGGCGTAGGCCCACCGCCGCGCAGACCACCGCCAGCGGCAGCAGGAACAGCGGCTCCGGCAGGCCCGGCTGCCAGGAGAACTGCGGTTGGGTGTTCAGGCCGTACATGATCAGGCCGCCGGCCAGGGCCGCGCCGGCGAGCGTGAGGTCCCGGCCGGCCGTACCGGCCCCGAGCCAGGTCGGCGGTCGCATGGCCCGATCCCACCACATTCACAGCAGGCCGGACTCAGACCGCTGGACGACCCGACCCGCCTCCGCATCCCCCGAAAGACCTACACCCGACTGCCGGTCGCGCGGGGTGCAGCGCCGACCGGGTCCGGCTGCACGGGCCGTCGGTCCCGGCCAGTACGGTGACAGGGCCCGTCGGAGCGACCCCGGCGGGCGGGGCGAGCGTGAGGAGACCGGGATGGCGCACGGGGAGGCCGAGCACGGCTGCGCCCAGGGCGAGCCCTGCCGGCCGGGCCACCAGGAGCCGCAGGCGGCAGCCAAGCACCGCCGGCTGCCCGGCGGGTTCCCGGCCCACTCGCCGGAGCACCCGGCCCGCGCGCCCGAGCGCCCCGACGACGACGTCACGGTGCCCCGGCAGCGCCTTGCCGAGCCCCTTCCGGCCGGCGAGGCCGAGCCGGTCTCGGCGCAGGGCTGTCGCAGCGACCTGCCCGGGTGGGCCGGCGCGCACCAGCACGGCCCGGTCCGGCCCCGGCAGCGCGCCACCCGCCGTGAACGGCCGCCACGCCGCTGGTGCTGACCACGTGACCCCCGTGGTGGCAGGGTCCCGGCAAGGTCGTGGGGGTCTCCGGCTTGGGCTGGTTGGTGGTGACGCGCTCTTGGCCGGTGAGAGCAGCGTGGGCCGGACCGACTGACCACACAGGAGATCTTGGTGGGAGATGGCCCCTAGAGGGGCCATCTCCCACCAAGATCTCCGGCCATCCCGAAGATCGGAACGGAGTTCCCGGAGGATGGACGGGTGGCGGGGGTCAGCGGGTGCGGCGGCGCACCAGCAGCGCGATCCCGGCGAGGCCCGACGTGATGACCAGCACCACCGCGACGTTGAGCAGCATCAGCCGCTGCAACTCGCCGAACGCCTCGTCGAGGTCCTTCGCCGGGTTGAGGGCGTCCTCGGGGATGACCCGTTCGCCGCCGCCGACGCCGCCACTGACGGTGTCGAACTGCCGCTCCAGCGGCACCCCGGCCGTGCGGAGGGTCTCCGACATGTTGAGCCGGCCGAGGAACCAGCCCGCGGCGATCTTGCGGGAGTCCGGCTGCTTGGCCGGGCGGTAGACACGCGGCCCGCCGAGCGCCTTCGGGTAGAGGTCGTACGTCTGCTTCGCGACGTCACCGGCGAACACCACGACCGTGTACTTCGGACCGAGGTCGGCCTCCTTCGGGCCCTTGGCCTGGCCCGTGCGCCCCAGGAAGTTGACCTGGTCGATGACCGCCACGACGTGTGCCGGGTGGGCCTCGGCGTGCAGCCGCAGCGGATCCGCCAGCCCCTCCCCGGTGATCTCCACGCCGGCGGGTGCGGGCTTCGGTGCCGCCTTCGCCGTGCCGGCCAGACCGAGCGACAGGACCGCCGTCGCGAGCCCGCCCGTCAACACCGCGACCAGTCGCCGCATCGTTCGGACCATCGCCGCCTCCTCGCCCCGTTCGATGGATGGCCTGCTGCAGGTCACACGTTGATTGGCCGACGAGGTGACCGAACCCGCACAGGGTGCCACCCTCAAGACTCCGCAGAACGTCGATCGGTTGCAGCTCGTGGAACAGTAATTGGAACTATCTGTGATCCCGGCCCGACCAATGAACGGTGGCCGTTGATCAGCGGGCGGATCGTACCTTTACGGAGGGGTTCATGGGGGGCAGGTTCCCACGTGTTGCACGCACCTGGCCAGTGGTGCTCGGCGTGGCGCTCGGTGTGTCGTTGTTGTTGCCGGCCGCACCGGCGGCGGCCCACAACTCGTTGACCGGCAGCGATCCACGCAACGGCGCCCGGGTTGCCGAGGCGCCGGCCCAGATCGAGCTGCGGTTCCTCGCCAGAGCAGACCCGAATACGACGAAGATCACAGTCACCGGACCGGACGACGTGGCCGCGCTCGGCGGCGCGCCGACCTTCTCCGGCTCCCGGGTGAGCGTCCCGTTCAAGCCGGGCCGGGCGGGGCTCTACGTCGTCGGCTACCAGCTGGCGTCCAACGACGGGCACCCCGTCTCCGGCGAGGTGCGGTTCACCCTGACCACCGGCACCACCGCCGAGCCGCCGACCGGCGCGGGCACCGCCGGGCCGAGCGCCCCGGCGTCGGCCGTACCGTCGTCGACCGGCACCGGGCCGACCTCGGCCGCGCCCGGGTCGGCGGGCACCGGCACGCCCGGAGCCGCGGTGCCGGCGGCGAAGGAGAGCGACGGGTCGGCCGGGCGCGGCTGGCTGTGGGCGCTCGGCGGCGTGCTTCTCGTCGCCGCTCTCGCCGCGGGCCTGCTGCTCCGCCGCCGCACCGCCCGCCGCTGAGCGGCACCCGGGCAACCGACGGGCCAGCGCCCGGACCGACCGGTCCGGGCGCTGGCCCCTACGCCTACGGTCAGAACAGGCGGACCCGGGCGGCGCGCAGCCGGCTCAGGGTGCGCTCGCGGCCCAGCACCTCCAGCGACTCGAACAGCGGCAGCCCGACGGTGCGGCCGGTGACCGCGACGCGCACCGGGGCCTGGGCCTTGCCGAGCTTGAGCCCGCGCTCGGCGCCGACGGCCTCCAGTGTCGACTTCAGGGTCTCCGCGTCCCACGACTCCAGGGCCTCGAACGCCGTCGTGGCGGCGTCCAGCAGCTCCGCCGAGCCCTCCTTCATCGCCTTGGCCCAGGCGGCCTCGTCGATCAGCGGGGAGGCGAGGAAGAGGAAGTCGACGTTCGGCACGATCTCGCTGAGCACGGCGATCCGGGTCTGCGCGAGCGGGGCCACGGCCGCGAAGGCGTCCGCGTCGAACTCCTCCGGCAGCCACGGCGGCGGGGCGATGGTGCCGGTGCCGGTCAGCCACGGCTGGCAGGCGTCGACGAACTCCTCGACCGGGAGCGCCCGGATGTACTCGCCGTTGAACGCGCGGAGCTTCTTCTCGTCGAAGAACGCCGACGAGGGGTTGACCTCCTCCAGCCGGAACTCCTCCTCGATCACCGACCACGGGACGATCTCCCGGTCGCCCGACGGCGCCCAGCCGAGCAGCACAAGGTAGTTGCGCATCGCCGCGGCGAGGTAGCCCTCGTCCCGGTACGCCTCCAGGGCCACCTTGTCCCGGCGCTTGGAGAGCTTCTGCCGCTTCTCGTTGACGACCACCGGCACGTGTGCCCAGATCGGGGGCTTGACCCCGAGGGCCTCCCAGAGCAGCTGCTGCTTCGGGGTGTTGGGCAGGTGCTCCTCGGCCCGGATCACGTGGGTGATCCCCATGGCCATGTCGTCGACCACGTTGGCCAGCAGGAAGACCGGCGAGCCGTCGCCCCGGGCGATGACGAAATCCTCGATCAGCTTGTTCTCGAAGGTGGGCTCGCCGCGGATCAGGTCGACCACCACGGTCGCGCCCTCGTCCGGCGTACGGAAGCGCAGGGCGCGCCCCTCGCCGGCCGGCAGGCCCCGGTCCCGGCAGAACCCGTCGTAGCCCTGGTACTGCGAGCCGGTGCGGGCCTGCACGGCGTCGCGGGTGCAGCCGCAGTAGTACGCGCGGCCGGACTCGTGCAGCCGTGCGGCGGCGGCGCGGTGCTCGCCGGCGTACTGGGACTGGAAGTGCGGGCCCTCGTAGCTGTCGCGCGCGATGCCGATCCAGTCCAGCGCGGAGAGGATGCCCTCGGTCCACTCCGGCTTGTTGCGGGCCGCGTCGGTGTCCTCGATGCGGAGCACGAACACCCCGCCCTGCTGCTTGGCGTAGATCCAGTTCTGCAGCGCCGAGCGGGCGCCGCCGACGTGGAACATACCGGTCGGGGAGGGGGCGAAGCGCACACGTACCGTCACGTCCCCCAGCCTACGGCGGTGCGCGACCGGATTCGGCCAGGGGTACACCTCAGGGCACCGAGCGGATCTTCAGCACCAGCACGCTGCCGAGCACGGTGACCGCCGCGGTGACCGCGTAGAGCGACGGATAGCCGCCGAGGTGCACCACGAGCGGGGCGGAGATCGCCGGCCCGAGCACCTGCGGGGCGGAGTTGGCGATGTTGATCACGCCCAGGTCCTTGGCCCGGTCGGCGGCGGCCGGCAGCACCTGGGTGATCAGCGCGGCGTCCACCGACAGGTAGACGCCGTAGCCGGCGCCGAGCAGCAGCGCGGCGGCCACGGCCACCGGCCAGACCGGCGCGACGGCCAGCAGCAGCGCGGCGACCGCCATGATCCCGCCGGCGGTGATGACGAAGACCTTGCGCCGGCCGGACCGGTCCGACAGCCGCCCGGCCACCACGGCGGTGGCCGCCAGGCCGGCCGTGTAGAGCAGGATCAGCACCAGCAGGCCGCCCTCGGGGTCGGGGTGGCGCACCTCGTCGGTGAGGAAGTAGAGCAGGTAGAGCGTGCCGAGCGCGTTGCCGAGCTGCACCAGGAACCGCGTGATCCAGGCCCAGCCGAAGTCGGGGTGCCGGCGCGGCGAGACCCACATCGACGCGAACAGGGCGCGCCACCGCAGCGCCGGGCGGTGCGCGCGGGGCAGCGGGTCGTCGGTGGTGAGCAGCGCGAACGGCAGGGCCAGCAGCAGCATCGCCGCCGCCACCGCCAGGTAGCCGGCGCCGGTGCCGCTGACCACGGCGGTGACCAGCACCACCCCCAGCACCAGCCCGAGCGCCTGGGGGATGCCGACCCAGCCGGAGACGCCGCCCCGCTGGGTGACCGGCACCCGGTCCGGCACGGCGGCGGTCAGGCTGGCCAGCATCGCGTTGAAGCAGACCTGCGCGGCGACCCAGCCGAGCGCGACCCCGGCGACGGTGCGCTGCTGCGCCAGCAGCACCAGGGCGGCGGCGCCGAGCAGCGCGCCGCCGGCGGTCCAGACGTGCCGGCGGCCGAACTCGCGCCCGGCCAGCCGCAGGCAGGTGCGGTCCGACAGCGCCCCGGCGAGGGGGTTGGCGAGCACCGCCGCGAGCGCGCCGATGCCGGTCACCACGGCGAGCGCGGCCTCCTTGTCGGCCGGCGCGATCCGCTCCAACTGCTGCGGCAGCAGCACCTGGATCGGCGTGAAGAACGCCATCCAGACCCCGAGGTTCGCGGCGAAGGCCAGCGCGATCCAGCCCCGCCGTACCGGCACGGTCGGCTCGGCGAGCGCCGCCGGCAGCGAGGCGGGCGTCGGATCGACGGTGGTCACGGCCGGGCGATCAGGTCACGGAGCCAGGCGTACGAGGACTTGGGCGTACGGAGCTGGGTGTCGAAGTCGACGTGCACCAGGCCGAAGCGTTTGGTGAAGCCGTCCGCCCACTCCCAGTTGTCCAGCAGCGACCAGACGAAGTAGCCGGTCACGTCGACGCCCTCGGCCATCGCGGCGCGTACGGCGCGCAGGTGCCCGTCGAGGTAGGCGATCCGCTCCGGGTCGGGTACGCGACCGTCGGCGTCGGGCACGTCGTCGTACGCGCAGCCGCTCTCGGTGATCTGGATCGGTGGCAGGTCGTCGGCGTACGTGCGGTGCAGCCAGCCGAGCAGTTCGTGCAGCCCGTCGGGGGCGACCGGCCAGTCGAAGGCGGTGCGCGGGTAGCCCTCCAGCGGCACCATCTCGAACGGCAGCGGCGAGCCCTCCTGCGGGGCGCGTACGCCGGTGGGGTTGTAGTAGTTGACCCCAAGCACGTCGATCGGCGCGGCGATCACGTCGAGGTCGCCGGCGCGCACCGCGCTCGTGTCGAAGCCCAGCTCGTCGGGGTAGCCCCGGCCGAACAGCGGGTCGGTGAAGAGCCGGTTGTGCAGGGCCTCGTACGCCGCGACGGCTGCGCGGTCGGCGTCGCTGTCCCCGGCCGGCCGGACGGGCGAGTAGTTGTTCGCGATGGCGATCGGGCTGCTGGTGCGTGCCCGCAGTGCGGCGACGGCGAGACCGTGGCCGAGGAGCTGGTGGTGGGCGACCGGGAAGGCGTCGAAGAGCAGCGTCCGGCCGGGGGCGTGCTCGCCTGTGGCGTGCCCGAGGCTCATGTGGATGAACGGCTCGTTGAGGGTGATCCAGAGCTTCACCCGGTCGCCGAGCCGGGCGGCGGTGGCGTCGGCGTACTCGGCGAAGCGGTGTGCGGTGTCGCGGGCGAGCCAGCCGCCGGCGTCCTCGAGGGGCTGGGGCAGGTCCCAGTGGTAGAGGGTGGCGACGGGGTCGATGTCGTGGGCGAGCAGGTCGTCGACGAGGCGGTCGTAGAAGTCGAGCCCGCGCGGGTCGAGTGGGCCGTCGCCGGTGGGCCGCACCCGGGGCCAGGCGATCGAGAAGCGGTATGCCGAGACGCCCAGCCCGGCGAGCAGTGCGACGTCCTCGGCGTGCCGGTGGTAGTGGTCGCAGGCCACGTCGCCGGTGCTGCCGTCGAGGATCCGGCCGGGGGTGTGGGCGAAGGTGTCCCAGATGGAGGCTCCGCGCCCGTCGGAGTCGGCGCCACCCTCGATCTGGTAGGCGGAGGTGGACACTCCCCAGCGGAATCCGGCGGGGAACTCGGGCATCGCTGCGGTCGACATGTGCTCTCCCGTCGTACGTGAATCGTGTTCGCGACTCTAGGGCGAGACCCGTCGATGCGCCATAGGCCGTACGTCGCCGTAGCGCAATGCATTTCGGCGTGTCTTTTCCGAACCCGTCCAGGTACGTCCGAATTTGCGCATAGAGTGCCGATATCGTGGGATGTCCTCACTGGAGGAAAGACGGAAATGATCCTCGTGGAACGCAGTGCGCACGTGATGGCGCCGGTGGAAGCGGTCTGGGACGTCGTGCAGCGGGCCGAGCAGTTGCCGGCCTGGCTGGCGGGGGTCCGTGCGGCCGAGGTGCTCTCGGGAGAGGGCTTCGGGCGTCGACAACTCGTCCAGGCCGGGCGTGGCGCGGCGCATGAGGCCGAGGTGATCGCCTATCAGGAGCCGACCCTGATCGGCTGGCGCGAACGCGCCAGGGGCGCCGGTGCCCGGGCGGAGGCGCGCACCGAGATCTACGTCCAGCTCACCGTGGACGAGGAGGAGAGCGGGACGATCGTGCGGCTCATCGTCGTGCGCTGGCCGGCCGGCCCGGTCAAGGCCGCCCTGCTCCGCCTCGGCCTGCGCAGGGTCGGCGCCGACCTGGAGGAGTCGCTCGCCCGGCTGACCGACCTGGCCGCCGTCGGCTGAGCCGGGCACGTCCTGGCGTCGCCCGCGACGGCGGTGGCCCGGTTTCCCCGCCAGGGACTCCGGACCACCGCCGGTTCGTCCGTCGAGGGAAACGACGAAGGGCCCGGCGCGAGGTGCGCCGGGCCCTTCGTCGCGTACGTGCCTAGCTGTCGCCGCCGGTCTCACCGACCGGGGCCGCGTTCACGTCCTCGATGGCGTACTTCTTGGCCGCCTCGGCCGGCACGCTCGCCGGCACCGTGCCGCGCAGGGCGAGCTGCCGCAGCGTCGCGACCACCACCGACTCGGCGTCGACGTGGAAGTGCCGGCGCAGGGCGTGCCGGGTGTCGGACATGCCGAACCCGTCCGTGCCGAGGGAGGTGTAGTCCCCGGGCACCCAGCGGGCGACCAGGTCCGGCACCGCGCGCATCCAGTCGCTGACCGCGACCTTCGGCCCGTCGGCGTCGGCCAGCTTCTGCTGGATGTACGGCACCCGCTGCTCCGCGCCCGGGTTGAGCAGGTTGTGCTCCTCGCACTCCACCGCGTCGCGGCGCAGTTCCGTCCAGGAGGTCACCGACCAGACGTCGGCGGCCACGCCCCAGTCCTGGGCCAGCAACTGCTGGGCCTTGAGCGCCCACTGCATGCCGGTGCCGGAGGCCAGGACGTTCGCCTTCGGGCCGTCCACCTGCGGGGCGGGGGAGTAGCGGTAGATGCCCTTGAGCAGCCCCTCGACGTCCACGTCCGAGGGCTCCGCCGGCTGGAGGATCGGCTCGTTGTAGATCGTCAGGTAGTAGAAGACGTTCTCCTGCGCCTCGCCGTACATCCGGTGCAGGCCGTTTTCGACGATGTGCGCGATCTCGAAACCGAACGCCGGGTCGTACGCGACCACCGCCGGGTTGGTGGCGGCGATCAGCAGCGAGTGGCCGTCCTCGTGCTGGAGCCCCTCGCCGTTGAGCGTGGTCCGGCCGGCGGTGGCGCCGAGCAGGAAGCCCCGGGCCATCTGGTCGGCGGCGGCCCACAGCCCGTCGGCGGTGCGCTGGAACCCGAACATCGAGTAGAAGATGTACATCGGGATCATCGGCTCGTCGTGCGTGGCGTACGCCGAGCCGGCGGCGGTGAACGAGGCGACCGAGCCGGCCTCGTTGATCCCCTCGTGCAGGATCTGCCCGCCGGTGGACTCCTTGTACGACAGGAACAGCTCCCGGTCGACCGAGGTGTAGCGCTGGCCGTGCGGCGAGTAGATCTTCTGCGTCGGGAAGAGCGAGTCCATGCCGAAGGTGCGGGCCTCGTCCGGGATGATCGGCACCCAGCGCTTGCCGAACTCCTTGTCCTTCATCACGTCCTTGAGCAGACGTACGAAGGCCATCGTGGTGGCCACCTTCTGCTTGCCCGAGCCGCGCTTGACGTCGGCGAAGCGCTCCGGGCCGGGGATGGCCAGCCGCTTCTCCCCCTGCCGCCGCGACGGCAGGTAGCCGCCGAGCTGCTGGCGCCGCTCCTTGAGGTAGGCGATCTCGTCGGACTTCTCGCCGGGGTGGTAGTACGGCGGCAGGTAGGGGTTGTCCTCCAGCGCCTTGTCCGGGATGTCCAGGTAGAGCCGGTCGCGGAAGGTCTTCAGGTCCTCCAGCGTCAGCTTCTTCATCTGGTGCGTGGCGTTGCGGCCCTCGAAGTGCGAGCCCAGCGTCCAGCCCTTGATCGTCTTGGCCAGGATCACGGTCGGCTGGCCGGTGTGCTCCATCGCCGCCTTGTAGGCCGCGTAGAGCTTGCGGTAGTCGTGTCCGCCCCGCTTGAGGTTCCAGATCTCGTCGTCGCTGAAGTCCTCGACCATCTTGCGGGTCCGCTGGTCGCGGCCGAAGAAGTGCTCCCGGACGTACGCCCCGGACTCCGCCTTGTAGGTCTGGTAGTCACCGTCGGGCGTGGTGTTCATCAGGTTGACCAGCGCGCCGTCGGTGTCCGCGGCGAGCAGCGGGTCCCACTCCCGGCCCCAGACCACCTTGATGACGTTCCAGCCGGCGCCCCGGAAGAACGCCTCCAGCTCCTGCATGACCTTGCCGTTGCCCCGCACCGGCCCGTCGAGCCGCTGGAGGTTGCAGTTGATCACGAAGGTGAGGTTGTCCAGCTCCTCGCGGGCGGCCACGCCGATCGCGCCGAGCGTCTCCGGCTCGTCCATCTCGCCGTCGCCCAGGTACGCCCAGACGTGCTGGTCCGAGGTGTCCTTGATGCCCCGGTGGTGCAGGTAGCGGTTGAACCGCGCCTGGTAGATCGCGTTCAGCCCGCCCAGGCCCATGGAGACCGTGGGGAACTCCCAGAAGTCCGGCATGAGCCGGGGGTGCGGGTAGGACGGCAGGCCGCCGCCCGGGTGCGACAGCTCCTGGCGGAACCCGTCGAGCTGGTGCTCGGTGAGCCGCCCCTCCAGGTACGCCCGCGCGTACATGCCGGGGGAGGCGTGGCCCTGGTAGTAGATGTGGTCGCCGCCACCAGGGTGGTTCTTGCCGCGGAAGAAGTGGTTGAAGCCCACCTCGTAGAGCGAGGCCGAGCTGGCGAAGGTGGAGATGTGCCCGCCGACGCCGATCTCGGGACGCTGCGCCCGGTGCACCAGCATGGCCGCGTTCCACCGGACGTACGCCCGGATCCGCCGCTCCACGTTCTCGTCACCCGGGAACCAGGGTTCGCGCTCCGGCGGGATGGTGTTGATGTAGTCGGTGGTGGTCAGGGACGGCACCCCGACCTGGCGCTCGCGGGCCCGCTCCAGCAGGCTCAGCATGACGTAGCGGGCGCGCTTTGTCCCGCGCTCGTCGATGACACCGTCGAGCGACTCGACCCATTCGCTGGTCTCTTCAGGGTCGATGTCCGGAAGCTGGCTCGGCAGACCAGCGGTGATCACCGGGCGCTTGCGTTCCGTAGCCACAGGCGTTCCCTCGGTTCTGTGTGGGATAGGTCTCTAGCGCCATCCTGCCCCCTGGTGGCACCCGCCGTCACGTCCACCGCCCGCAGAGGCGACGCGCGACACAGGTACCCGTCGGTAACTTTGCGCAACCGGGCGGCCCGGTGTGAGGCGGGCAACCCGCCTGGTCGGCGAAGGCTCCGGCGGCGGGCGGTCCGGTGCCGGGAACTCCGGCGGCGACAGCTGACCCCCTCGGGCAGAATGCGTCGTATGCGTAGTGAGGTGATCACGGTCCAGACCGGGTCCCGGCCGGCCGTCCGGGACATCACGGCCGAGGCCGAGCGGTTCGTCTCCGGGCACGGCGACGGGCTGCTGCACGTCTTCGTGCCGCACGCCACCGCCGGACTGGCGATCATCGAGACCGGCTCGGGATCCGACGACGACCTGCTCGCCGCACTCGACGACCTGCTTCCCGCCGACAACCGCTGGCGGCACCGGCACGGCTCGCCCGGGCACGGGCGCGACCACGTGCTGCCGGCGTTCGTCCCCCCGTACGCGACGCTGCCCGTGGTCGACGGGCGGCTGGCGCTGGGCACCTGGCAGTCGGTCTGCCTGGTCGATCCCAACGGGGACAACCCCACCCGCAGCGTCCGTTTCTCGTTCCTCCCCGGCTGACGCCGCCTCCCGTCCCGGACCAAGGCGCGATGCGCGTGAGCCGGCAAACGGTAGAGGTGCTCAACTGTTGACGGTAAGTAGGCTGTGGGACATGGCGCAGCACACCGTCCCCTCCACCCCGCCGGACTCCGCCGACCGCGCGGTGCTGGCCGGCGAGGTGGTGCGCCGCATCACGCACCTCGCCTCCGCGCTGCGCCACCACCAGGACGTGGAGATCGCCGAGCTGGGGCTGACCCCCGCGACCGCGCGGGCGCTGCACGAACTGGACCCCGACCGGCCGCTGCCGGCCCGGGACCTCGCCGAGGGGCTGGGCTGCGACCGCTCCAACGTGACCGCCCTGGTCGACAGGCTGGAGCGGTCCGGGCTGGTCGAACGGCGCACCGACCCCACCGACCGGCGGCAGAAGACGCTTGTGGTCACCGGGCGGGGGCGGCAGGTCCGGGCCCGGGTGCGGCAGGTCATGTCGGACTCCCGACTGCTCGCCGGGCTCACCGTGGAGGAGCTGTCGACCCTGCGTGAGCTGGTCTGGAAGGTCTCCGACGGCGGCTGCCCCGAGCGGTGCGGCGACGACTGACGCACCCCGCGTCGTTCGTGTCCGGGTGGGCGCGCGGGCCGCTTGTCGGTAATGCTGTCCGACGTGACCACCCCGCAAGATCTCGACGACCGCTTCCGGGAGGCGCTGGCCGAGCTGGCCGCCCCGCCGCAGCGGCGTGACCCGGCACGGCCGGTCACCGACGACACGACGCTCACCGGCGCGCGGGCGCTGGAACTCTTCGACGCCCAGGCGACCAGCCGTCAGCTCGACCTGGCCGGCCGATGGCTGCGCAGCTTCGACGAGGGGTTCTACACGATCGGCTCCGCCGGCCACGAGGGAAACGCCGCGGTCGCCGCCGCCCTGCGCGCCTCCGACCCGGCCCTGTTGCACTACCGCTCGGGCGCCTTCTACTGCGTCCGCGCCGCCCAGGCCGCCCGAGCGGCCTCGGCCGACCAGCCGGAGGCCGCGCAGGGCGGGGCCGACCAGCCGGGTGGTGCGGCCGACGGGCCCGCCGAGGACGCCCCGGCCGGCCCCGCCGAGGGTTCCCGGCCGGACGCCCCCGACCCGGACGATCCGACCGGCGGGCCCCTCGTGGACCGGCCGTTCTCCCCGGAGTACGCCGAGGCGGCCCGTGACGTGCTGCGGGGCATGGTCGCCTCCAGCCGGGAGCCCCTCGCCGGCGGGCGGCACAAGGTCTTCGGCCGGGCCGACCTGGCCGTCATCCCGACCACCTCCACCATCGCCTCGCACCTGCCCCGCGCCGTCGGGATGGGGCTGGCGGTGGAACGGCTCCGCCGGCTGGACACCGCCGGCCGGCGCGACGGGGTGCGGACCGGCAGCGGCGGGGACGACGCGTACACACCCTGGCCGCCGGACGCCGTCGTGGTCTGCTCGTTCGGCGACGCCTCGGTCAACCACGCCAGCGCCACCGCCGCGTTCAACACCGCCGGCTGGTACGACCACACCGGCCTGCGCATCCCGGTGCTCTTCGTCTGCGAGGACAACGGCCTCGGCATCAGCGTCCGCTCCCCGAAGGGGTGGGTGGAGACCACGCTGCGGGCCAAGCCGGGGATCCGGTACTTCGCCGCGGACGGCGACGACCTGGTGCGGGCGTACGAGGTGGCGGCCGAGGCGGCGGCCTGGGTGCGCCGGCACCGCCGCCCCGCCGTGCTCCACCTGTCGACCGTACGGCTGATGGGGCACGCCGGCGCGGACGCCGAGACCGCGTACCGGAGCGCCGGGGAGATCGCCGCCGACCTCGACCGGGACCCGCTGACCGGCACCGCGCGGCTGCTGGTCGGGGCCGGGGTCGCCACCGGCGAGGAACTGCTGGCCCGCTACGACGAGATCGGCTGGCAGGTGCGCCGGATCGCCGAGGAGGTGCTGGACGAGCCGAAGCTGACCGCACCCGCCGAGGTGGTGGCCCCGCTGGCCCCGCGCCGGCCGGCCCGGGTCGCCCGGGCGGTGGCCGACGCGGCGGCCCGCGCCGCCGGGCCCGGGGCCGGGGCCCGCGCGGAGGCGTTCGGCGGGAAGCCGCCGGAGCTGACCGGCCCGCTGACGCTGGCGCAGAGCATCAACGCCGCGCTCGCCGACGGGATGCTCGACCACCCGCAGATGGCCGTGTTCGGCGAGGACGTCGGCGCCAGGGGCGGCGTCTACGGGGTGACCAAGGGGCTGCGGGACCGCTTCGGCGCGGCCCGGGTCTTCGACACCCTGCTCGACGAGACCTCGATCCTCGGGCTGGGGCTCGGCGCAGGGCTGGCCGGGATGCTGCCCGTGCCCGAGATCCAGTACCTGGCGTACCTGCACAACGCCGAGGACCAGGTGCGCGGCGAGGCCGCCACGATGCAGTTCTTTTCCCAGGGGGCGTTCCGCAACCCCATGGTGGTGCGGGTGGCCGGCCTGGCCTACCAGGAGGGGTTCGGGGGGCACTTCCACAACGACAACTCGGTGGCCGTACTCCGGGACGTGCCGGGCCTGGTGATCGCGGTGCCGTCGCGGCCGGACGACGCCGCGCCCATGCTGCGCACCTGCCTGGCCAGCGCGGCGGTGGACGGCAGCGTCTGCGTCTTCCTGGAGCCGATCGCGCTTTACCACACCCGTGACCTGTACGCCGACGGTGACGGCGAGTGGCTGTCACACTACGCCGAGCCCGGCGCGTGGACCGGCGGGCACCTGCCCATCGGCAGGGCCCGCGTCTACGGCGTCGGCTCCGCCGAGGACGTCACGATCATCACGTTCGGTAACGGGGTCCCGATGTCGTTGCGTGCGGCGGCGGCCCTCGCCGACGAGGGGATCGGGATCCGGGTGGTGGACCTGCGCTGGCTGGCCCCGCTGCCGGTGGCCGACATCGTCCGGGAGGCGGCGGCGACCGGCCGGGTGCTGGTCGTGGACGAGACCCGCCGCTCCGGCGGGGTCGGCGAGGGGGTCATCGCGGCCCTGGTGGACGGCGGGTATGTCGGAGCGGCGCGGCGAGTCGCCGGAGTTGACTCGTTTGTACCATTAGGGCCGGCGGCCCGTCAGGTTCTGGTCTCCGAGGAAGCCATTACCCAGGGTGCCCGCGCTCTCTTGGCACGGTAAATTCCGTTCCACCCGGTGCGCCACTTGCGCGGGGAGCCACAACTGTGTGGACTTTGCCTGACGGCGTCGACGTGACGCCGCGGGTAGGGATGAGATGAGGAGGCACGCGACAGTGAGCGCGACCGCTGGTCAGGCCGCCGACGGGGTACGCAGCCTGGCGGACCGGTTCGGGATCGAGCCGGGGATGGTCGTCATGGAGATGGGGTACGACGACGACGTCGACCAGGATCTCCGGGACGCACTGACCGACCGCTGTGGAGATCTGGTCGACGAGGACACCGACGAGGTGGTCGACGCGGTGCTGGTCTGGTACCGCGACGGTGACGGTGATCTCTTCGAACTCCTAGTCGACGCCCTCGGCCCGCTGGCCGACAACGGTGTCGTGTGGCTGCTCACGCCCAAGGCCGGGCGCGAGGGGCACGTCGAGCCGAGCGAGATCGCCGAGTCCGCGCCCACCGCCGGCCTCCAACAGACCTCCACCATCAACGCCGGCCGGGACTGGAGCGGGGCCCGCCTCGTCCTGCGCCGCGGGGCCAAGGGCAAGAAGTAGGCCGCCGCCAGTGATCACCCGGCAGCGCCCGCTGCCGGGTGTGGCAGGCTGTTGCCATCCGATCCCATCTCTGAGGAGCTCGCATGCCGATCGAGGTTGGCGCCGAGGCGCCGGACTTCGTGCTCAAGGACCAGAACAACCAGGAGGTCCGGCTCTCGGACTTCCGTGGCAAGCGCACCGTGCTGCTGGTCTTCTACCCACTCGCCTTCACCGGGATCTGCCAGGGTGAGCTGTGCGAGGTGCGGGACAACCTCAACGAATACGTCAACGACGACGTCCAGGTCCTGACCGTCAGCGTCGACTCGGTCTACGCCCACAAGATCTGGGCCGACAAGGAGGGCTACCAGTTCCCGCTGCTGGCCGACTTCTGGCCGCACGGCGCGACCGCCCAGGCGTACGGCGTCTTCAACGACGTCGCGGGCATCGCCAACCGGGGCACCTTCGTGATCGACAAGGCCGGCGTGGTCCGCTTCGCCGAGATGAACATGCCGGGTGAGGCGCGCGACCAGCAGGGCTGGCGCAAGGCGCTCGCCGACGCCGTCGCGGCCTGACCAACCGGGCACGCCGTACGACCGGGCCGGTGGAGGGCAGGGTAAGCTTGCCACCCTCCGGCCCGCCGTAGGGGCGTACCGGGCGCGTAGCTCAGTGGGAGAGCACTCGCCTTACAAGCGAGGGGTCGCAGGTTCGAAACCTGCCGCGCCCACCATCACCACCAGCACCAAAACCGGATGCGCGCCGACGTGGCAGCCGAGCTGGTCAGCCAGAACGTCCAGCGCAGCGAAGTGCAGCGCGGTCCCGTAGTCAACCAAGGTCGTAGGGATCCCGCGCAGCCAGCGCCTCAGCCTCCGACAGCCCAAGGCGGCTGGCGGCCCGCCGCCGCATCCGGACTTGGGCACGCGTTCGCGGCCGGAACCTCGGCTCCCGCGAACACCCGCAGACCTCGAAACCCTCGTAGCGCAGTCCGGCCCCGAGAACTGCCGCAACCGCGGCCCACCCGGAGTCATTCCCCCGCCGGGGGGCCGCGAAGTCGTGCCCAGCAAGGACCATCGGCTGCCGACACGACGTACACAGGTGCTTTGCGTTGTCCCAGGCGTACTTGTGACTACGACGGCACGACACGCACACGTAGTGGACCTTGTAAGGAGTCTCGGCGTACCGGCACATGCCCGCATGCTATCGGCGTTCCGGTCAACGAGCGCTTGGCCGACGCCTGCGTCATGCCTTGCACCAACCAGTCGATGAGTCATACGACGAAGCGCCTGGGGTTTGGCCGAAGGTGCGGCGGAACACGTCGATGAAGGCGCTGGCCGACGACCAGCCGCATCGGTGGGCCACGACGGTGACCGGCGTCCTGTCGGCCAGCAGAATCAGTGCGTGGTGTAGGCGTAGCTGGGTGCGCCACTGTGGAAAGGTCATAGCGAGGTCGCGGCGGAACATCCGGGACAGGGTGCGGTCGCTGGCCCCCACCTCACGGCCGAGTTCCGCGAGCGTACGGTTGTCGCCCGGGTCGGCCTGCAAGATGGCGCACACGGTGCGCAGCACGGGCTCGGTGGGGGTTGGCACGTGCAGCGGTTGCTGGGGAGAGGCCCGGAGTTGGTCGAGCAGCACGGCGCGCAGCCGGGCCCGTTCTGGGCTGTCTCCGCTTCCGTCGCCCGCATAGGCGATGATCAGTTCGCATAGCAGCGGGCCGACGGTCAGCACGGTCGGAGTGTCCAGGCCGAGCGGGTTGTCCGATGCCGGCAACCCGACCAGGTGCAGGTCCAGTTCGCCGTATGCCCGGTGGGCGTGCACCGTTCCGGCCGGCACCCAGATGGCGCGCGTGCCCGGCGCGACCCAGGAACCTTCGTCGGTCGTGACGGACAGCACCCCGCGGGTGGCGTAGACGATCTGGTGATCGTCATGACGGTGCGCGTCGATCTGGCCCCCGGACGCGAGCCGTTGAGTACGCGTGGGGGCCACCGGGGCGTGGCGTATTTCCGTCATTGGTTGGCAGATTATCGGAAGCCCGACAGGGTGGCGAGTTGGAACCATCGCTGAGTGCGAAGGAGAACCTCAATCACCCTGCTCTCCGTTGGCCATGCCTGCGTCGACATCTACCAGGGCACCGTCGCGGCTCTGGTGCCGTTGTTCGTCGCGGAACGGGCTTACACCTACGCGGCGGCATCTGGCTTCGTGCTCGCTGCGTCACTGCTGTCTTCGGTGGCGCAGCCGGTGTTCGGCGCGCTCACCGACCGGTGGGCAATGCCCTGGCTGCTGCCCGTCAGCACCATGCTGGGCGGGGTGGGTATCGCACTGAGCGGACTGAGCGGTAACTACACACTCACTCTCTTCTTCGTGGCGGTCTCCGGCATCGGCGTGGCCGCCTACCATCCCGAATCCGCGCGGATCGCTCGCGAAGCCAGCGAGGGCAGCCACACCGCCATGGCGTACTTCTCCACCGGCGGCAACGTCGGCTTCGCGCTGGCGCCGCTGATGGTCGCCGCCGTCGCGGCCATCGGTGGCCTGGGCTGGACGCCGTTGATGGTGGTACCGGCTCTCGTCGGCACTGCGATGGCTTTGCCCGTCCTGCGCACTCTGGCCAAGCGCAGGAGCGCCGAAAGCGGAGCATCAGCACCGGTCGGGCACGACGACATCCCCTCGTTCGTGCGGCTGATGCTGGCCGTGGTGTTCCGGTCGATCTCCTTCGTCGGCCTGAGCACGTTCATCTCCCTGTACGCCCAGCAGCGTATGAACGGCAGCTCTGCGGCGGGCACTGCCGCCCTGTTCGTGCTCTACCTCGGCGGTGTGATCGGCTCGATGCTGGGCGGGTCCGCGGCAGCACGATGGGGCCGGGTGGCGGTCTCCCGCTGGTCGTACGCGCTCACCGTCGTCGTGATCACGGGCGTGGTGTGGGTGCCTGGACCCGCCATCTACCTGTTCGTGGCCCTGACCTCGGTCGGCCTCTATGTTCCCTTCTCGCTCCAGGTCACCCTCGGGCAGGACTACCTACCCACGAAGGTCGGCACCGCCAGTGGCATCACCCTCGGCCTGACCGTCAGCATCGGCGGCCTCGCCAGCCCTGTCATCGGCGCGGTAGCAGACGCGACGTCGTTGCGAACCGCGCTGGCGCCGCTCATCCTCATGCCGGTGCTCAGCTGGCTGTTGTTCCAGACTCTGCGCGACCCGGAAGTGGCTGAGCTCGGCGGAGCTCCCCAGCCGCGGAGTGTCCAGGGACCGTGTCAGCCCTGTGGGCGCTGTGCCCAGAAGAGGGCGTGACCGCTGGTGCCTTCCGGGACGAAGTCCTCGGTGGTGACTGTCAGTCCCGCCTGTTGCAGCCATGAGCGGTAGGTGGAGGCATCGGCGTGGCTCCACCACATGGTGGCGGGGCCGTCGAGCCAGTTGTCCTCGGTGCCGGTCCAGGCGCTGCTGCCGACGGTGGTCAGCAGCCAGCCCCCGGGGCGTAGCCAGGTGGCGATGTTCCTGATCAGCCGCGGCTGGTCGGCCAGGGGCATGTGGATGAGGGCGTAGAGGCAGACCACGGCGTCGAACGAGGCCGGTGGCAGGTCGAGTCGGGTGGCGTCAGCGCGCAGGAAGGTGCCGGTGGGCACCAGGCGGCGTGCCCGCTCGAGCTGGACATCGCTGATGTCGATGCCGGTGACGTGGTGCCCGGCGGTGGCGAGGTAACGAGCGGTCGGCACACCACAGCCGCATCCGAGGTCGAGGACGGCTGCCGGGCCCGGTAGGCGCCGGTGTAGGCCGGCGAGCCAGGGAGCGTACTGACCGTCACCCGCGTCGTCGGACCGGTAGTGGTAGGAGAGTGCGTCGTACCCGCGTCGGACCAGGTCGCGTTCGTCGTTGCTGCCCATCCTGGCGACGCTACGAGTCTCGGTACCGCTTGCCGATTCATTTACTCGACGGGACCTCGCCACATGTCGATCTTCGACACGCCGAACGGTCGGGCGCCACCGCCGACTCGACACAGGCCCTAGCATCGCCGACATGGCAACGCGGCTCGTTCAAATCAACATGAAGGCTCGGGACGACGCCGCGCTCGGCGGTTTCTGGGCTGCGGTGCTCGGCTGGGGGGTCTCCAGCGAGGAACCCGGCGTGACCAACCTCGAACCCGAGGGCTTCGTCTACCCCGACCCCGTCGCTGTCTGCGTCGACCTCATCGTCTCCCCGGAACCCAAGACGGTGAAGAACCGGGTGCACGTCGACCTCGCCACCACCTCGGCGGCCCATCAGGCGGAGGTCGTCGCGCGCCTGAAGGATCTCGGCGCAACACCCGCCGACGTGGGCCAGGGCGACGTCCCATGGACGGTCATGGCCGACCCGGAGGGCAACGAGTTCTGTGTGCTGGACCCCCGACCGCTCTACCAGGACACCGGACCGATCGCCGCGGTAGTGGTCGACTGCGCGAACCCGCGAGCGATGGCCCGCTTCTGGAGCAGGGCCACGGACTGGACCCTGCACGAAGTGACCGACCACAACGCGGTGCTGCGCTCTGCCAAGGGCATCGGCCCATACCTGCAGTTCCTCCGCACACCCGACGTGAAGACCGTGTGGAACCGCGTCCATCTCGACATCCGCCCATACCCAGGTGACGACGTGGAGGCCGAGACGGCCAGACTGGGGACTCTCGGCGCCACCCTCATCGACCTTGGTCAAAGCGATGTCCCGTGGACGGTCCTCGCCGACCCGGAAGGCAACGAGTTCTGCCTCCTCGCCCCAAGCTGACGGCACGCGGACGGGCCGCCGGATGACCGGCGGCCCGTACCGGTTCGTCGATCGTGACGTCCGGCGACCTGCCGGTCCCGCGCCGGGCAGCCGGCGCGGGACCACGGGTGCCGACGGGTCAGTTCGCGCAGACGGCGTACGCGCGCACCTTCCAGTTGTCGCTGAAGCCGTTCTCGTCCTCCATGGCGCGGACGGTGACGACGGTCGAGCTCGTGGCCCGCATCTCGGTCAGGCGCACCTGCCCGTCGCCGCCGAGGATCTCGCCGCCCACCCCGTGCACGCGCGTGCCGGAAGGGCACTCGGCGGTGACCGACTGGACGGAGGCGGAGCTGTAGACGCTGTCGTCGATCACGCGCTGCTCGCCGGGCAGCGGGTCGGCGCAGATCGCGGTGGCATCCAGCCACCAGGTGTCGGCGAAGCCCGTCTCGTCCTCGGCACCCGCCACCACGACGCTGTTCTGGTTGATGCGCAGATCCTCGAGGACGACCTCGCTGTTCGACGCCCCGACGACCGCGCCGCCGACCCCGATGGCGTGCTTGCCGGCCGGGCAGGACTTCTCGAACCAGTTCGACGTGCCGAAGCTGGGCGCCGAACTGCCGGACACGGTCACCAGGCCCGGGGGCGGCGTGGCGCACACCGCGCTCGCCGTGACCGCCCAACTGCCGCTCACGCCGTTCTCGTCCTCCCGGCCGGTCACCGAGTACGCGTCCCCGCCGATCAGTGGTCGCATGATGTCCATGCCGACCTGCCCGAGGCCGAAGCCGGTGATCGCGCCACCACCGCCGATGACCTTGGTGCCGGCCGGGCAGGTCGCGTTCTGCGACTTCGCGGCGCTGCTGCTCGGGCCGGTCGTCGTCTTGATGCTCAGGCCGGGCACCGCCGCCACCGGTCCGGCGAGGGCCAGCTGGCCGAGCACGAGCGCGCTCAGCGCGGCACCGCCGACGGCGGCCGTCCGACGCGACCACGGGTTCAGGTTCGATCCTTCTCGCATGATGTCTTCCCTATCTGGGGCTGTTCGGTTGCGATGACACCGGTAGGAGCGCGGTCGGGTCGGGATGCCAACAGAAAGCTCCAAGAAAAAAATTCCGCGGTTCTAATTGACCGGTCGACGATCAGCGGGAGACCTGGATGGACACGGCGGCACGGGACGACACCGCACTGGTCGAGGCGGTGCGCCGCGGCGAGCGGGCCGGGCTGGAGGGCATGTACCGGCGGTACGCCGACCGGCTGTACACGTACGCCCGGACGATGTTGCGCGAGCCCGAGGCCGCCGCGGACGCCGTCCACGACGCGTTCCTCACCGCCAGCCAGCGCATCGGCCAGCTTCGGGAGCCGGACCGGCTGCGCTCCTGGTTGTACGCGATCGTGCGCAACGAATGTCTCCGGCAGCTCCGGGAACGGTCCCGCTCGCTGCCGATCGAGGAGGCCGGCGAGCAGGTGGCCGACACCGTCGACCCGGCCACGGGCGTCAACGCCGAGCAGGTACGCGCCCTGGTGCACACCGCGGTCGCCGCGCTGAACCCGGGCGACCGCGAGGTGGTCCACCTGGCCATCCGACACGACCTGTCGTCCGCCGACATCGGCACGGCTCTCGGGGTGCCCGCGAACCACGCCCACGCCCGCCTGTCGCGGGCCCGTTCGCAGCTCGAACGGGCGCTGGGGGCGCTGTTGGTGGCCCGCACCGGAGCCCGGGACTGCCCGACCCTCGCCGGCCTGATCGACGGCTGGCAGGGCCGGCTCACCCCGACCCTGCGCAAGCGGGTCTCGCGGCACATCGAGAGCTGTGCGGTGTGCGGGCTGCTCCGGCGGGAACACCTCAGCCCGGCTGCCCTGCTGTCGGCGTACACGGCGCCGGCCTTCCTGGTCGTGGCCGACACGGTGTGGCCGAGACTGGCCGACGTCTACGCGACCGGCGTCCTGGCCGACCCGGCGGTCGATCCGGCGGCTGCCGTCACCACCGGCCCGGCAACCGACCAGGCGCCGCCAGCCGGCGAGCCGTCCGGGTCGGGAGACGCCGGCCCGGTGACCGAGCAGACGCCGGCAGCCGACGTACCACCCGGATCGGGGAGCGCCGGTCCAGCGACCGAGCCCGCAGCCGACGCACCATCCGGGACGGGAGACGCCGGGCCGGCGGCCGGTTCGGGCGATGGCCCCACGCCGACGGACGGCGTGGCGGTGGCCCCGGAAGGGGCGGCGGTCGTGCCGGAAGGTGCGGCGGTGGCCTCGGACGGCGGGGCGGTGGCCCGGAACGGTGCGGCGGTGCCGCGTGGTGGGGCGCACGCCGTGCGGGCGACCTCGCCGGCGAAACGCGACCGGCGGCGTCGGCGGCTGGCGGGGGCGGCAGCGCTGCTGGTCCTTCTCGCCGCATTCGGCACCTGGGCGCTGGCGCCAGGACGCCCGACCGCCGCGCGGGACGGCTCCGGCCAGCCGGTGTCCGAGACGCTCGGCTCACCGGCCGGTGAGCCGGTGGCACCCGCCTCCGCACCGCCGTCCGTGCCGGCCACGGGGGCCGGCACGCTGGCTGCCGACCCGCCGCCGGCCGGCGCCGCCGGTCCGACGCCCGGGAGCGGAGTCGTGTCGGCGGACGGCGACGGGGCCACCCGGACCGATGCGCCCGAGGCCGCGCCCAGCGTCGCACCGGCACCGTCCGTGGCGCCGACCAGGCCGCCGACCGCGCCCCGGCCGACGGGCGCGACGCAGGTCGCCGCGCCGTTCACGGTCTCCGCCACCGCTCACGTGCGGTGCGGCTCGGACACGTACAGCCTCGTGGTGCGGGCCACCGGCAGTGCCGCACTGGGCGGCGCCGAGGTTCGCTGGACACCCGCCGGGGGCAGGACGTCGGCCCGGGCCATGACGGTGGACGGGTCGACCGCGCGGGCGACCGTCGGGCAGTTGCGCGCGACGGCGCTGACGTGGTCGGTGCGGGCGACGGCGGTGGACGGCCGTACGGCGCAGAGCCCGACCTACCCGGTCACCGACCCTTGCCTACGGCCGGGGTAGCCGGGACGGCCGGCAGCCCGCGAACGTCGTACGGCCGGGGTTGAATGGGCCGATGAGCTACGCGGAGGTGGACGGGCTGCGCCTGTGGCACGAGGAGCACGGCACCGGCCGTCCGCTGCTGTTGCTGCACGGCGGCTTCGGCTCGGTGGAGATGTTCGCGGCGATCCTGCCGGCCCTGGCCGCGCGCCGCCGGGTGATCGCGGTCGACCTCCAGGGCCACGGGCGCACTGCCGACGTCGACCGTCCGCTGCGCTACGAGTCGATGGCCGACGACGTCGCGGCGCTGATCGACCACCTCGGCCTGACCGAGGCCGACGTGATGGGCTATTCGCTCGGCGGTGGCGTGGCGCTGCGTACCGCGATCCAGCATCCGGCGCTGGTCCGCAGGCTGGTCGTCGTCTCCGCGCCGTGCCGGCGGCAGGGCTGGTATCCGGAGGTGCTGGCGGGCATGCCCGAGCCCGACGAGGCGGCGAGCGAGCAGTTGCGCGGCTCCCCGCCGCACGAGCTCTACACACGCGTCGCGCCCAGGCCGGGGGACTGGCCGCGGCTCTGGGCGAAGACGGGCGAGTTGCTGCGGCGCGACTACGACTGGTCGGCGGAGGTGGCCGCCCTCGTCGTGCCCACCCTGCTGGTCTTCGCCGACGCCGACTCGGTCAGCGCGGCGCACATGGTGGAGTTCTTCGGCCTGCTCGGCGGCGGTCACCGGGACGCCGGTTGGGACGGGACCGACCGGCCGGCCGCCCGGCTCGCCGTGCTGCCGGGGCTCACCCACTACGACATCGTCACCTCGCCGGCGTTGCCCGCCGTCGTCCTGCCGTTCCTCACCCACCCGGTGTCGCCGCCCGGCTGACGCCGACGCGGTGCCGGGCCTCGGGGCCGGCGAGGTGTGTCATGCCGGAGGCCCGGGCTTACCCGGCTTCGCCGGGGCGGGCGTAGTGGAGGATGACCACACCGCTGTCGAACGGACGGGTGTCGACCAGGTCGAACCGGCGCGGGTCGAAGCCGCGGTCGGCGAGCGGGATGCCGCTGCCGACCACGTACGGGTTGAGCTTGATGACCAGTTCGTCGACCTCGGGCAGGAGTTGGCCGGCGAGCTGACCGCCGCCGCAGAGCCAGATGTCGCGGCCGGGTTGACGCTTCAGCTCCCGCACGAACTCCACCGGGTCCGTGGCGAGGATCTCCACCTCCGGCTCGCTGGCCGGTGGCAGGGTGCGGGAGAAGACGTACTGCTTGAGGTGGGCGTACGGGCTGGTGATGCCGATGCTGAGCGCCGGGTCGTAGGTGGCGCGGCCCATCACCACCGCGTCGAAGCGGCCCGCCGGCTCGTCGATGCCGAACTGCGGGTGGGCGGCCGTGGCGAATGTCTGCGACCAGTTCGTCGCCAGGTGGGCGGCCAGGTCGGGGGCCAACCCGAAGAAGTCGTACGCCCCGTCGGGGGCGGCGATGAAGCCGTCGAGGGTGCTGGCGACGTAGTACACGAGCTTTCGCACGGGGTTCCCCAATCACTACTGGTGTCGTGGATCAAGTTACTACATGCGTAGTGGTTGTTGCTAGGGTGTTCCCCGTGGCGAGAAACGTGGAACGACGGGCGGCCCTGGCCGACGCGGGGCTGCGGGTGCTGGCGGCGACCGGGGCGCGCGGCCTGACCCACCGGGCGGTCGACGCCGAGGCGGGGGTGCCGACGGGCACCGCCTCCAACTACTTCCGCTCCCGCGACGCACTGCTCGGCGCGCTCGGCGAGCGGATCATGGAGCGGTTCGCGCCGGACGAGCGGGTCGTGGCCGAGTTGGCCGCCCGCGAGCCGTCGCTGGAACTGTTCACCGACTACCTGCGGTACATCGTCGAGCGGACCACCCGGCAACCGGACCTCACCCGGGCCCTGATCGAGCTGCGGCTGGAGGCGGCCCGCCGCCCCGACCTGGCCCGGATCCTCGGCGACACGCTGCGGCGGGGCTACCGCGACGACGTCGCGTTCCACCTCGCCTCCGGGCTGCCGGGTGGCGCGTTCGAGGTCGCCCTGCTGCACTACGCCCTGGACGGGCTGCTGCTCGACCTGCTCGGTACGTCCATCGACGCCGGTTTCGACCCCGACGACGTCGTCGTGGCGTTCGTGTCCCGTCTGGTCGGCGCCGCCGACCGGTGACCTGATCCAGGAGTGTTCCCCCGCGCAGCGGGAACCCGCCCCGGACGCACCCGGGGAGGAGCTACGGATGACGCATGGTGGTGGACTGACCATCGGTGTGCTCGGCTCGTACGGCGGTCGCAACCTCGGTGACGAGGCGATCCTGACCGGTCTCCTGGCCGATCTGCGGGAGCAGGAGCCGAACGGGCGGATCATCGTCTTCTCCCGCAATCCGGAGCACACCCGGATCGCCCACCCCGACGTGGAGGCGGTGCCCTGGGAGGGGATCAGCCGGACCGACTCGGCGCTGGTCCTGGCCCAGCTCGACGTGCTGATCCTCGGCGGCGGCGGCATCCTCTACGACCGGGAGGCCCGCCGCTACCTGCGGGTGGTCCGGGTCGCCCAGGAGCGGGGCCTGCCACTGCTGACGTACGCGGTGGGGGTCGGGCCGCTCAGCGAGAGCGTGGACACGGGCATGGTGCGGGAGACCCTGGCCGGCGCGACCCAGGTGACCGTGCGGGACCAGGAGTCCCGGATGGTGCTGGAGGAGGCGGGGCTGCTCAACCCGATCACCGTGACCGCCGACCCGGCGTTCCTGATCGAGCCCGAGGACTTCCCGGCGGAACTGCTCCGCGAGGAGGGCGTACCGGCGGGGGCACGACTGGTCGGGATGAGCGTGCGGGAGCCGGGCCGGGCCGCCGAGCGGCTCGACGTCGACGGCTACCACCGGCTGCTCGCCCAGATCGGCGACTTCCTGGTGCACCGGATCGACGCGTACGTGCTCTTCGTCCCGATGGAGCGTGACGACATCCGGCACTCGCACGGCGTGCTGTCGCACATGGTGGCCGCCGAGCGGGGCCGGATCCTGCACGGCACCTACTCGCCCCAGCAGGTGCTCGGGCTGATGCGCCACTTCGACCTGGCCGTGGGCATGCGGCTGCACTTCCTGATCTTCGCCGCGATGGTCGGCACGCCGTTCCTGCCACTGCCGTACGCCGGCAAGGTCTTCGACCTGGCCCAGCGGCTCGGGGTGCCGGCGCTGCGTGGCGTGGAACGGGAGGTCGAGGGCCCGCTGCTGGCCGAGGTCGACCGGCTCTGGGACGAGCGGGACCAGCGGGCCGAGGCCACCGCCCGCCGGGTGGCCCAGGTGTGCGACGAGGCACGGGGGACCTCCCACGTCACCCGGGCGGTGCTGGAGAGCCTGCGCGCCCGCAGCCTGACCCGGGTGGGCTGACCCGCCTCAGACCGCCGGCCCACGCCAGCGGTAGCACCATCCGTCGGCGCCGGCATCCACGGACTCCAGCTCGTAGATCTCCGCCTCGGCCAGCCCCTTCGCACCGAGGTGGTGGTGGGTCAGCGGCGGGCGGCCGTTCGGATCCAGTTCCACGGTGACGGTCTCGCCGTCGGCCACGCCACCGACCAGAGGGATTTCTGCCGTTGATGCCATGCGCCCCATCCTGCCCGGCCTGGCCCGGCCCCGCAGCGGATGCGGGGCAGCGGGTCGCGGCGCTGCGGCACTAGGGTCGGTGGATGGCGGAGATGGCGATCGATCGCACGCTCGGCCCGGTGCTGGCCCGCACCGGTGACGAGCGGGCCGTGCTCGAATCCTTCCTCGACTTCCACCGGGGCGTGCTGCTGCGCAAGCTGCGCGGGCTCTCCGACGCCGACGCGGCCCGCCGGCTGGTGCCCTCGGCCACCACCGTCGCCGGCCTCGTCAAACACCTGACGCTGGTGGAGCGGAACTGGTTTCCGTGCCTGCTCGCACCCGGCCCGGGCGACGTCTACCTCACCTCCGAGGAGGACGCGGCGGCCAGCTTCGCGCTCACCGACGAGGACACCGTCGAACACCTCGCCGCCGCGTACGAGCGGGCCTGCGCCCGTTCCCGGGAGGTCGCCGGGCGGTTCGACCTCGACCACGTCGTGCCGCACCCGCAGCTCGGTGAGGTCTCCCTGCGCTGGATCCTGGTGCACATGACCGAGGAGACCGCCCGGCACGTCGGGCACGCCGACATCCTCCGCGAGCTGACCGACGGCACCACCGGCGCCGTCTGAGCGTCGCCCGGCGGCATCAGCGACGCGGCAGCAGGCCGGGCGGATACTCCATGCCGTCGTGGGTGCAGGCCGCCGCGGCGACCCGGGCCGCGTACGCCGCCGCATCCGACAGCGACGCACCACGGAGCCGGCCGGCGATCACGCCCGCCGCGAAGGCGTCTCCCGCGCCGTTGGTGTCGACGACCGGTGCGGGTGGCGCGGCGGCGGGCACCAGCATCGGGTCGCCTCTACCGGCGTGCAGTTCGGCGCCGTCCGCGCCCCGGGTCACCAGCACCGTGCGGGGCGCCAGCGCGGCGGCGAGCGCACCGGTTCCCACGCCCAGCCGGACGCCGCTGACGAAGACCAGATCGGCGACCTCGGCGAAGGGCCGGTGGTAGGCGTTGGCGCCATCCCAGTCGTGCAGGTCGGTGGAGAGGACGGCCCCGTCGGCGAGCCCGGCGCGCAGGGCGGGCAGCAGGGGGAGCGTCCAATCCATGATCGACAGGTGTACGTGCGCCGCCTCCCTGGCCAGCGCGGTCACCTCGGCCGCCGGGAACGGGGCCGGGCCGTGCCAGGGACGCGGGTCGTACAGCGACATCCGCCGGCCTGCCGGGTCGACCAGGTTCACCGATCGCCGGGTGCCGGCGGGGGCGTCGCCCAGCACGGCGTGCACCCGGGTACGGGCCAGGGCGGCCCGGACCACGTCGCCGGCCGGGTCGGTGCCGAGGACGTCGACCACCGCCACCCGCAGCCCGAGCGCGTGGCCGGCGAGCGCCATCCCGGCACCGGTGTTGCCGATCCGCAGGTCGATCGGGTCGACGGTGACGGAGTCGGCGGCCGGCAACGGGATCGCGGGCACCCGGACCCGCACATCGACACCGAGACCGCCGACCACGAGAAGGTCGTACACGCGCCCGACCCTAGTGCCTCGTCTGTGAACGTCCACCGCCGAAGCCCTGATCGCCGCCCGCCGCTTGCCACCTGTGGTGCCGCCACCTGTCGTGCCGCCGCCCGCGCTCGCCGTCCGTCGTGCCGCCACCCACCGGCCGTCGATGCCGCCGCTCGGGCTTGCCGCGCCGCCACTTGCCGCTTGCCGGCGTCCCGTCCGGCGGGCGGGCGGCGGCGTGCTGGTCGGGGTTGCCGGGCCGGGCCCGATATCCTCGCCGGGGTCGTCGCGAGGAGGGGAACGGGTGCTGGTCGTCCACGGGGTCTGGCGCTCAGGAGTCGGGCTCGCCGTCTGGGCCGAGGACAGCACGCTGCCGGCCCGCGCGCCGCGCCGCCCGGGCCGGGCGCCCCGGGAACGGCCGCACCCGTTCGCCGCCGACCACGCCGCGCTCGCCGCCGTGCTGGCCGAGGCGGCCGAGCCGGCCGACCTCGGCACGGCGCTGCTCACCCTCCCCACCCGGGCCGGCACGCCCCTGGACTCCCCGGAGCTCGTCCGCACCGACGTCGACGGGACGGTCCGCGGGCCGGTCACCCTCGCCGGTTGGCGGGTCCCCGTTCTCTGGTACGCCCCCGCCGCCGCCCTGCCCCTGCTGCGGGGCATCGACGCGGTGGCTGCCGTGCCGGGCGCCACCCTGCGCCACCTCGCCGGGCTGGCCGACTTCGCGGTCGACCTGGCCGCCCGGGGCCGGGTCCTGCCCGGCCTCGCCGAGCCGCCCCCGGTGCCGACCCGACCGGCCCGGGCCGGTACCCCGGTGCCACCGCGACCGGCCGGGGCCGGCACTGCGGGATCGGCCCGGGCCGGCGCTGCGGGATCGGCCCGGGACGCCGTGGCCGGAGGGTGGGCCGCCGGCCGGTCTCCGGTGGGCGGGGGCGGGGTGGAGGCCACCGCCCGGGCGGTGTGGCAGCCGCTGCTGACCGGCACGGACGCCGCCTGGGCCCGGGCGCTGGCGCTGGCCCTGCCCCCGGCTGCCCGCGCCGCCGCAGGGCCGAATGAACCGGGCGACCTCGGTGCCACCGCCGGATCGGGCACCCCGTCCGGCTCGGGCGCCGGTCGACGCCGCCCCGTGCGGCCCGGCCCGCCCGCCGGGCGCGACCGGTCCGCGCCGGATGCCGACGACGCGCCGGGCGCGCTGGTCGCCGACGCGCTCGACGCGCTCACCGACGCCGCCGTCCGGGCGGCCCTGGCGGAGACCGCGCTGGCCCGGGGCGTACGCCCGAACGGCGCGGTGCCGGCCTGGCTGGCCGCGCTCACCGGACCGGTGCGGGAGTTCGCCGCCGACCCGGCCGCGCTGGACACCCTCCGCGCCGAGCTGGACGCCTGGCAGCGTGACGCGGCCGGCGGCGCGGTGCGGGCGAGCTTCCGCCTGGTCGAGCCGCCGGCCGACGACGTCGCCGAGCCGGTCGTCGTGGTGCCCGCCGACCCGGCGGCGACGCTGGGGGCGGCCGGGCGGTGGCGGGTCGAGTTCGGTCTCCAGGCGGCCGACGAGCCGAGCCTGCACGTGGACGCCGGGCAGGTCTGGCGGGCGCCGGAGAGCATCGTCGGGCTGGCCGGTCGCGGCGACGACCCGCAGGAGACGCTGCTCGCCGAGCTGGGCCGCGCCAGCCGGCTCTGGCCCGAGCTGGACACCGCCCTGCGTACGGCCACGCCGGAGGCACTGGAGCTGGACGTCGAGGGGGCGCACCTGTTCCTCCGCGAGGGCGCACCGGTGCTGTACGCCGCCGGGTTCGCCGTGCTGCTGCCCTCCTGGTGGCGGCGCCCGTCGTCCCGGCTCGGCGCCCGGTTGCAGGCCCGCAGCCGGACCGCCCCGGGCACCGTCACCGCCACCGACGGCGGCATCGGGCTGGACGCCCTCGTCGACTACCGCTGGGAGGTGTCCCTCGGCGACCAGCCGCTCACGGCCGACGAGTTGGCGTCGCTGGCCGCGCTGAAGACCCCGCTGGTACGGCTACGCGGCCAGTGGGTGGAACTGGACCCGAAGCGGCTCGCCGCCGGCCTGCGACTGCTGCGCTCCTCCGGCGAGCTGACCGTCGCCGACCTGCTCCGGCTCGGCCTGGCCGACGCCGAGCAGCCGGACGCCCTGCCGGTGCTGGAGGTCAGCGCCGACGGCGCGCTGGGTGACCTGCTCGCCGGGGCGGTCGAGCGGCGGCTCGCCCCGCTGGACCCGCCGCCGGCCTTCCACGGGACGCTGCGGCCGTACCAGCGTCGGGGGTTGGCCTGGCTGGCGTTCCTCCAGTCCCTCGGGCTCGGCGGGGTGCTCGCCGACGACATGGGGCTGGGCAAGACGGTGCAGCTGCTCGCCCTGCTCGCCGGGGACCCGCCGGACGCCGGCCCGACCCTGCTGGTCTGCCCGATGTCGCTGGTGGGCAACTGGCAGCGCGAGGCGGCGCGGTTCACGCCGGGGCTGCGCGTACACGTGCACCATGGCGCGGAGCGGGCGCGGGGCGCGGCGTTCGACGCGGCCGTGCGCGACGCGGACCTGGTTCTCACCACCTATTCGGTCGCGGCCCGGGACGCGGTCGACCTGGCCGGGATCGACTGGCGTCGGGTGGTGGTCGACGAGGCCCAGGCGATCAAGAACGCGGCCACCCGGCAGGCCGAGGCGGTCCGCGCGCTGCCCGCCCGGCACCGCATCGCCGTCACCGGCACGCCGGTGGAGAACCGGCTGGCGGACCTCTGGTCGATCATGCAGTTCGCCAATCCGGGCCTGCTGGGCCCGGCAGCGACCTTCAGGAAGAAGTACGCCGAGCCGATCGAACGGCACGGCGACGCCGAGGCGGCCGAGCGGCTGCGCCGGATCACCGGCCCGTTCGTGCTGCGCCGGCTCAAGACCGACTCCTCGATCATCTCCGACCTGCCGGAGAAGCTGGAGATGGAGGTGCTCTGCAACCTCACCGCCGAGCAGGCGTCGCTCTACCGGGCGATCGTCGACGACATGCTGGCGCGGATCGAGTCCAGCGACGGCATCGAGCGGCGGGGGCTGGTGCTCGCCGCCATGACCCGGCTCAAGCAGGTCTGCAACCATCCCGCGCAACTGCTGCGCGACGGCTCGGCGCTGGACGGCCGCTCCGGCAAGCTGGCCCGCCTGGAGGAGATCCTGGACGAGGTCCTCGCGGCGGGGGAGCGGGCCCTGCTGTTCACCCAGTACGCCGAGTTCGGCGGCATGCTGCGCGGCCACCTGTCGGCGCGCTTCGGCAGGGAGGTGCTCTTCCTGCACGGCGGTGTCGGAAAGGCCGACCGGGACGAGATGGTCACCCGGTTCCAGTCCCCGCAGGGCCCGGCGATCTTCGTCCTGTCGCTCAAGGCCGGCGGCACCGGGCTCACCCTCACCGAGGCCAACCACGTGGTGCACGTCGACCGGTGGTGGAACCCGGCCGTGGAGGACCAGGCCACCGACCGGGCGTTCCGGATCGGCCAGCGGCGCCGGGTGCAGGTCCGCAAGTTCGTCTGCGCCGGGACGGTGGAGGAGAAGGTGGCGGCGCTGATCGCCGACAAACGCAGCCTCGCCGCCTCGGTCGTCGGCACGGGCGAACAGTGGGTCACCGAGCTGTCCACGACGCAGCTGCGCGAGCTGTTCACCCTGGAGGCCGGGGCGGTGGTCGAGTGAGCGGGCAGCCGGAACGCGGCGGCGGGTCGAACGGCCGGTTCGCCGACTACGGCCCGCCACGCCGGGTCGACGGCGGGCTGAAGGCTCGCAGCACCCGGGGCGCCATCGGCCAGTCCTGGTGGTCCCGGCGCTTCGTGGAGGTGCTGGAGTCCTTCGCCCTGGGCACCCGGCTGACCCGAGGCCGGTCGTACGCGCGGGCCGGCCAGGTGGTCCGCCTGGAGGTCACCCCCGGCACGGTCGAGGCCCTGGTGCAGGGCTCCCGCGCGCGGCCGTACGAGGTGAGCATCGCCCTGCCCCCGTTCCCGGCGGCGCTCTGGGCCCGCATCGAGGCGGAGCTGGCCGCCCAGGCGTTCTTCAGCGCCCGGCTGCTCGCCGGCGACCTGCCCCCGGAACTGGAGGAGCTGTTCGCCGCCGCCGGCGCCCCGCTCTTCCCCGCCGACGTGGCGGAGCTGCGCCAGTGGTGCAGCTGCCCCGACCACGCCGTCCCCTGTAAACATCTCGCGGCCACGTTCTACCTGCTCGCCGAGGCGTTCGACGCCGACCCGTTCCAGTTGCTGCACTGGCGGGGCCGGGGCCGGACGGAGCTGCTCGACCGGCTGCGCGTCCTGCGGGCCGCCGCCGGACCCGTCGGCGACCGGCCGGGCGCGACCGGTGCCGTACCGCCGACCGCGCCGTCCACGACGGACCGTGGTGCGCCACGTGACCGGCGGGACGCCGGGAAGCCGGCCGAAACGGGTGCCAGCCAGGGTGGGCCGGAGCGGGCCGGTTCGAGTGCCAGCCACGATGGACCGGGCTGGGCCGGGGTCGGCCACGGTGGGCCGGAGCGGGCCGGGGCCAGTCACGGTGGGCCGGAGCGGGCCGGGCCGGGTGCCGGGTCGGGTGCCGGGCGGGACATCGTGGACGTCCCGCCGGTCGGGGCGGCGCGGGCGCTCGCCGGCCTGCCGACGGCGCCGCTGGCCGAGGCGGTCGACCGGTTCTGGCTGCCGCCGGTCCCGTTGCCCGACCGGCCGCCCAGCCTGTCGACCGGACCGGACCTGCTGTTGCGGCAGCTCGGCGCACCGGCCCCCGCCATCGGCGGGCCCGGCCTTCTCGAACGGCTGCGGCGGGCGTACCGGCTCCTCGGCGGCTGACACGGCCGGCGGAACGGCACGAAACGCCGGTCACAGCCAGCGACGGCGGAACCGCCACATCAACGCGGCGTTGGCCACCAGGAGCACCGCGCACACGGCCCCGGCCAGCCGCCCGGCCAGCACGGTCGTCGCCGGCAGCGAGGCCCACAGCACGATCGTCAACAGCATCAGCCACCGGCCGCGACGGGCCCGGGCCCGGTTGTCGAGCCGGGCGAAGAACGCCGGATCGCTCTCCCGGAGCTGACGGGTGATCTGCTCGAACCTGCGCTGATCCTCTTTGCTGAGCATGTGCCTTCCCCTCACGTGTTCAGCGGTTCGGCGGCATACCCGCTGCGACGGCGGCTCACGCTCTCGCACTGCTGCTACTTTGCGGGGCCGGTCAGGCAGCGCCTGTCCGGCCACGGCCGGCCACGCTTGGGCCGCGCTTGGGCCGTGCTCGGGCCGCGCTCGGTCCGTTGCTACGTCGCACGTGGCTCAGACCGTGCGGGGCGTCTACGCACGTGCTCAGACGTGCTACGCACGTGCTCGGGCCGTTGCTACGCATGCTTAAGCCGTGCTCGGGCGTTGCTATGCACGCTCAAGCCGTGCTCGGGCCGTCTAGGCACGTTCTCGGGCCGGGCCGCGCTGCACACGAGCTCAGGCCCCGCTCGGGCCGCCCGCGGGGAGCGCTGGGAAGGCCTCAGCGGGACTTGGCCGAGCTTTGAATTCTGGCTGTGCCGACGAAACCGGCGTTCCCGCGTCGGCTGGGCCGGAATCGTAAGGTCCCGCCCGCCCATGCCGCGTAACGCCTGTTTGGGAGGTCCATGCCGCACCGGCATCGGCGGTCCGCTGCACCGAGCGGCTGAACTACCTGACCAGGGCGAGGACGGCGTCTTTCACCGGCCTGGAGGCGCCCCGCAGGACTTCCCCGGCAAGCCCACACGCCACCGGCCGTGCCGCTCTCGCCTCCCCGCCCCCCTCACCCGCGATCTTGCAGTTTCGGCCCTCGGGATGTCCTGATCGCCCGATATTTCCGGGCAGAAACTGCAAGATCGACGGGGCTGGGCGGGCGGGCAGGGCGGGCGGGGTGAGGGCAGAGCGCGGCAGGAAGGCGGGAGGGGGAAGGGAGAAGGCCTTTAGCGGAAGGGGCGGGTGGTGGCGGGGCGGGAGCCTGGGGGGCGGGGGCGGCCCGGGCGGGAGCCGAAGGGGCGGGTGACCGGCCAGCGGCGGCGTGGCCGGTGGTGCCGGGGTGGCGGTTCGGCGCCGTCCGGCTGGCGCGCGGTGTCGTCGGTGGACATGTAACCCCCGCTCCCGGCGCGGGTGCGCCGTCACCGTACTCAACGAGCGCCGGCCCTCCGGCGTCGCTGCCGAACCGCCCCCACCTGCTCCGCTCGGGGCGCAGCAGCCACCGCGACCTGCCCCGGCAGCCACCGTGATTTGCCCCGGCAGCCACCGTGACCTGCCCCGGCAGCCACCGTGACCTGCCCCGGCAGCCACCGCGACCTGCCCCCCAGTCACCGCGACCTGCCCCGGCAGCCGCCATCGCGACCGTCCCGGCAGTAGCCGCCGTGACCTGCTGGGCTCGGGGCGCGGCAGGTGCCGTCACCTGCCGCGGCGGGGGAGTGGGAGGTGTCCGGGGAGCAGGTCGGAGGTGACCGTGACGCCGGTGGCTCGCAGGGCCTCGATCAGCGCGTTCTGCACCAGGTAGGAGTCGGGCAGTTGCCAGCGGGCCTGTTCGGGTGCGACCGCCCACCGGACGGCGCCCTCCGGCAGCCGGGTGGGCGGGGCCGGGATCCAGGAGCCGGGGCCGTGCCGGACCACGTGGAAGCAGTGGTCCAGTTCGGGGCGTAGCGGGTCGCCGGGGCGGACCAGGAACATCCAGCGGCCGGTCGGGGTCACCAGCGCCGGGCCGCGTACGCCGACGCCGGCCGGGTGCGTCCGGACGGCGTCCAGCACGTGCCGGCCGAGGTGTGTGGGGACCTCCAGCACGTCGAACGCCCTGCCGGTCGGCAGCAGTACGCCGTGCGGCCGGGTACACCACCAGGTCGCGACCCGGGCCGGGTCGGCGCTCGCCGCGTGCTCCCAGTTTTCCAGGGCGGGGTGGCAGCCGACCGTGGGGCAGCCGGCTCGGCCGCAGACGAAGCGGCTGCGGGCGAGGCAGGCGCCGGGGGTGACGTCCCAGCCGTGCTGGGCGTACCGTACGGCCACCCGGCGCAGCCGCACCCGCTCCAACGGGGACAGTTGAACGACGCGCGGTGCGACATTCCCCCACATGTGCCATCTCCCCTCGCCGGATCCCGGCCGGTGCCCAGGTCGCATGTCGAGCGCCGTCACTGCCGTAACCCGTGATCGTTGAGCTGACGAACGGCTGATGCAACTTGCACGAAATCTACGAGAACTGGCTGTATGGCTGACGTACACGCTGTGCGACCAGCGAAAACCTGAGACGTACGGATCACCGCACCCGGGAGGACCGGTCGGCAGGCCGGACGAAGCGGGTACAGGGGAGGGACGGGTAGATGGACGAGTTGCCCATCGGGCGGCGGGTGGCGTACTGGCGAGGGCGGCGCAAGATGTCGCAGCAGGTCTTCGCCGACCGGCTGGGCAAGTCGAAGAGCTGGGTCGACAAGGTCGAGCGCGGGGTGCGCCGGCTGGACAAGTTCTCCGTCCTCTACGAGATCGCCGACATCCTCCAGGTCGACGTGCAGTTACTGTTCGGCAAGGACCCGGAGCGGCGTACGGACGCGCTGAACTGCATCGACCAGGTCGAGGTGCAGGAGATCCGGGCGGCCCTGGAGCGGTACGACTCGATGAGCGCGTACTTCGACGCCGCGCCGTACCCGCCGCCGCTGGCCGACATGCGCAAGGCGGTCAACCACGCCTGGCTCACCTACCAGTACGGCCGCTACGGGATGCTCACCCGGGCGCTGCCGAAGTTGCTGCGTGACGCCCAGGCCGCCGACGCGGGCTATCGTGGCGACCACGCCCGCGAGGCGGCCCACCTGCTCGGGCAGGTCTACCAGATCGCCTCGTCGGTGCTGCGCAAACTGGGCGAGTCCGAGCTGGCCTGGCTGGCCGCCGACCGCTCGATGGCGGTCGCCCAGCGCGCCGACGACCCGCTGTTGGCCGGCATCGCCACCACCCGGGTGTGCAACGCGCTGGTGGCGATGGGCCGGCCCCGGCCCGCCCTCGAACTCAACGTCACGATCGCCAACCGGCTCGCCCCTGGCGGCGGCAACGAGGTGTCCCCGGCCCGACTGTCGGTCTACGGGCTGCTGCTGCTCCAGGGCGCGATGGCCGCCGCCCGGATCGGCGACTCCGCCACGGTCGACGACCTGATCAACGGTGCGCAGGAGGCGGCCACCCTGCTGGGCGGCGACCACAACCACTACTGGACGTCGTTCGGGCCGACGAACCTGGAGCTGCACCGCGCGGCGGCGGCGGTCGAGTTGGGCGACGGCGGCCGGGCGGTGGAGGTGCACCGGCAGCGGATCCAGGAGCCGGCGTTCAGCGCGCTGCTGCCCGAGCGCCGGGCCCACCACCTGCTCGACATCGCCCGGGGCTTCGCCCAGATCGGCGATGTGGCCAACGCGGGCGAGATGCTGCTGCGCGGCGACCGCCTCGCCCCGTCGGAGATCCGCTGCCGCCCGATCGGCCACGAGGTGATGGCCGAGATCCTGCGTCGCACACGTGGTGCGCCGCCTTCTCCGATTGCGGAGTTGGCTGGGCACATGGGAGTAGGGGTATGAGCGCGGTGCCGGCCTGATGACCGGCCCGCGCCCGAGCAGCGAGCGCCGCGAGGTGCTCTACGTCATCGCCTGCGGTTCGCCGCTGGCCCGCCACGTCGGCCGGCTCGTGGAGCTGGCACATCAGGACGGCTGGGACGTCTGCGTGGTCACCACGCCGGACGGTGCCAAGTTCGTCGACCGGGCCGCGCTGGCCCGGCAGACCGGCTATCCGGTCCGTACCCACTACAAGAACCCGGGCGACCTCGACGTGCTGCCGCCGGCCGACGCGATGATCGTCTGCCCGGCGACGGTCAACACCGTCAACAAGTGGGCGGCCGGGATCACCGACACGCTGGCCCTCGGGCTGCTCGTGGAGGCGCAGGGTCTGGGGGTGCCGGTGGTGGCGGTGCCGTACACGAACACGGCGATGGCGGCGCACCCGGCGTTCCGGGCCGGCGTCGCCCGGCTCGCCGAGTGGGGGGTCACGGTGATCTTCGGCGACGACGTCCCGTTGCACCCGCCCGGCACCGGCGAACGGCACCTGCACGCCTTCCCGTGGGACGTGGGCCTGGCCGCCGTGCGGGACCGCCTCTGCCCCGCCGCCTGAAGGTGTAGGGAAGGGTCCCTTGCTGACGCATAGCGTTGGCAAGGGACCCTTCCTTTCACGCCGGCGTGCCCGGGAGCGGCGGGGACACGCCGTTGCGTCGGTGGGCGACGCCCCCGGGCGGGGCCCGCGCCGGTAAGCTGGCCCGCCGTGAGCACCGATGCGGTCCTGCCGACCGTCGCCGACGTGGTCGCCGAGCTGGAGCGGCGCTATCCGCCGGCCTGGGCGGAGGACTGGGACCGGGTCGGGCTGGTGCTCGGTGAGCCGTACGCCCCGGTGCGCCGGGTGCTCTGCGTGGTCGACGTGGTGCCCGAGACGGTCGCCGAGGCGCTCGACGCCGGCGTCGACATGATCGTCGCCCATCACCCGCTGCTGCTGCGCGGCGTCTCCTCGGTGGCTCCCACGACCTTCAAGGGCCGGATCGTCCACCGGCTCATCAAGTCCGACGTGGCGCTGTACGTCGCGCACACCAACGCCGACGTGGCCGATCCGGGGGTTTCCGACGCCCTCGCCGCCCGGTTCGGGCTGACCGGGCTGCGCCCGCTGCACCGGCCCGCACCCGGAACGCCCGCGCACGGCGGTGGCCGGGGGATCGGCCGGGTCGGCGAGTTGCCGGAGCCGATGACCCTGGCGGAGCTGACCCGGTACGCCGCCGCCGTGCTGCCCGCCACCGTGTGGGGAGTTCGCGCCGCCGGGGATCCCGGGCGTATGGTTCGTACCCTCGCGGTCAGTGGCGGCGCGGGGGACGGCTTCCTCGCCGACGCGACGGCGGCCGGGGCGGACGCGTTCCTCACCGCCGACCTGCGCCACCATCCGGCCGGCGAGCACCTGGCCGCCGACGGCCCGGCCCTGATCGACGCCGCCCACTGGGCGACGGAACGACCGTGGTTGGACGACCTGGCCGCCCTCCTGCGGGAGGCGACGGGTGTCGAGACGCTGGTGTCCGACCTGGACACCGACCCGTGGACCGTACACGCCGCCCCACCCGCGGTGGACGACAAGGAGCCCCGACCGTGAAGGCTGACCCCCAGGTCCAGCGCCGCCTGCTCGACCTTCAGGCGATCGACACCACCCTCGCCCAGCTCGCCCACCGCCGCCGCTCGTTGCCCGAGCGGGCCGAGCTGGACGCGCTGGCCCGCGAGTTGTCCGCGCTGGAGGACGAGCGGGTCCGTGCCCAGGTGGCGGTCGACGACCTGGACCGGGACATCGCCCGCATGGAGAAGGACGTCGACCAGGTGCGGGCCCGCAAGTCCAAGAACGAGGCCCGGCTCACCGCCGGCACCGGCCCCGCCCGGGAGCTGGAGGCCCTCCAGCACGAGCTGGTCTCGCTCAACCGCCGCCAGGGCGACCTGGAGGACGCCGAGCTGGAGCTGATGGAGCAGCGGGAGACGGCCCAGGGGGTGCTGGACGGCGTCGAGAAGCGGCTCGCCGAGGTGCGGGAGAAGCGCGACGCCGTCGAGCGGCGCCGTGACGAGAGCCTGGCCGAGATCGCCAAGGAGGAGGAGTTCAAGCGCGGCGCCCGCCAGCCGCTCGCGGGCGACCTCCCGGCCGACCTGGTGCAGCTGTACGACAAGATCCGCGAGGACACCGGGCTCGGCGCGGCGCTGCTGACCGCTGGCCGGTGCGGTGGCTGCCGTCTGGAGTTGTCGGGTGCCGACGTGGCCCGGATCCGCAGGACCGACCCGGACGAGGTCGTCCGCTGCGAGGACTGCCGGCGGATCATGGTCCGCACCAACGAGTCCGGCCTGTAGACCGTGGCGCCGCGCGTGGTCGTCGTCGAGGCCGACGGCGGGTCCCGGGGCAATCCCGGCCCGGCCGGCTACGGCGCGGTGGTCCGCGACTCGGACTCCGGTGAGGTGCTGGCCGAGCGGAGCGAGTCGATCGGCGTCGCCACCAACAACGTCGCCGAGTACCGGGGGCTGATCGCCGGTCTGGAGGCCGCCGCCGAGCTGGGCGCCGCCGAGGTCGACGCCAGGATGGACTCGAAGCTGGTGGTCGAGCAGATGTCCGGCCGCTGGCAGATCAAGCATCCGGGGCTGCGTCCACTCGCCGCGCAGGCTGCCGGGCTGGTGAACCGGTTCGCCGCCGTCCGGTTCCACTGGATTCCCCGGGAACGCAACCGGCACGCCGACGCCCTCGCCAACGCCGCCATGGACGCCGCCGCCAGCCGGGCCCCGGCCCGGGCCGCCGTGGCGCCGCCGCGTGTCGTGGAGCCGCCGCGTGAGGTCGCTGGCCCCGATTCGCCGGCCCGCGCGAGGGCCCGCGAGGTGGCTGCCCGCGCTGCCTCGGCGACGACCACCGGCACCGACCCGGCCACCGCGCCCGCCTCCTGGGAGCCGCGGCCGAGCTTCACCGCCACCCGGCTGATCCTGGTCCGGCACGGCGAGACCGCGTACACCGAACAGGGCCGCTACTCCGGCCGCGGCGATGTGCCCCTGTCGGAGCGAGGCCGGGCGCAGGCCCGGGCCACGGCCACGCGGGTGGCTGGGCTGGCCCCGACCGTCGCGGCCGTGGTCAGCTCACCCCTGTCCCGGTGTACGGCGACCGCAGAGGCGATCGCCGGGGCGCTCGGCGGCGTGCCGGTGCGCCGCGAGGACGCCTTCGTCGAGTGCGACTTCGGGGAGTGGGAGGGGCGCACCTTCGCCGAGGTCCGCGAGGAGTGGCCGGGGGAGATGGACGCGTGGCTCGCCTCGGCCCGGGTGGCTCCGCCGGGCGGTGAGTCGTTCGTCGACGTCGCCGAGCGTTGCCGCCGCGCGGTCGAGGGGCTGTGTCGGGCGTACCCCGGGGAGACCGTGGTGGTGGTCTCGCACGTCTCGCCGATCAAGCTGGTGCTGCGTGACGCGCTCGCGGCCGGCGACGGCTTCCTGCACCGGATGTTCCTGGACGCGGCCGGCATCTCGGTGCTGGACACGTGGCCCGACGGCGGTGTCGCCGTCCGTACGGTCAACGACACCGCGCACCTCGACGCGATCGACTAGCCGAGGACCGGCCGTGACGGGCCCGGGCGCCGAGTGTGGCGCCCGGGCCCGTCACCGTCTTCGCGTATCGGCCGTTCGGCGCAGCCCGCCGGCCGTTCGGCGCAGCAGCCTCCGACCATTGGGCGTGACGGCCGTCACATGGCCGTAACCTCCGGCCGTCATCAGTGTCGATCCACGACCCGCGGAGGTTGTCGCAATGGCCGCACCCGACCCGGAGGCGCCGACAGCGGCGCGGTCCAGGGCGAAGGATCACAGTCCCTGGAACTGGTTGCTCTTCATTCCCATCGTGGTGCCCCTGATCCCGGTGTTCTTCAACGCCGACTCGCCCCGGTTCCTCGGCTTCCCACGCTTCTACTGGCTGCAACTCGCCTACATCCTGCTCGGCGTCGCCACCACCACGCTCGTGTACCAGATGACGAAGAAGCGGGGTGGCCGGTGAGCGCGAGGAGTGAGCCGGGTTCGCGAACCCCGCAGTCGCGAACGAAGGTGGTGCAGTGATGTGGCGCGACCACCTCACCGAGATCATCGTCTTCTCGGTGCTCTTCCTGCTGGTCAGCGCCATGGGGTTCGTGGCGGCCCGGTGGCGCGCCCCGAAGGACATGGCCCACCTCGACGAGTGGGGGCTGGGCGGGCGCAACTTCGGCGGCTGGATCACCTGGTTTCTGGTCGGCGGTGACCTCTACACCGCGTACACCTTCGTGGCGGTGCCGGCGCTGATGTTCGGGGCCGGCGCGGCCGGCTTCTTCGCCGTTCCGTACACCATCGTGATCTATCCGCTGGTGTTCCTGGTGCTGTGCCGGCTCTGGTCGGTCTCACACCGGCACGGCTTCGTCACCCCGGCGGACTTCGTCCGCAAGCGGTTCGACTCGCCGGTGCTGGCGCTGCTCGTGGCGATCACCGGCATCGTGGCCACGATGCCGTACATCGCGCTGCAACTCGTCGGCATCGAGGCGGTGCTCAAGACCATGGGGGTGACCGGCGAGAGCACCCTGGCCCGGCACCTGCCGATCATCGTCGCGTTCGCGATCCTGGCCGCGTACACCTACCAGTCGGGGCTGCGCGCGCCGGCACTGATCGCGTTCGTCAAGGACACGCTGATCTACATCGTGATCCTGGTGGCGGTGCTGTACCTGCCGTACAAGCTGGGCGGCTGGGGCGAGATCTTCGACGCCGCGGACGCGAAGTTCGCCGCGTCGCCGAACCCCAACGACGGGGTGCTGCTCAACGTCGACAACCAGCTCCAGTACGTCACGCTGGCGTTCGGCTCGGCGCTGGCGCTGTTCCTCTACCCGCACAGCATCACCGGCGTGCTGGCCAGCCGGAACCGTGACGTGATCAAGCGGAACATGTCGGCGCTGCCCGCGTACAGCCTGCTGCTCGGCCTGATCGCGCTGCTCGGCTTCATGGCCATCGCGGCGGGGGTGAAGCCGCTGCCCGGGTCGAAGGAGGGCAGCGTGGACAGCAACACGGTGGTGCCGGTCCTGTTCGACCAGCAGTTCCCCGACTGGTTCGCGGGCGTCGCGTACGCGGCCATCGGCATCGGCGCGCTGGTGCCGGCGGCGATCATGTCGATCGCGGCGGCGAACCTGTTCACCCGCAACATCTACAAGGAGTACCTGAAGCGGGACGCCAGCCCGGCGCAGGAGGCGAACGTCTCCAAGATCACGTCACTGGTGGTGAAGGTCGGCGCGGTGGCCTGCATCGTCTTCCTCGACCCGCAGTTCTCCATCGACCTCCAGCTCATCGGCGGCGTGATCATCCTCCAGACGCTGCCGGCGGTGGCGCTCGGCCTCTACACCCGCTGGTTCCACCGTGGCGCCCTGATCGGCGGCTGGGTCGCGGGCATGGGGCTGGGCATGTGGATGCTCTACCAGATCCCGAACGCCGCGACCGGCCGCAAGCACTTCGGCGGCTCTGCCTTCCCGCTGGCCGACTTCGGCTTCGACACCGCGAAGACGATCTACGTCGGGATCGTGGCGGTGCTGGTCAACCTGGCCGTCGCGGCACTGCTGACGGTGCTGCTGCGGGCGGCGAAGGTGCGCGACGGCGGCGACGGCACCACGTCCGACGACTACTTCGCCGACGAGGGCGACCCGCGCGTGGTGCCCGGCCCGCGCCGCGACGCCGACACCACCCCGGAACCGGTCGCCTGAAAGGAAGGGCCCCCTGCTATCGCATTCTGATGTGCAGGGGACCCTTCCTGACACCTTTCCGGCGTGTGGGACGGCTCAGCGCAGCGCGCGCCAGAGCAGGTAGAGACCGATCGCCGCGCCGAAGACCACGATCATCACCTTGAGCACCACCGGCGGCAGCCGGCGGACCAGCCGCGCCCCGGCGTACCCGCCGACGAGCGTGGCCGGCGCGACCACCGCGACAGCCGCCCAGTTCACCGGCCCGAACAACGCGAACACCACGAGCGTGGTCAACCCGACCAGGGCGGAGAGCAGGTTCTTGATCGCGCTCACCCGGGCCAGCGTCGCGTCCAGCACCAGGGCCAGGCCGGCGACCAGCATCACCCCGAGCGCCGCGCCGAAATAGCCGCCGTACACGGCGCCGACCGCGACCATCACCTGCACCGTGACCGTACGGCGGCGCGGCGACAGGTCGCGCGGATGCCCGACCAGCCGGCGCAGCGGATCCTGGAACGCCAGCACCGCCGTCGCCCCGAGCACCAGGAAGGGCACCACCAGCTCGAACGCCCGCGCCGGGGTGGCCAACAGCAGCAGGGCGCCGGCGATCGTACCGACCAACGTGGTGGGTATCAGCGTGGCCAGCGCCCGGCGGGGCGGCAGATCCTGCCGGCTGCCCGCCACGCTGGCCACGTACCCCGGGAAGACCGCCACCGAGTTGCTCACGTTGGCCGGCACCGGCGGCAGGCCCACCGCGATCATCGCCGGGAAGGTGATGAGCGAGCCCCCGCCGGCCACCGCGTTGACCGTGCCCGCGGCGAGCCCGGCGGCGACCAGCAGCGCGGCGTCGGAGGGATCCATGGTTCCCAGAGGCTAGTACGCGGTCCCGGCGGCTGCCGGGTGCGGTGTGCCGGGCACGCCGGGTGCGGTGCCTGCCTGGGCGCGGCTGGTTGCCGGCCCGGCCCGGGGTGGCAATAGACGCGTCCGTGGCGTCGTTAGGATGGGTGCGCGACGGACGAGTCGACCGGGCGGTCGCGTCGGCGGGCTTCGGCCCGTCGCCGAGGAACGTCCGGACTCCACAGGGCAGGGTGGTTGCTAACGGCAACCCGGGGTGACCCGCGGGACAGTGCCACAGAAAACAGACCGCCGACCCCATCGGGGACGGTAAGGGTGAAACGGTGGGGTAAGAGCCCACCAGCACCCCGGGTGACCGGGGTGGCTCGGTAAACCCCACCCGGAGCAAGGCCAAGAAAGGGCCGTCACCAGCACGATGACGACCCGCGCAGACGCTTGAGGGCTGCCCGCCCGATGTCTGCGGGTAGGCCGCTTGAGCCTGCCGGCGACGGCAGGCCTAGATGGATGGCCGCCGCCGGCGCGAGCCCCTCGGGGCGCGTGCCGGTCACAGAATCCGGCGTACAGGTCGACTCGTCCGTCGCCCACCAGCTCAGAGGCGTGATCAAGGCTCTGAGCTGGTCTTATATTTGGTTGCCTATGGTCGTTGTTGGTCGATATCGGCCAGCATCTGACGGCCTGGCGACGGCCTGACGGCCTAGAGACGGTCTGATCTTGGTGCTACGGGGCCTGGTGGGTGGACGGGGCCAACTGCTTTGGGGTGCCGCTTCGATGATCAAGAGGGTTTACTGGTGGAACCGAGAGGATTTGAATCCCTAATGCCGTGGGCCAGGTAAAGATCGTCCGCAATCGGGCACATCTGGCCCCTGATCAGGGCTGGAGTCCTCAGCGCCTCTCGACGTTTTGCAGGCGTTTCCGGGCTCTGTTGTGCCGGATCTGTGCCCGATGATCATGATTGGGCATCGAACATAATCAAGGCACCTCAAGATCACTAGAGTGCGGCTGAGTAACGGGGACGATGGCGGGCTGCGTCGAGTGCTTGCCGCCGACCGCCGTAACGAGCTGATGCGTCAGTGGCGTGCTTACCGGGCGCAGATGTCAAGATCCGCCATGCCGCCCAGCAAGCTGGAATCAGGCCCGTTGCAGGTCGACCACATTCGCGGCGGCGTCGCCCTGGTGGTCACCGAGATCTACGGGTCTCACCTGCTGCGGACCGACCGCGCGGTGGGGCCGAAGCGCAGGCAGTAGGCCAGGCCGGTGGGGTAGGTGATGCTGCGGCGGATCAGCAGCCAGTGGCCGTAGCTGTCGTCGGCGCCGGGCGGGGAGGCTACTGCCAGTCGTAGAATCGCGGTCCTTTGGCGCCGTCGCCGCAGCTGCGGCTTCCACACCAGGGCCGGCGCGTTGCGGCGAGGACGTCGGGACGGGAGTTGCCGACCATGGTGGGAATCCGCTGGTTGCGGGGCACGGCAAGGACGTAGGCGATGCGCTGTTGCTGCAGCCAGGTCCGAAACTTGGAGTCCTGCCCGTATGCCTCGTCCGCGGTGACTCACCCGCACTGCCAGCCCCGCACTGAACACGACCGCACCACATGATCATCATTGGTAATCAAGCCGTTGCGCGGAATGGCTCGTTGTCAAGCCTGGCTATTTTTCCATGGCGGCACTCCTGACCGGAACCTAACCACATTGACTTATTTAAGCGCGTCACATCGATGATCGCTTGACGCCTCGTCACCCCTCGGCTACGTTGGGTTCTGCGAGGGCTTGGATTGCGGGGGCAGTGGATCGAGTGCATGCTTTGGCGTGACTCGATTTTCCCTCGATTGAGACGGATTCCTGGCCCCGCTCGGTGTCGATTTGACATCGAACCGTTTCCTGGGGAGGCCGGTTTGAAGAGTTACAAAAAGATCGCCAGGGTGCTTTCCGCTGCCGCCTTGGCGACGGCGGGATCGGTCGGTATTGCTGCCGCGCCCGCACAGGCAGCGCAGAGCTTCGACGTGTGCGTGCCGGGCTACTGCAGCTGGTCGTACACCCAGGGCGCTATCACATGGCACAACCGGACGGCCGGCGTTACTGGGTCGGTCGTCGACGTGGGACCGGGTTCCACCACCGCATTTTTTGAGGCGTTTGCTGGAAGCACGAAGATCGACAGTCAAACGCGGACTGCAGACGACGAAACGAGCCTAGGGAGTCCTCGGGGATTCAATTTCACCATCGGGGACACCGACCTGGTCGGTGGTATCAACAGGATTAAAATCACGGTGTGCTTCACCGATTCCGCTGGTCAGTCGTGCAGCAGTCCGGTGAACTACAACAAGTAGATCTGTCGATCTGCATCTGACTCCACTGTGTCGACCAGGGCCTCCGTCTCGGCCCTGGTCGACGCTTCGTTGTCGCCCGGTCCGGCGGTGGCCGGATCGCCGGACATCGTATCTCTGGCTACCGGCATCCAACTGCCCAAGATCTGACTACTTTGAGTGACGAAGTGGCGCCTTACTCTACTTGTTTAGCTGTCTGCCTGATGACAGGTCGTGCCATTAAATCCAACATTAAGAATTCTTTGCGAAGCGTAAACGTGGAGGTCAGCGTAGGTTGATACCCCTGTTGGGTGTGCTGGAACACCTCGCCGTCATGCTTCGTAGCCTGGTCGGAGCGGCCTTCCTGGCCGCTACGCTCGGTAAGACCCGACCGTGCTGATGAAACGCGCGATTTAATACTCCAACGTCACTTCGCCTGTCTGCGCTGGTAGTGGGATCGTCGGGCTCTGGCTTGGGATGTTCGTCGCCAGATCGACCAGTGCAGGGTGTGCGCTGGCGGTCCCACGGCGAGGACGAAGGCGTTGAGAAGTCGGCGGATCTCGGCGACGGTCAGCGCGATGATCTCCGGGTCGGCGTCGGGCTGCTGCGCTTTGGCGGCGAGGATGGTCAGGACGGCCAGGGCGAGCATGGCCAGGGTGATGAACCGGTGCCAGCCGGTCCAACTGCGGATTTGGTAGTGGTCCAGGCCGACCTGCCCTTTCCCGGTCTGGAACAGTTCTTCGATGCTCCAGCGGGAGCCGGCGACGGTCACGAGGGTGTGTAGCGGCACCGGTCGGGGTGACCAGCACAGGTAGAAGGCCAACTCGCCGGTGGTCCGGTTGCGACGGATGAGCAGCCACCGATGCTCACCCAGGGTGGTGGCGGTGGTGATCCAGGCCCACATCTCGGACGCCGACGTGCAGCGGACGATTGCTGCCCTGCCCCAGTTGTGCGCGGCGGGCGCCACGGTGATCTGGACCAGGACGCGACGGGCGCCGGACCTGACGCCGGCCGTGCGGGGTGGCTTCGGGACGCCGGTTTCGTGGAGGTGGCGTTCCATGCTCCGGACGACCTGCGATTCGCTGTCGGCGTTCACCGGTTCGAAGGCGCGCCGCAGCCCCTGGCCGCTACGGGGGCGATCTTCACGTTCCTGCGCCGCAGCCGGGACCAGCCGTCACCTCCGGCAAGCCCTCACGAGCCCCGAAAAGGATCTCCGGCCGGTCTCTAGGACGCCTGGCGGACGGGCATATCGGCCAGCCAGACGTCGGCCAGGTCGCTGAGAGGGACGCCGAGGGCCTGGCTGAGGCGGACCACGGTGCCGAACGCCGGTGCGGGAAGGCGGCCCGCCTCGATCTTGCGCAGCGTCTCGGGGGAGATGCCGGCGGTCAGGGCCACCTCGACGAGGCTGCGGCTGGCCCGCGCGGCCCGCAGGGCTGCTCCGAGGCGCTGGCCCGCGGCGATCTGTTCGGCGGTGAGTGGTTGGCGAACCATTGCAGCAGGATATCCCTCCGGCGAGTCCCGACCTGTGTGGTATAAAAATACCGCCGGTATAAGAATACCGCTTCCGGGGAGGGGAGACTGTCGTGATCGAGCTCAAGTCCGCCGAGAAGATCGGCCTGATGGCGGTGGCCGGCCAGTTCGTCGGCGAGCTGCTCGCCGAGCTTAGAGGTGTCGCCGCAGTCGGCGTAAACCTGATGGACCTCGAACACCACGCCCGCCGCCGGATCAAGGAGCGGGGCGCCGAATCCTGCTACTGGGACTACGCCCCCTCGTTCGGCCAGGGCCCATTCCGTAACGTGCTGTGCCTGTCGGTCAACGACGCGGTGCTGCACGGCCTGCCGCACGACTACGCGCTGCGCGACGGTGACCTGCTCAGCATCGACATGGCGGCCGGCATCGACGGCTGGGTCGCCGACTCCGCGCTCTCCGTCATCGTCGGCACCCCCGACCCGGCCGACGTGAAGCTGATCGAGGCCACCGAGGTCGCATTGGAGGCCGGCATCGCTGCCGCCCAGCCCGGCGGGCGTCTCGGCGACATCTCCGCCGCGATCGGCGAGGTCGCACACTCCTACGGCTACCGCGTCAACGCCGAGTTCGGCGGCCACGGCATCGGTCGTACGATGCATGAGGCCCCACACGTCGCCAACAGCGGCCGCGCCCGCCGCGGCGTGAAGCTCGACCCCGGTCTCACCATCGCCATCGAGCCCTGGTTCTGCCGCTCCACTGACAAGATCAAGTTCGACAGGGACGGCTGGACGATCCGCTCCGCCGACGGCTCCCGCACGGCCCACTCCGAACACACGGTCGCCATCACGGCTTCCGGCCCCCAGGTCCTGACCCGCCGCCCCGCTCACGGCGCCGCGTCGAAGTCGTACCTGGATGTGGCGGGTTCCGGCGGCTAGCAGGCGACGGCCCGGCGAGAGCGAACAGCCAGCGTGCGCCGACCGCCAGCAGCCCGCGGTGGATCGCCAGGCTCACAGCGGGTGGCGGTGGCCGACCATCGCTCGATCTGCGGTCGCCGGAGATGGTGAAGAACAGCCGCATCCGCAGCGGGAGGAGCTGCTCGCCCATCGCCCCCCCCGCAGGCCCGGCACGGGTACGCCGATGTGCCAGTCGATCCGCAGGTAGTCCCTGACGACGACGTGCCACAGGACGACGTGTCATGAACCGGTAATGGATACCGCCAGACGGGGGATGGGAATGGTGTCAGCTCAGGACCGCGGTGGCCTCGACCCATCGGTACGCGCGTGAGCCCCTCGCCGTACGCGGCCAGCGACCTGCACGTCTCCTGCGCCGAGGCCGCCACCACGCTCAGGAAGTGGGCGTTACCGCAGGTTGTCGACGAGGTTGGCGAGCTCTGGAATCGTCGACACCTTGGCGAGGTCGCTCTTGTACTGCGCCTCGTCCTTCACCGGCTCCTCGGCCAGAGGTGTGTCGAGGGTGTCACGCGAGGTGGATGCCCAGAGTCCGCGAGAGTTGACCACGCGGTACAGCCCGGTCTCACCGGTTCCCTTCTTCGCGCGCAGGAAGAGGATCATGTCGTCCTTCGGGAGCGACGCAGACAGTTTCCCGGTGACCTCGTCGATCGATTGTCCTCGTCCGGGAATGACCATGAATTCGAGCGGGACCACCGAGGGAAGGCCGCCCTTGCCGGCGAGTTCACGGGTGACGGTCAGCTCGACGGAGACGTAGTGGACCGTGTCGTTACCCTCGGCGGTGATCGTGCGAACCTTTCCTACCTTGCCGAAGCGGGCCAGCACGGTTGCGTCAGCGGTCTGTGCCATGGAGTCCAGGGAGACGTACGGCTCCACCTCGTCACCGGAGATCCGGAACGTCTGCCAGAAGCGCTCGTCAGAATTCTGCGCCTCGGCCGATCCCGCCGTCGGGTCGCTCTCCGAACGCGGCTCGGCGCACGCTGACAGAGATATCGACACACCGAGGAGCAGCGCCGCGACAGTGGCTGCTCCTCGTGCCCGGCGTGGTTCGTTGGCCTTCTCAGTAGGTCGCATTGAGGTGTCCTTGGTCGTGGGCGCTCAGGGTTGATGAGTTTCCGCCATCAGCGGTGCGTTTTACGCATGAAGCCTGTTCCGACGTGTGGCGCAGGCCGACGCTGTGGGCGACCTCGTGGCAGACGATCCGGTTCGCTGGCGGGTTGTACTGCTGGTTGATCCGGACCCACTGGGTCGTGCAGCGCATGTTCGGGTGGCTGCCGCTCGTCGGTCCATCGCAGGCGTTCCAACCGTTCAGGCCGTTGTCTCCGTAGTCGGAATCATAGATGCAGGTGTCGATGCTGGAGTCGCAGAAGGTCGGAGACGCAATGGAGACGGTCAGGTCGGTCGGGTCGTACTGGCCGTTCATGACAGTGGTCACCGCGTTGCTGTAGGCGCTCGTCAGCGAAATCCTGCCGACGACGAAACTCGCGTTAGTCGTCAGCCACACGCCGTTGGTGGTTCCGGTGATGCCCGTTGTCCCAGTGGACCCGAAGTTGGAGGCAGAGGCGGGTGAGGCGCTGATTGACCCAGCGGCAGCGACTAGGGTGGCCGCGAAGGTGGCGGCCAATGCTCTGATCAAGTTTGATCGATACATGCCGATACCTTATTGAGGCAGTATCTCTCCGTCAAGGGTCGGTTGCTGTCTGTAGTCGGGCTGTGGTGTGGGCCCTCTCTCGTCTGTGGCGCCTACGGTGGGCCGATCGGCCATTGGACGTCCGGGCCCCGCCAGCGGTTCCCGGGCGACCGACGGGGCTCACGGTTCGCTGATGTGGGACGGGGCTCGGCGGGGCGGTCCGGTCCGGACCGCCCCGCCGGGGATCACTCGGAAATGACGAACTGGGCGGTGCTGGTGGCGTCGTAGGAGACGCCGTTCTTCTCGGCATAGTGGACGCAGGTCACCGTGACGGTCCGGGACGGGACGGGAACGCCAGTGACCGGGACCATCGGAGACTTGAAGTGCACGTCGACGAGCGCCCCGTTGTTCTCGGCGTCGTAGTCGTTGTTGGTGTAGCCGAGTACCGTGGCCGAGCACCGGACGTTGATGTAGTTGGCGTCGACCCGGTCGTTGTTCGAGTTGGCGAACCGGGAGTATCCGCGGATCTTGATACGGCCCTGTCGGAGCGGCCAGGAGCCCTGGTGCTCCTCGCCCTCGTGCTGGATGACCCCCTGGAGGGTGTACGCGGGGGCGGGCGGAGGCGTGACGGGCCCGGTGCCCGGGTCGCCACCACCACCGCACTCATCGCCGATAGGGCAGATGACATCCCAGGCGTGCGCCGGCGTGGCGACCGCGCCGGTGCCGGCGAGTGAGGCCAGCAGGGCGATTCCGGCAATCGCAGTACGTCTGAGCACGTAATGGCTCCCGTCGGTGGACGTCCGGGAGTTTCACCCGGAGTGTGCAATCGGATGCGTAGAGTATCTCCGCGTTTTCTGAAGCGCAATGGTCACTATCTGTTACGACCCGACGGGTATTCCTGTGTCCCCGCATCGGGCGGCGACGGGATTGTCATGTGGTGCAGCAGTTGGCGAGCTGGGCGATTCACGTATCTGTCGTTCGTGCTGTTATTGGTCTCGTACGCCATGTCGCTGGCTGAGTGGACGCGGAGGCATGATGATCGATAAACGTCTTGCGGGTCAACGTCGAAGGCCGCGCTCGAGGCGCTCACCCGCGCCACAGCGTTGGACCTGGCGGCCGGCGGCATCCGGGTGAACGCCGTCGCTCCAGGGCCCGTCCAGATCGGCTGGATCGGGGCGGACCTCATCGACCAGGTGACGGCGATCGTGCCGATGGGAAGGGTCGGTGAGCCCGACGACATCGCGGACGCGGTGGTCTACCTGGCGTCCCACCAGGCTCGCTGGATCACAGGTCAGGTGTTGCAGGTCGCCGGCGGGCACGCCCTGTGAGCACACTCCACACCCCGCTACTGACCGAGAGTGGTGCCGCATCCCCGATCGATCACGAGACGGGAACGAGTCGACGAACTGCTTGACGCCCTAGTAGCGGAGCAAGCGATCCTGCGCGACCCGCGCAGGCGGTGCTCACCCGGGCGCGATTCGTCTTAGCCGGGTTGATGGAGCCGGGGATCACCTCCTGCTCCCAAGTGAGCACCTTGCCACAGTGTCAACGTCAAGTGGCTGGTGCCTTGTACGAGCAGAAGCTCTGCCCTTCTCGACCCCCGGCCCCCGGCCATCCACCGAGCCACGAAGAACACCGTCACCGCTCCAGCGACGGTGATCAGGACGCCATGGACCTGAAACGGTCCGGGTAACGTCCATCGCGTCCTGATCACCGTTGCGTCGCTGGGGAGGGTGGCAGCACAGGGGGGCCTCCGTGCGCTCGCGCGCCTTCGCCGCGCGTTGTTCCGTTGCCGGATGGTCAGTCGGTCCGGGTGGGGAGGCTTCGTGTCAGGGTGGGGATCATCACCGTGGCAGGGATGAGGTGAAGTCCGATGAGGGCGATGGTGGTGGCGGTGTTTGCCGCGAAGAGGACGGGGGGAATCATCGAGATCGTGGTCAGCGACACTGCCGTCCACACGAATCGGTCGGCGGGGCGAGCGCTCCAACGAAGAAGAGCGCCGGCAATGACGATGCCGACGACCGAGAAGAAGCCCGTCACCACGGCGAACCCGGGCAACGGGATCGACTCGCCACCATCGACCCGGAAGTCGACGCCGACGGCCCGGGCAAGGGCAGCGGCGAGGGCGGTGGTCACCATCGCTGCGAGCGTGGCGATGAAGCCGGTGCCGGCGAGCCGGCGGAACCGGTGGGCGCGGCTGGTCCGGCCCGATGCGGGGCCTGCGACGGCCCCGGTGTCATTCATGCTGTTCATCTCGTTCCTTCGGCAACTGGCGTAGGGGTGTGTTGCCTGGCATGTGGCGGTCCTGGCCCCGGGCGTGACGATGCGTACCCGCGCGGTGCGGCGGCCAGGGTTGCGCAGGGCGCGGACGCCGGTGCCGCGGAGCCAGAACCCGGCGTCGCGTCCGAGGACCGGCCCGGGCACGCCGTCGCGTAGCTCCAGTTGCACCCGCCCGCGGGTGACGACGCCGAACGCGTCGCGCCACTCGGCCGCGACCACCGCGACGCGCGCGCCGCCGCGCAGCGCGAGCGTTTGCACCGGGGCTACTCCGTGCCGTCTGCCGGCAGGCGCTCGGGCAGCCCGAGCCGTGGAAACTGGTCGTCGTGGAAGGTGGTGATTTCGGTGATCGCCCCGCCGGTGACGCGCAGGACGTCGATCGTCAGCGGCAGGTACGCGCCCTCCCGCTTCCGCCAGTGGTAGAAGGCGACGGCGGGCTGCCGGTTCACGAAGGTGGGGACGCCCCGCAGACCCGTCATGCCCGCGAAGCCGTCGTCGATCCAGTTGTTCACGACCGAGTCGCGGCCGACGTACAGGCCCGGCGTCGGTGGCATCGAGCAGCGGACGTCCTCGCGCAGCATCGCGGTGAGCCGGTCGATGTCCGTGGCCACGCTGGCGTCGGTGAAGCGGCGTACCAGCTCGCGCGTCCCGGCGTCCTCCTCGCCGCCGGTCCAGTCCTGCCGCTCGGCGGGCAGGTGCTCCCGCATGCCGGCGCGGGCCCGCTGTAGCGCGCTGTTGACGGAGTTGACGGAGTCCCCGAGGAGTTCCGCGACGTCCTTCGCCGGCCAGCCGAGCACGTCCCGCAGGATCAGCACGGCCCGCGGGCGCGGCGCGAGGTGCTGGACCGCGACCAGGTACGCCAGCTCGATCGTCTCCCGCGCGACGGCGACGGCCTCCGGCTCGTCCGCGTCGCCCGCGGGCAGCTCGTCGAGCAGCCGGTCCGGGTAGGGCTGAAGCCACCGCACCTCGCCGCCGGTCGCGGGCTCCGGGCGGCACTTGGCGAGCAGGTCCAGGCAGGCGTTGGTGGCGATCCGGTACAGCCAGGCCCGGAACGTCGACCGCCCCTCGAAGGTCTCCCGCCGTCGCCAGGCACGCAGGAACGTCTCCTGTACCGTGTCCTCGGCATCCTCGAACGACCCGAGCATCCGGTAGCAGTGCACGTGCAGCTCCCGCCGGTGCCGCTGCGCCAACCCCGAGAACGCCGGCTCGTCGACCTCGCCAAGACCGCTCACGCCCTGCTCCTCCAGCCGCGTGTCCGCACTCATCACGTCATCCTTCCGCCTCTGTCGTGTCCCGTCGTAGATGTGACGGGCGCGGGCGCGACAACTCATCACCGGGCCGGCCGCCGTGACCTGCTGGGGAAGCCTGTCGCCTGGTGGTGGCGGGCTTCGTCGTGCCTGGGCAGGCGGCAGCGACGGCGAGCCCCCGGCCACCCGCCGCGCCGCCGACGACATCACCTACCGCAACCACGGCTGACGGTCGCCCGATCCACCGACTCGGCATCCGCGCACCAACCGACCAGACGCAACCGCAGTCACCTACCCGACACTTCGTGCCATCGGCCAACAACACCGACCAGCATCGACAAGCCAGCAGCCACGTGGGGGAGAACCATGACCGAGCCGTACCAGCCTCAGCCGCCCTACCAGCAGCCGCAGCCCGGCGACGCCTACAGCAGCCCCCAGCAGCCCGACGGGCCGCCGCACCAGTACCAGCCCGGCGACGGGTTCGGCCAGCAGCCGCCACAACAGCCCGTCGGATTCGCTACCGCCCCGGCCGGCAAGAACCGTAGGACGCTCATCGTCGCCGCTGCTGCCGCGGTCGGCACGCTGATGATGCTCACCGCCGCCTACGCCGTGTACGACGGATACATCAAGGAAGACTCGGGGGTGGCCGCCTGCAAGGCGATGCGGGACGGGAAGACGCCCAGCGGTGGCGAGGACAAGGGCGACGACGCGAAGATCACCGAGGCTGAGTATCGGGAAGCGCGGGAAGTGTTCGAGGACTCCCGGCACGAGAAGATCCGCGAACACGGCACCGCGCTCATGGACATCGCTTGGCAGGTCAACCAACTGCCGAAGGGCGAGGAGATAGGTGCGCTGGCGTTCATGGGGCCGCTGGGCACGCACATGTCGGGGTTGCAGACGGCGTGCGCCGACCAGGGTGTGATCGTCAACTTGAGCAAGGACTAAAGCGGAAGACCAACATCAGACCGACCCGTAGTTTCCGGACCGAAAACAACTCGCCGGGGATTAGCGGCGTCGAGGCATCGGCCGGCACGGCACCGCCGCGATTGTCGCCAGTTCGTCACCCACCCATTCAGGTGTAGACACCGCGCCAGTACTCATCGCGGGAGGCTTCGAAGTCACCGGGCCTGGTCCGTCGCAGAAGCTCGTACCGCTTCACAAAGATGTCAATCGCTTGCTCGAGGCTGCACTCCTCGGACCCGCGGATTGCCTGCATCGCCAGGATGATCCGCCGTTGCACATCAGGTCGTCGATCAGCTGCCAAGGGTCCACACGGCCATCTTGCAGCACGACTGTCTGATAGTCGTGTTCATTCCTGATCACGGTGATGGCGACGCTCGGCCTCCAGCCGGTCGACCTGCTGGTACAGTTGCTCGATCTCCTCGACCAGCCTGCTCACCTCGATGTCGGCTGCCCATGCGGTGAACAACTCTTGCCGCTGCTTCAGCAGGCGCTTCTCGTCGTCCCGGATGGCGGCAGCGGCTTCGTAGTCCTGCGCGTCGATTGCCGCCTCCTTACGTGCGCGCACGGCGGCGAGGCGCTGGCGAAAGTCCTCGGTCTGGGAAGGCAGCGCGAGCCGGCCCTGCTGCACAGGAGGACGAACCAGCTCCTCCACCGTCGGCTCCCGTCCGGCCTGCGGTCGCCCATGATGGGCGAAGACGGTGCAGTGGCGGTAGGCGTTGTTGAAGATGCACTCGTAGTCCGCACCGAGCATGGTCAGGATATCGGCGACCGCACCGTTCTGGCGCAGCAGGCCCAACAGCAGGTGCTGGGTAGCGACGGAGTTGTCGCCGACTGCGACCGCCTCTTGCCACGACAGGGTGAACACCTCACGTAACCCTGTGCTGTGTGGACCGGGATCTGATGCTGGTGTCACGGGGCCAAGGTCTGCAAGCTGTCGACGCAGCATCGTGAACGACACACCAAGGCTCTCCAGCAGTCCTGCGGCTACGCCGCGCACTCCGATGAGCCCCAAAAGCAGGTGCCGCGTATCCACTTGGCCGGCAGGTGACAGCCGCGCTTGTTCGTTGGCCAGCGCCACGGCGGACCTTGCGAGATCCGTATATCTCGCGAACTGATCAGACGCGAAGCAGTCCATGACGCGGTCAGCATAAGCCGGATGGGATGGCTGCCTTCCCCGACCACCCACGGACCGGGTCCCGCCGACGGAGCCCGGCCATCCGAAGCCGGAGCGCCCCGCCGGAGGCGGCGCGTGCGGCCCGTTCAGGGCTGCCTTGAAGACGCACAGAACGCCGCTGTCACGGGGCTGTCCCGGTCGGGGGCTGTGCCGGTTGGGGGGTGTGCCGGTGGGGGTGCTGGCCAGTGCGATCGCGTACGCCTACCTGGATCAGGTCGGGATGCCGCACGCGACCGCCCTGCCGGGACCTACCACCGCCGCTGGTTGGGTGCCTCCCAGCCGTATTCTCGGAGGGCCGCTCCTGCGGCGGCACCTGACGCGACCGGTGCGCGCGTCTGGCGAGGCCGATGTCGGGGACTGGCCTTGCCGCTGACCACGGGTCGACCTGTGCCGGGCCACCTCGATGACGTACGTTCCGCCCTTGCGTCGAACACCTCGTCGTCGTTCAGCAGTTCCGCGGATAGACCTTGAATGCCTGCGCGGACCGGTCCTCTCCGACGGGCTCCAAGAGCAGGAACCGCGCAGAGTAGTCGATCTCCTGACCGCACTCGTCAAGCAACTCGACATCTGTTGAATCATGTCCGGCAGTAGCGCGAACCAGTTCTCCAATGCCTGCGAATCCCGGCTCCGCATCATGGTCAAGAAGCGGCTGAAGGTTCCGCTCGCCATGCGAGCAGCGTGGGTGCGTGTTAGCTTCACATTGGCCAATGTCATTAAGGAACATGGCTGTTGCTCCCTCCCCACTCCAGCCGCAAAGCCGAAAAGGAGGACGGCGTGAACCATCCGTTGATCGTGCCGACCGAGGACTGGCAAGCCGCGCTGAACACCTTGCGCGTGGCAGGAGACCTGGAAGAACTCGCCAGAGGGCTGGCCGCAGGCCCAGCCCTACCAGTGGTGGCGCCCACGCGACGCGTACGACATGCCCAGGGATCCGTCATCGCAGCCGACACGCCGATCGCCGAGCTGCTCTTCCAGCCGGAGGATGCGACGCCGTTCAGCACCGACGTGGCGACCTTGAAGCCCTGGAGTCAGGCACTGGCGTGCCTACAGTCGGCCCCCAGATGTTGGCTGTCGACGGTACGACCCGACGGCCATCCGCACGCCGCGCCAGTGATGCTGGTGCTGGTGGACGGGGTGCCGTGCGTGGCGAGCCGTCCGAACACCCGCAAGGGCCGAAACCTGGCCCGGAACCCGCACAGTGTCATCATGGTCGGCAACGAGGAGCTCGACCTGGTGGTGAAGGGCGAAGCTCACCAGGTTTCCGGCGACACCATGCTGCGCCGGGTGGCCGCCGCCTTCGAGACGAAGTACCGCTGGTCGTTCGACATCCGGGACGGCCGAGCCTACGACGGGATCCTGCCCGGATCGCCCCAGTACGCCTTCTACCAGATCTGCCCGGTCCAGGCCTTCGGCTATGGCGCGGACGGGATGACCGCGACCCGGTGGCGGTTCAATCGCGCCTCGGGCCGGCGGTAGAGATTAGTCCGTGACGGACCATCAGCGGCAATGGCGGCACGACCGCACGGACCTGAATCTGCTGCAACCGAAATCTGATCACGTGCCCGCCCGTATCACGGGCCGGATATTGGCGGCTCGGCGGGGGTGATGGGCATCCCAAACTGTCGGAGATCGTTTGTTGATAATGCCGGCCGAGTGTGAGAGGCAGTCAACCCTCGACGCTTGGGCGTACACCTCGATTGCTTCAGGTTTCGGTTCCGTGCTCGGCAGCGTCGATCCCCTCCGGTGCGGCGGAAATTCCTCAAAAAACTGTGCCCAGCCCCCATTGTGGGAGATGGGCAAAATGGTGACGTCAACCAGTCGCCGCACTCGTCGACGAGTAGGTGGTCGAGATACTCCCCGTCTGCTGGCTGGGGGCGGGGAGTGTCCGTCGTACCGCTCCGGGTGGAGAGCCCACCACGAGCTTGGCCGCTCGGGCGAACGCGGCCTCGGAGCGGTAGCCAGCTGATCTCGGGTTCGCCGACCAGTTCGGTGAAGCGTGCGGCGAAGGCGGAGCGCGCTCACGTTTCGCCCGTTCCCGAGACTCCCTCTCCAGCGCTAACCCGCGATGTCGATCTCCCTCGCGGGAGGGAGGAGTCGGTTGCAGGATTCGTGTTGAGTGGCGGCATGACTTCCACGGCGTTCGCCAGCGATCGTCCTCTAACCCCTGCACGGCCCGGCACCGGTGTCGTCGTCACAGCTCGGCTGATGGCCCTTTGCTGCATCGGGTTTGCGGTGTTCAACGTCGCCTTCGAGATGACCGACCGCTTCGCCGACGGCCCCTATGCCGAGTACGCTTCCGCGATCACCGTGATGAACTGGCTTGTCGTCGGGCTGAAGACGGTGGGAGCGGCTGTGGCACTGTTGTCGGTCGCCGAACGCCCGAGGGTTCTTTCTCCGGCACTTCTGGGCGTGTTGTTGTGGGGAGCGTTTGCGATGCTGGGCGTGTACGCCGTCGGCAGCGTGGCGCAAGCGGTCGGCATGGTCTCGGGCCTGGCGGGTACCGCCGACCAGATCGACATCACCGGAGTCGGTTACGTGCTCTTCTTCCTGGTGCTTGCAACTGGTTACGGCGCCCTGACGATCTCTTACTCGCGGCGCTTCGGGCTTCGGAAAGGCGTCGCCGTCCTCGGCGTGCTCGGGGCACCCGTGGTGCTGGGCGTGATCCTGCTGGCCATCCCAGCTCTGCTGGCCGCCTTCGGTCTCATGCCCACGCCCTGACTCCCCATTGTGACCAGGGGCGGGGTGGCCTCGAGCACGAAACCGTGGCTGCCCGCCAGGTGTAGGTAGCTCCACCCCCGTTGGGCGGAGAACCTCATCCCGATCACGGCTGCCGGATGACAGCGTGGTCGCATGCGAATCCTGACGACCATCTTGATCGCCGCCGCGTTGCTGGTGCTGCCTGCGCCTGCGGCCGCCGCTCCCGGCAAGGTGCGCACCGACGCCGGCTGGGTGGCCGGCACCGTGCGCGGTGACCACCGGCTCTTCCAGGGCATTCCCTACGCCGCCGCACCCGTCAGCGAGCTGCGCTGGCGCTCCCCGCAACCTGTCGAGCCGTGGGCAGGCATCCGCGACGCGAGGCGACCCGGCAACCGGTGCGCTCAGACAGCTGACAGTTGGGGCCTGCCCGCCAGCGACAGCGAGGACTGCCTCTACCTCAACGTGACCGCGCCGCGTGGCGCCTCACCCCGCAATCTCAAACCGGTGCTGGTCTGGCTGCACGGCGGCAGCCTGACGAAAGGCGCCGGCAGCGACTACGACGCCGTCCGCCTCGCTACGCGCGGCGACATCGTCGTGGTGACCGTCAACTACCGGCTGGGAATCTTCGGCTTCTTCGGCCACCCCGGGCTGCCCGACAGCGGTGCGTTCGGCGTGCAGGACCAGCAGGCGGCGCTGGGGTGGGTGCGGCGCAACGCGACCGCGTTCGGCGGTGATCCCGGCAACGTCACGCTCGCCGGTGAGTCAGCGGGCTCGCACTCGGTATGCGCCCAACTCGCCGCTCCGGCCTCGGCCGGCCTGTTCCACCGCGCGATCACGCAGAGTTCCCCATGTTGGAGCCAGGACGACCTGCCGGCGGTCCTGGGCGTGCCACTCTGGGTTCCCACCTCGGCTCATGAGGGACACGGGCAGTTCATCGCCGAGCAGGTCTCCTGCCCCGACGTCGCCTGCCTGAGGGGTAAGTCGACTCTGGAACTTCTCGCGCAGCCCGCACTGCCTCTCCCCGGATACGGCAACGCCGTGCTGCCGGAGGACCCGGCGGAGGTGTTCGCCGAGGGACGCTTCCACCGGGTGCCGATCCTGTCCGGCATCACCCGGGACGAGGGCACCATGTTCGCATCGATGGTGTTTCCCAAGCTCACCGCCGCACAGTACGTCGATGGCCTCACCCAGATCTTCGGGGAGCGGGCACCGGCTGTCCTGGCCGCCTATCCGCCCGGCGACGTGCCCACCCAGAGCGCTGCCGCCGTGTTGAGCGACCTCGACTGGGCGAGGTCGGCGCGGGACACCGATCGGTTGCTGGCCAGGCACGTCCCGGTCTATTCCTACGAGTTCCTCGACCGGACGGCACCGCAGCTGTTCCCGTTCCCCGACGACCAGGTGGAGCCCATGGCATCGCACGGCTCGGAACTGCCGTTCCTCTTCGACCCGTCGTGGGATTCCGCCCCGCTCACCGACAAGCAGCGTCGACTCGGCGACCTGATGATCGGCTACTGGGCGCGGTTCGCCGCCACGGGTAACCCGAACGGCCACGGCCTACCGGCGTGGCGGCAGCACCCGTACGTTCAGGGCCTGGACCTCGACAGGGTGGGCTACTTCGACCGGAGCGCCGCGCACCGGCTGACCTTCTGGGACGGCATCTGAACCCCGGAAAGCGACGCGGACACGTGGCGGGCGATCACGTTCACCACGCATCTCTTGCAGCCGCCGGGCTCGTCGACATGACTCCGCACGACCTACGCGCCACCCACGCAAGCTGGGTGGCTGACTCTGACGGCGTGCTCGTCGATGCCCGGCGGTTCGGGCGTGCCAGCGCCAGCGTCACCACCAGACACCACGCCCGCGCCCTCTCGACGCTCGCGACGCCGAGGCGGCCGTTCGCCTCGACAACCTCGGTCGGAGTACGCAACGGGCACGGGATTGTCGAGAGGAAGGAAATGATCTTTGATCAAGGGGCCTGACATGGTGCCGCCGGCAGAGTCGAACCTGCGACACACGGTCACCGCGTAACCAGCCAGCCAACCGCTCCGCCCACGGAAGCCCCTCCCCGCCCCCGCCCCGCCGCGCTGGTCGCCCCTGAACCTTCACCCCGCCTGACTTTCGCCCACCTTCCGGGAACTCTGTTCCGCCCCTTAGGATAGTGGAAGATCTTGGTACGAATCGGCCCCTGGAGGGGCATTTCCGTACCAAGATCTTCCGTGCGGCCAGTCGTGGCGTCGGAGCTGGCGCTTCTGGTCGTGGCCGTCCCACACGCCGGGTGGTCCGGGCATCTCTCCACCAACCACCCCGAGCCGGAGACCTCACGACTTTGCCGGGGCCATGCCTCGCCGCCCTAGACCCTTGTTGACCGCCTACGTCGGGCACGCCACGGGCATGTCAGGATCCGCCACCTAGTTGTTGCGGGGCAGGAGGTTGTTGACGGATCGATCGCGGCCAGCCGCAGGCCCATCGGGCGCCCTGACGCTCGGATCGTCTTCTCGGGGAGCGCGTTGGGTGAGGATCCGTAGTGCGTCTGCCGAGGAGGCATCGTTTGGGGTGTAGATCTCGAGGCGGTGATCGGGGCTGTCGGGCTGTAGCCAGACTTGGTAGGCGATGCTCGCCGCGCCGACCGTGGGGTGTTGGAGATGCATGTCACCGGTAGTGCAGTCGGCGACTTCGCCGGTTGCCCACAGGGAGGCGAACCGGTCGCTGCGCATGGTGAGTTCACCGATGAGGTTCGCCAGGCGCGCGTCGGTCGGGAACCGTCCGGCGGTGAGACGCAGGTAGGCGACGTGGACCCGGGCGAGCTCGTCCCAATTGCGGTGCAGATCCCTGGTGAGAGCGTCGAGGAAGAACATCCGCGGGATCGAGGGACGACAGCCCGGGTCACGGGGCGCCTCGAAGTCGACGTGCTCGGCGAACAGCGCGTGTCCGGTGCGGTTCCAGGCGAGGACGTCGCCGCGTCGGCCCAGCACGATCGCTGGCGTCGCCTCGGCCAGTGATTCGAGCAGCGTGAGGACGCGCCGGTGGGGCTGCTCGACTGGTGGTTCGGCGAGGCCGGACCGGGAGGACTGGCGGGCGAGATTGTGCAGGTGTACGACCTCCACGTCGTCCAGTTCCAGAACTCGTGCGAGGGCGTCGAGAACCTGTCCGGAGGCAGTCTCGGCCTGGCCCTGCTCCAGCCGTGTGTAGTAGCCGGCGCTGACCCCTGCCAAGTGGGCGAGCTCCTCGCGGCGCAGCCCCGGAACCCGGCGGGCGCTCCCGTAGGTTCGTAGCCCGATCTCGTCTGGGGTGACCCGGTCGCGGCGGCTCTTCAAGAATGCTCCGAGGCTTTCCACGACATCGAGACTATGCGCTCGTCGCGCGTGGCTGGGTGTACCTGCTGGGTGTACCCACACCAGGTGTCTGGATGCTCCCGGCTCTGCGCTGGAGCGTTGCCGGCATGACGCAACACACCTCACGCACGACCAACGTCCGAGCGTGGCTCGGGCTGCTGGTCGTCCTCGGCCCGGTGCTCCTGGTCTCGATGGACGGGTCCATCTTGTTCCTCGCAATGCCACGAGTCAGCCAGTCTCTCAATCCCAGCGCTGACCAAGCGCTGTGGATCCTGGACGTCTACGGCTTCTCGGTCGGCTCCCTGCTTATCGCATTCGGAAATATCGGCGACCGCTACGGGCGACTCAAGCTGCTCATGATCGGCGCGATCTTCTTCGGCATCGGGTCGGCCGCCGCCGCGTTCGCGCCCACACCGGCGCTACTCATCGCCGCCCGTGCCGTGATGGGGATCGCCGGCGCCACCCTGCTTCCGTCCGCCCTGGCGGTGCTCAGTGAGCTGTTCACCGACCCGAAGCGTCGGGCCCAGGCCATCGGCATCTTCGCTGCGGCCTTCGCCGCGGGATTCGCAATCGGACCGGTCATCGGTGGCGTGCTGCTGGAACGCTTCTGGTGGGGATCGGTGTTCTTGATCAACCTTCCCTTGATCGCGCTGTTCCTGTGTTTCGCACCCATGTTGCTCAGCGAGGTAAGAACCACCCGCCCCGGACGGGTCGATCCGACGAGTGTCGTGACCTCGGCGGTCGGTCTGCTGCTAGCGATCTATGGGCTCAAGCACGCTGCCGCCGAGGGCCTCTCCGTGTCGGCGGCGCTCGCCGGGCTCATGGGGGTCGCCGTGCTGGCATGGTTCGGCGTCCGTCAACGACGCCTGGACCATCCACTCATCGACTTCTCTCTCTTCCGGGATCGAGTCTTCACCATCGCGGTGATCACCGGGCTCCTACCGCTGGCCGCATGGTCAGCAGCCGCCTACCTGGCTGGCATCTACTTGCAGTCCGTCCTTGACATTCCGGTCCTGCAGGCTGCCCTGCTGGCGCTACCGGGAGCCGTTGTGCTCATCACGACCTGCATCGTCACCCCTGTGGTGGTCGATCGCGTCGGGAAACGCTCCGCGCTGCTTGTCTGCCACTTCTCCATCGCCACCGGGCTGCTCCTGCTCCTGCCCACCACCATCACTGGCGGGATCGGCTGGTACGTCGCTTCCACTGCGATCGCTGGCATCGGCTACGGCATCTCCTTCGCAGTCGTCGCTGACACCGCCGTCGGCGCCGTCCCGTCCGAGCGGGCAGGCTCAGCAGGCGCGATCGCCGAGACCAGCAACGAGATCGGTAACGCCCTGGGCATCGCACTGCTCGGCTCTCTGGCAGCACTGCTGTTCCGGCTCCAAGGGCCCGACCTCGCGCCGACCCTGGACGAAACGCTTCAACTCACCGGCCTGACGGACGCGTTGATCACCGACGCCAAGTCAGCCTTCCTCACCAGCATGCACGTGGCCGCAGTCGCAGCCAGTCTGTTGCACCTCGTACTCGGCCTCACAGCACTCCGCTGGCTACCCCGCACCTCTCTCCATCGAAGCCCAGCAGGTTGAAGATCAAGTTAGAAGCTACTGACCAGCTTGACGAAGGCGTCGTCGATCTTCGCCGGGTCGCGGGCGTCGAACGCCTTGCCCGCGGACGCCTTGGCGATCCGGTCCAGCGTCCCGAAATCAGACTTCTCATCAAAGGCGATGCAGAAGATCTTGATCGGTCGTTCCGGATCCAACGCGACATCTTGGAGCAGCCGTGCGAGGTTGTTGTCCTTGTTGTACTCGTTCGTGCCGTCGGTCAGGACGACCACCGCGTTGATCCGCGAGGGGTCGTAGCGATCGAGCATGTGACGGTGTGCCGCTCGCACGGTGGCGTACAGCGCGGTGCCGCCCTCGACGTGGAGATTGTTGATCTCATCGGTAAGCACCTTCGGCTTGAACGCCGACAGCCGGACCTCCTCGCTGTACGGCGACTTCGGCCGCTGTCCGGTCTCGGACGAGAACGACCAGAGTGCCACCTGGTCCTCGAAGTTCAGGAGGCCGAAGCCCTTGATGGCAGCCCTGGTCGCCACCTGGAACCTGGTCCGGTCACCGATCTTCGCGTTCATCGAACCGGACGTGTCGACGGCCACGAGGATGTTCGCCTTCTTGCGCAGCGTGCCCCAGCCGGTGAGGATCGCCTTGACCACGGCGGGATCCGGCGGGTCGAAGTAGGTGAGTTCCCCGTCCCCGCCCCCGCCGACGGAGGCGGTCAGTGGGCCGGACGCCTTCCGCTGGTGGTCGCGAAACCCGTGTCGACCGAAGCTCTGCTGTTGCGGCGGCTCCTGGAGGAACTTCAGGAAGTCGTCGGCGGCGTCACGTTGCTCCGGGCTGGCCGAGGGAAGCACCACGTACGGGTGGTCGAGGTTGAACGTGCCCTCCTTCGGATATATGGCGACCAGCGGGACCCTCGGCTTCTCGCCCCGGTTCGGACTCAGCTCTCCCTCGTTGTACTGGTAGACCAACTCCTCCTGCGTCACCACGGCGCTCATGTCTGTCGGGGCCGCCGTGCCAGCGCCGGACAGGTCCGCCTCGGCGCGGTCCTTCAGCAGATCCACGATGTCGTCGCTGTAATGGGACACGTTGGCCTCGATGCGGCGGACGAACTGGGTCACCCTCGGATTCGCGACGTCGCTCTCGGTCAGGTCGCTGGCCCGGTTGATGGCCGCGTAGTAGCTCGCGATCGTGGCCGCCAGCCCAGAGGTGGACAGGTTCGGGTTGACCTTGCCGAAGGTGAACCGCCCCCACTCGGGGCGACCGAAGGTGGACCAGCCCGTGCGCCCGGAGGAGCCCAGGATCTCACCCCAGCCGAGTGGAGCATGCTGTTGGAGCAGCTTTCCCTTCGGTTGCGGCATGGCGATGACCAGCGGGCTGTTCGCGATCGAGGGGTACCGGCCGGGGGTCTGCGCCGGGCGCCCGGCGGCCTCGTCCAGCAACTTCAGTTGTCCGGTCCACAGGGTCGACGTCGGCAACCACACCTGCGGCCGTGGCAGGCTGGGCTGCTTGGCCGCCCAGTCGCCGGCCAGCGCTTCCGTCGACGCACCGGAGCTGAGGCCGTGTACGGTCACCACGGCGCACCGGTCGCCGAACCGCCGATCGCTCTTGTTGTAGCGTTCTGCCAAATCGCCGAGCAGCACGTCCTTCTCGATCGACGAGCTGACCTCCAGTGGCGTACACCCGACGTCGGTCGCCGGCCGTACGATCAGGTAGGCCGCCGCTATGACCGCGAATCCGGCCACGATGGCCACGGTGTACGGCAGCCACGGCCCGGCAGTCGATCGACCTGAACCCATCTGATCCCTCCAGGTGTCGGCTGACGGCGTCCAAGTCGGCCACCAGCCGCCCGACGAGCGGCGTCGATGCGACAGACGACAGGGGCATGGTGCCACGGACCCGCCGGTACGAGGGCCACTCGCCTTTCGGCGTGTCGTGTCGTCTTGCGGTTCGACTGGCGGCAATGTCCGTATTGCCGGAGCGGGCGCTGTCGCATTTTGTCGGATCCGTGGACACGCGCCTGTGGGTCGGTGACCTGCCCGTCGGGTATTGGCTGTCCCACCCGCGTGAGCTGACCGAGGTCGCCTGACTCAACGTGGCCCTGGTGGATCCCGCCCTAAACGCGTCATGGCGAGTTTAGGGCGAGGCGCGGATATTCCCTCGAGACGTGTCTGCCTGAGACCGTCCCAGCGGGCGCCCACCTCATCACCCCCGGGATCGGCGCCTTCCCATCACCCCCTGGGAGGGGTGCCCCGCCACCATCCGTGGGCAGGGTGCCCCGCCAATCACCCTTTTTGGGAAGGAACGAGATGTTCTCTCGCCGATGGCGCCTGCGCGCCTCCGCGGCGGGCCTGCTGTCGCTGGGCATGGTGGCTTCGGTCAGTGTGCCCGGCGCGGCGGCGCCGGCCACGAGTCCGCCCGCCCCCTCGTCCAGCCAGGCCGGGGCGCCTGGCAGCGGCACCGGCCTGCCGATCGCCCGCACGCAGGTCACGCTGATCACCGGTGACGTGGTCACCGTCGGGATCGGTGCCGACCGGAAGGTGACCGCGAGCGTCTCCGAGGCGGCTTACCGGCCGGGTCAGCCGCCGCCGTCGTTCCTCCAGGTGTCCGACGGTGACGCGTTCCACGTGTATCCGTCGGATGCGATCGGGCTGGTCAAGGCCGGAAAGTTGGATGCGAGGCTGTTCGACGTCAACTATCTGGCGTCCAACGGATACGACGACCCGACGAGCTCCGACGTGCCACTGATTCTCCAGTACCGTGAGCCGAACGAGGCGACCCGCGACGCCAGGCGGACGGTGCGGGACGTGGCCGCCGAGGTGGACGCGTTGCCGGGCACGGCACGCCCGCGGGCGTTGCGCAGCATCAACGCCGCGGCCACCAAGGTGGAACGGAAGAAGGCCGGCGAGTTCTGGAACGCTCTGGTTGGCTCGACCGGGGGCCGGGCGATCGACAGGGGCATGTCCCGGGTGTGGCTGGACGCCAAGGTGTCAGGCGACCTGGATGTGAGTGTGCCGCAGATCGGGGCGCCGGCGGCCTGGCAGGCCGGACTCGACGGCACCGGCGTGAAGGTCGCGGTGCTGGACAGCGGCGCCGACCTCGACCACCCCGACCTGGCCGGCAAGATCGTCGCGGCGCAGAGCTTCTCGCCCTGGGAGCCGGACGCGCAGGACCGCCACGGTCATGGCACGCACGTGGCGACCACGATTGCCGGCACCGGCGTCGCCTCCGGCGGCAAATACAAGGGGGTCGCCCCAGGCGCCGAGTTGATGATCGGCAAGGTGCTGGGTGCCAACGGCTCGGGTGCCACCTCCTGGGTGCTGGCCGGGATGGAGTGGGCCGCGGCCGGCGGGGCGGACATCGTCAACATGAGCCTCGGCGACAGAGACACCCCGGGGCTGGACCCGCTGGAGCAGGCGGTGGCCGACCTGTCCGCCCGCTACGGCACGCTCTTCGTCATCTCCGCCGGCAACCTCGGGGGCCCCGACCGGACCATCGGCACCCCCGGTACGGCGCCCGAGGCGCTGACCGTCGCCGCAGTGGACAAGCGGGACAAGATGGCTTCCTTCTCCTCACGCGGCCCGACCGTGGACTACGGATTCAAGCCGGACATCGCCGCGCCGGGCGTGGACATCGTCGCCGGCCGGGCGGCCGGTACGGCGCTGGGCACCCCGGTCAACGACCGGTACACCTCGGCCAGCGGCACCTCGATGGCGGCACCGCAGGTGGCCGGCGCGGCGGCGATCCTGGCGCAACAGCACCCGGACTGGACCGGCGCACGGCTGAAGGCCGTGCTCACCGGAACCACCGTGGACACCCCGGCCGCCGTGCTGGAGGAGGGCGCCGGGCGGGTGGACGTCGCCCGCGCGGTCAGCCAGCGCGTGTCCGGCAGCGGCAACATCGACTTCGGCCGGGTCGCCTACCCGCACGGCACGGCGGTGAGCCGCACGCTGACCTACACCAATGACGGCGACGCCCCGGTCACCCTGGACCTGGCCGCCTCGTTCGACTCCCGCGTCGGGCCGGCCCCGGCCGGCGTGCTGCGGCTGGACCGCTCCAGCGTGCGAGTGCCCGCTCGCGGCTCGGCCACGGTGGGCATCACGTTGGACTTCCGGAACGGGCCGGACACCTGGTACAGCGGGATCATCACCGCGACCGGGGCCGACGGCATCAGCGTGCGCACGGCGGTGGGCGCCTTCAAGGAGCCGAAGCGGGGCAAGCTGACCATCCGGACGATCGCCGCCCCGCAGATGACCAACCTGACCTTCGGTGTCTTCGGCGCACTGCGCGTCGACGATCGCGCCGACCTCGACCGGGCATACCAGTTCAACGGGGCGCCCGAGGTCACCCTGGACGTGATGTCCGGCCGGTTCAGCGTGCAGGGCACCGTCGGCTGGTACACCCCGGACGGCAACTGGAACGCGCTGCCGGTCAGCGCGCCCGAGGTGGCCGTCGACGGTGACACCACCGTCACCCTCGACCTGCGCCCGGCCACCGCACTGGCGGTGCGCACCCCGAAGCCGACCGACGCATACCAGGTGCGGGGCGGGCAGCAACGGACCTCGGTCGACGGGCGGGCGATGGGCACCATCACCGCAACGCTGCCCTACGGCGGTCGGCTGTGGTCGTTGCCCACCGCGAAGGCCACCACCGGCACCTTCCACACGGCCAGCCAGTACCTGCTGGGTGTGCCACCGGTCAGCGTGAGCGCCGACGGCCGCCCGCTGGACGCCCGGTATGTCGATGTCGACCCGACCAACGGCATGTTCGACGGCGAGCGCAAGCTGACCGTGGTGGCCGCCGGCCACGGCACGCCGGAGGACCTGGCCAAGGTCGACGTCAAGGGCAAGCTGGTGCTACTGGACTTCTCCGACCTGTGCCCGACCCCGGCGTGCGGCTGGCAGGCCCCACCAAGGGTGGCAGCCGCGCATGAGGCCGGCGCGGCGGCGGTGGCGTTCCACGGCACCACGGAACGGGCCACCATGCGCTGGGGTGCACTCGACGGGCACGCGCACATCCCGCTGCTGAACCTGCCCCCCACCCAGGCGCGGGCGCTGGCCGCAGCAGCCGCCAAGCGGCCGGTCACGGTCACCGCCAGCGGCGTGGCCAGCTCGCCGTACATCTATTCCCTGAAGTTCTACCAGCGCCAGCAGGTGCCGGCGCGCCCGGACCTGTCGGTGGACCAGCGCAACCTGGTCGAACGCGAATCCGAGCGGTACATGGCGAAGCCCGGCTACTACAAGAGCCAGTTCAGCGCGGTTCTGGGAGGTGGCCACGACCTGACCAACACTGACCTGGACATCTTCACCGCATCCCAGCGCACCCGCACCGAGTACTTCGGCCCGGTCGACGCCGACGTCATCTGGGACACGATGGAGTGGCCCTACGAGATCTCCTTCAACCCACAGAAGGTGGCCTGGGGCGACCAGCAGGAGACCCTGAACCGCTACACCAGGCCGGGCCGGCACGTCCAGCGGTGGGGCCGGCAACCGTTCACTCCCGGCGTCACCGGGCTCACGCTCGATCAGCGGTTCCCCGGCATCACGCAGTGCGACGACTGCCGGGTGGGTGACATCCTGGCTCCGGTACACCTCCTGCGCAACGGCGACGGGGTGTTCGGGGGCCGCACCTGGGAGGCGGTGGGTGTGCCCACGTCGAGCACCGAGGACCTGCGGCTGTTCCAGGGGGGCCGGGAGATCGCCATGACCCCGTACCCGTACATCGTCTTCGTCTTCCTCAACTGGCTACCGGCCTTCCCGATCTCCGCCGAGCCGGCGACCTACCGGATGACCAGCAGTTTCCGTGGCGACCCCCGGGTGGACCACTACGGCCGGAACATCGACACCGAGTGGACGTTCCGGACCCGGCGCGCGGATCCCGGCACACAGGCGGGTCCGTGTCTGGTGACCGTCTACAGTCCGCAACTGGGGCCCTGCACCCCGCAGCGCAAGCTGTTCCTGAACTACGACGTGGACCTCGCCCTGGACAACACCGCCCGGGCCGGACGGGCCCAGGTCATCACCGTGTCCGGATACGGCGAGTCCTACACCGACCCGGACGCCCGGCTGACGTCGCTGACCGCCGAGGTCAGCTACGACAGCGGCACCACCTGGCACCGGGCGAAGGCCGTCAAGGTCAACGGCGCGGGTGACTACAAACTGATCATCAAGCACCCGATCCTGGACCGCACCGACGGCACCGTCTCGCTGCGGGTGGACGCCACCGACAACCAGGGCAACACCATCAAGCAGACCATCAAGCAGGCCTACGGCCTGCGCTAGCCGACACCACCGGGGCGCCCGGCCGGACCTACCCGGCCGGGCGCCACCGGCCCCTGCAACGCCGCCCGAACCCCGGCCTGGAAACGGGTGGTCGCACCGAGTTCGGCCATCAACTTCGCTATCCGCCGCTGCACCGTACGGTCACTCACCCCGAACTGGTGCCCGATGGCCTGATCGGTCAACCCGGCAAGCAGCAGCTCCGGCAGGCCGTCCCACCGATCCACCGGCCCCCCGGCCCGCTGCGGATCGGCGCGCGTCCAGAGCGCCTCGAACAGCCCTCCCAGCGCATCGAGCAACGGGCCGGGATAGACCAGCACCGCGGCTTCCGGGTCGCCGTACGCGACCAGCCCGAGCCGGTCATCAGCCAGGTAGAGGGAGACCGGCAGCTCGGGCGACCAACGCATCGTCGACCCGCTGGCCCGGCCGCCGGACCCTTCGGCCACGACGCGGTGCGGCAGGTCGGCCGGCGGGCACCACCCGCCGGCCCGCACCAGGCAGCGCAGCTCGGCGCGGGTGGCGGCGTACACCTGGGCGAGCCGTTCGGCGACGGCGTCCGGGCCGGCGAGCGCTATCGCCGGGCGACGGTCCCAGGCCATCCGGCGGGCGTGGTGGGCCCCGGCCAGCTCGTCGATGTGCCGCTGGATCTCGGCCAGTTCCCGCTCGTGCGCCAGACGCAGCAGCTCCCCGGCGACGTCCGGGAGGAAATCCGTACCGTCGGGCTCCGCCCCGCCCGCCCTCGGGATGTCAGGCGGCGGCACCGGTCACCCCACCGTCGCCCGCCCGCCGGGACGTCACCGGCGGCGCCGGAGTCAGCCAGCCGTACCGGGCGGCGAGGTAACCGGCCTGGTACCGCGTCCGCGCGCCGAGTCGGGTCTTGATCCGCTGGATGCGCCCTCGCACGGTCCGCTCGTGCAGGCCGAGCTGCGCTGCGATCTGCCGATCGGTGAGGCCCGCGACCAGCAACAACAACAGCTCCCGCTCGGCATCGTCGGGCTGGGCGGGGCCCTGCCCGGAGGTTGCCGCATCGGCGAACAACCGCTCCGCCGTGTACGCCCCCAGTGGCATGCCGATCTCCCAATACCACTCGAACAGTGCGGTGAGCGCACGGATCAGCACCGGATCACGCACCAGCAGCCCCTCGATGTGATCATCTGCGACCTTCACGACCAGAGCAAGTGACTGGTCGGCGATGGCCAGCTTCATCGGCAGCTCCGCCACCCTGGCGTAGAAGCCGGTGAGGACATCGCCGAGCAGTTCGCTGAGGCGGCCAGGGGCGACCACCGAACGTGGGTCGTAGATGACCCGGTTCACCACCCCGCGCACCCGGTAGTCGTCCTCGAACGGCTGCGCCGCACTCAGGTCGTCGAGGTAAGGCGGCACGTCACAGAACCGGACGGTCTTTCGGACGCTGCGCATGAGCTCCCGGTTGGCGCGTACCATCGCCTCCCGCCCCGGAAGCGGCTCGACCGGGGGGTTCGGCTCACCCCGGGCCAGTCCCTCGTCGGCCAGCGCGGCGTGAGCCGCGAGCCGGCGGCGGATCTCCGCGAGCTGGCCGGCGCGGGCGTGCAGGAGCGGCTCCAGCGCGGCCCGGGGCGGTACGACGGCGACCCGCTCCGGCGGGCCCGGAAGGCGGACCACCAGACCGAGCGCGACCAGTCGCTCCATCATCGCCGGCAGCGCCGCACCGTGGGTGACCGTCAGGTCCGCGACCAGGACCGGTGAATGCTGGATCAGTTGCCGATAAAGGTCGTGCTCAGCGGGGGCCAGCCCCAGGCGGGTCAGCATTTGGGGATTATCACCGGCCCGACCGCGACTCCGGCCTGTGATCTCTGCCGCGCGCGCCCGGCCCGCATCGGTCCGCCGCAGCAGAACAGGTCGACATAGGTGCAGTCGTCGTTCGGCAACAGTTGGAAGGTCGCCTCGGCTGGCTTGACCTGTCCGGAACGCCTGGTCAGCGGCGGTGCCCTGGTGCCCGATCATGACGGCTTGTCGAGCGCCTGGGGCGCCGGCTACTGGCACGTGGCTGGCACGGCGGCACGTGGGCGTCCGGCGGCGTGCGGCTTACCGCCCCCCGGCCTGTCGGGTCGGGGGCGGCTTGCCGTGCCGCCAGCTTGCCGCGCGTCCGGAGCCGGGTAACCGATGGCAAGCCGCGAAGCGGCGCGAAAATCGATCGTCCCGGCCCAGACTGCGGACGGCCACCGTCGCGATCGTCAGGGCTCTGTGAGTGCACTAGCCCGAGCAGCGCGGGATCATCCTCCCGGCCCTCGACGGCAGTACCGTCTTACCGTAGATCGAGACCGCCTCACGTCGCTACTCGACACTTCAGACGAAGCTTCAGATGCCTGCCGCGCTGGTTCTGGCAGGGCGCACTTCGTCGGGTCTTCCGCTGCCTTACGGCGGTTGACAGCCCTTGTCGGCGTCAATTGTGCCCGGCACGCACCGATAAGCTTGCTGGCCCGTGATAAAACACACGATTGGCGCCAACCCCGCGCCTATCGATTGATCGATAACGTTCGGCACCGCGGCCTCGGGTCAAGCTGCATCGATCTGATCCAGTACAAGCTTCAGCCCCGCCGGCTCCGCACCCATCTCAACCATCTTGTCCAGTACGACATTCCGAAAGACGGGATAGGAGGCGCCCGGCACGTGACGCTCAACAAACAGGCTCAGGATGCTCCGTCCAGGAAACTCGACCATCCAGGCGTCAGACTCCAAAGCACTCTCCAGCGTCGCTCTGTGCCGACCCTCCGATTCGTTGAGCCAATCATCAGAGCTAAACGTCTCACCGAGATCACGTAAGCGTGCCAGGGAACCGACGATTGAAGGCTTCAGGTCGACGGCTGGCTGGGCTGTCCTCGGAGAGGCGTTCACCCTGATCGCACTGACTAGCCCATCGTTTACATCCTGCTGAATGCGCTCAAGGACCAACCTGTTCATGATTGACGAGGCGCAGTCTCTCAGTGCGATTGCCACTTCTTCATCTGCCGTGAACGGATCGCGTCCGAGCGTTGACGCTAGGGCGGCTCTGATCGGAGGCTCACTCAGCAGATAATTTTCAATATGATAGCGATCCCAGCTAAGGATGTTGGTGCCCTCTGGGGGTTCCGGAAGGCCTCGATCTCTATCCACAACAGCATAGAATCGTTCACTAAGGCCGGCTCTTGACGCCGTCTCCGCTAGCGTTGAATAGAGGTCGCGCACTCGCCGCTTATGTCCACCGGACACAAGATTCATCCGTTGTGCGATCGAAGGGAAGAGGCGGCTGACAATCAATACATCGGTATCGCTGTCGCCGCCGCCCTCGAAGATCACTACCTTCGCTCGCGGCCTATAGGCTGCTAGGTCGCCAACCATTGCGACCACAGCCCGTTCTACATCATCGGTTGCGACTACAGGTGCTGCTTGATTCTCGCCCACAACAGTCGTCGTAACCGGAGACATGTGATAAACGCTAAAGTTTGGGTTGCCCACTGCTTGACGAAGCAGAGAGTCTGAGTGAGTGACAAGCCAGAGCTGGTTGTTTAGCGCGCGACCCAAGTGCATGTGGTAGAAATCAGAGAAGCCTTGCAGTAGTCGAGGATTCAAATGTAGTTCGGGCTCGTCAATTAGAATCACTGAGTTGCGTGGAGCGGAGTTCCGAAGGCGGAGGTATCCGTACAGGACTTCTTTCTCGCCGGAGCTGAGGTCATCTATGTCGTGCACTTGTCCATTGGAAAGCCGTACCGGAAAGTTTAGGGAGCCGTCGCTCTGAGGAGTGGGGCCTTCATAGGTCTTGTCTGGAAAGAATTTTTGAAAGAGTTCGTTGAGGGTTTGATTCAAATCGGAAACGCGTCCGACCCCCGCCCGCTGCGCAATCACTTCACGGACATAGTGACTAGCCAACTCGGTCTTGACATTTCGGTACTTTTCTCGCCAGTTGTACAGCAGGTATCCCTTGCGCTGCTCGGTAAGAGCCTCCAAATTCAGATTAACGCCGCCGATCGCCTCCCGCTCGTACGTTCGAGACGAACTGTGGTAGTCGATAACCCCTATGACTTGAGGAGCGTATGTCTGAAAAGCTACCGTAAGCGGGATGCTCTGATCGACTTGTAGCTGCCCCTGAGGCGGAAGGCGGAACCCAGCTTTAAATGTACTTCCAACTAAAGCCTGCCGCAATTCGAGGGCTTTTTTTGCTACCTGGTCTGCAACCTGCGACCCGTATTGATTGGCCTCGTTTGCAGAAATAATCCCACCGGCATGGCTGCGACCCAGGATTCTGCCCCAGATGATTGGAGTGATTACACTTTCGGCGTTATTGCGGAGATGCTGGATTTCCTCGTCCGACAGCTCTATCTCAGCCTCAATGAGGAGCGCCTCGGATGGATTCCCGAAGAGCTTCCTCAGTCCGTGGGGTTTGCTGATGTCGATCTGAAACTCGCCCATCCATTGATGCCACTCGTTTGCCTGGTAGCCGCCATAGAATGACTTCAAGAGGCGAATGGCGTCGAGGGCGGCAGATTTTCCGCATCCATTCGGCCCCGCAATAAGGACCAACTCTTTCAGATCGTCAAGAACGAGCCTTCGTATGCCTCGAAAATTCTCGATCCGTAGATTCCTGAAGCGCACGACTCTCCTAGGTGAAGACTAGAGACGGTTTGGCTCTTCGCCGTGTCCGACATGCGGGCCTTGACGGAGGACTCTTGCCCGACGCGATGCTGCGCTAATCTTTAGATCGAGCATGATACCTCGGTGCTTCCTGGCACCCCGGATGCCGCCTCCCATCAACCCGCCACCGACCGCGCACAAGGTTGAAAACAGACAAAGACCAACCGGCTTTGGGCGCATACGGCAAGGTCATGGCGAGTCCGGTCGCGGCCATCAGCGCACCGGCCACCGTGAAGAGCAGGTACAAACGACGCCGACTACGCATCGGACCAGTAGAGCATGGCAGGGGCTACCCCTAGCGTGGCTGACTCTTTGCCCCCAGGCAGCCAGCACAGAGTGGTGGCCTGCCGCTCCCTAGCCCATGAGCTGCTACGACAATCGTGCCGCCAGGTTGGCTACTGGGAGCGGCCGAACTCGGCGTAGTGTGGCCGGTCATTGTCGAGTGCGTCGAGTGCAGCTCGCACCCTGCGTGCCATGGATGTCCGTAGTAGCGGCACTGCGTCGTCGTAGGCCAGGAACCGTAGGCCTTTGAGTTCGTCGTCGGTCGGTTTGAGGGCAGCGGCCTGGTCCTTGTCGAGTTGCCCTCCGTCGAAGATGAACATGATGCCGTCGGGCCCGGCATGGCCGCACCATAGCAGCGCCAGACCCGCCAGTTTAGAAGATCGTTTTTGGCTGACCTGATCTGTCTGGAATGCCCGATCAGTAGCGGTGTCGTGCTGCCGATCATGGCCCCTGCAGACCGTCTGAGACACCGGCTACCGGCACGTGGCTGGGCACGGCTGCGCAATGGGCGTGCGGCTGCCCGGCGGCATGCGGCTTGCCGCCCCTGAGGTTCCCCCGTAGCGAGATCCGGAGGACTCGCCGTTCCTGCACCCGGGATCTGGTCGCCGCGGGCCTGGCGCGCCGAACCCTGAGACCGATCTATCTGGGGTTGGACCTGGGTATGTGTTTGACCCCGTCGGTAGCCTTCGGGCATGCCAAGGCGCCCCAAGGGTAAGCGTCCTCCGTCCGTTCAGACCAATTCGTGGGCTGGGCTTGCGGTCGCCAGCCTGATCGCGTTGGCGCTGGCGGGGTTCGGCTGGACGGTGGTGGTGATCGCGGTCCGTCACATGCTTGTTTACGGGCCGTTCGAAGGCTTCGGCGGCCGGTTCGGCGAGGATCAGCCCCTGGGCACCCTCCTTCTGTCAGGAGTGATCGCCGGCGTCGGGACGTATTGGTTCGTCTTCGGCATACGCGAGATGTGGCGCAAAGCGCTGCTGGTGCCGCCAGGCCGACCGAAGCCGCGGGCCAGGCGTCTCCGGGGCTAGTGCTCACGAACATGACGGTGATGTCGCTGCCCACCCCCACGCTGTACACCCCTCGCCTTCGACTGCGTCCCTTCGACAGCGCGGATGCGGACGACCTCTTCGCGCTGCAGAGCAGCGCCTACGTGCTGCGCTACTGGGACGCGCCACCGTGGAGCGACCGCGTGCGCTCTGAGCGGTTCATTACGGCTTGCCGGCAGATGGCTGAGGAAGGCACCGGGGCGCGGCTGGCCGTGGATCGCGTCTCCGACGGGGCGTTCATCGGCTGGTGCAGCCTGAACCGGTGGAATCCGGACTACCGCAGCGCATCTCTGACCTACTGCTTCGACGATGCAGCGTGGGGCCACGGCTACGCGACGGAGGCCGCCCGCGTCTTGCTGCGGTGGGCATTCGACACGCTGGACCTGAATCGCGTCCAGGCTGAGGCCGATACCCGCAACGTGGCATCTGCCCGGGTGCTGGAGAAGCTCGGGTTCGTGCGTGAAGGGACGTTGCGGGAAGACTGCGTCGTGAACGGCGAGGTCTCCGACTCGTGGGTCTACGGGCTGATCAGGCGAGAGTGGCGGCCGTCGTCCGAGCCGGAGCCCGCCCGCTGAGTCCTCGCTCCCTCCGTGACGCCGCCCGGCCTCCGGGTGCTTCGCTTCGCGGCGTCGAGGGGCCGACACCGAGTGCATGATCGAAACGCCCAGTAAGGCCGCGAGCGGACACCCACACCCCGTCAGGCGCCGCGACCATCACGTTGCCATGAAGACCCTCACTGAGCTAATTCCCAGTGGCGCAGGGAAGGATGGGTCGCCGTCCGTACCTGTCGTGAGGGCATGACCGATGTGACGTACGCCCTGCACGGCGCCGACGTTGCCGCCGGGTTGATGGATGAGTTGTGCAAGGTGTACGCAGACGCCTATGGCCAGGTCGCTGGCGAGGACACGACGGTCAAGGCCGACGCGTTCCGCGACTGTGCCACGGGTGCGCTGAGTGCGCGTTTTCGTAAGATCATCTATCTCATGCACGTGGTTTCAACGACTCCGACTACGGTTGGTCACCACCGTATGCGAGGCGAAGCTGTTGGCGAGGCGACCGTCGTCATCGAGTAAGCGAGACGGGGCTTCATGCTACGGACGGCGGCCTGCACAGCGGACCGCCCGGCGGGACCTGGTGGCACATCCTCCACTCGGACTACTCGGAACTGCGGGCCGCCGGCTTCTCCTCCTCGGGCCGCGCGTTGGTCATCGCAACGAGCAGCGACGTCACCCTGATCACTCGTCCCGACCACCGCCATTAGCCGAGCTTGCCGACGCCGGGCATCATCCAGCGACCAGTTCGATTTTCCCGTGGACGGCTATTTTCAGAACTACGGAAGGTAGCCGCGGGTGGTTCCTCGTCGGGCGTTCACGAAGGAAACGATCTCGTCGAGACCAGGACGGTAGCCCTCACTGGTGTCCACCTCGATCTTGGGCACGTCGAGCCTGACCGGCTGATAGCCATGGTGGCCGACGGCATGGGTCTGACGGTCGCCGAGGAACGCGTCGGCGTGGGCGCGCCGGGTCGCGGTCTCGTCCTGCCGTAGCTGTATACGGCCGGGGCCACGCCCTGCGAAACCGGCCCATCCTTGGTGGTGTGGCTCGCCACGCGTTAGGCAGCGAGTTGCGCTCGCAGTCCCCACCGGTCGATCTGGATCCAGTACTCCGCGATCTTGCCTTCGGTGACCCGGTACATACAGCTGGTCACCTGAATGATCGGCTGGCCTGTGGGCGCCAGTCCGTTGACGTTCCCGATGTGCACTCCGTTTTGGGTCCAACGCGCGTACACCTTGTCGCCAGAGCCGAACAACTCGTCGATTTCCAGCCGGAACGGCCCGTAAGCCGCCAGCATCTCCTCGACATGCTCGGCGTACTCCTGCGGCGTGCGCGTGATCGTCGCCGGGTCTTCAGCCTGCACCTGGTGAGCGATCACCGTCGTCGCCATCAGCCGGTCGGCTTGTCTGGGATCGGCTCCCGAGCGGACGACCTGCAGAAACTCCTGGACCACCGAAACTGGATCATCTTTCATGGATCGATTCTGTGCCATGGGATCGTTCCGGCATCGTGGGGCGTGCGGTCTGTGCGTGCCGTCACCCGGCGACAAGGATGATTTCCCGGACGGTTCCGACCAACCCCAGGACCCGCGGCAAGGGCGTCAGGTGATGCTGAGCAGTGCCAACGGGCGGGTGTTGTCGCGGGCGTGGTGCCGATTGGCGGCGGCGATGTTGGTGACTCCGGTCAGGCGTAGGGCGTCGATCGCGGCGTCGCGGGCGGCGTCCGGGACTGCCCGCCAGGGCAGTGCGGTGAGCTGGGCGTGAAGGTGGGGCTGGTTGCCTTTGACGGTCAGGATCCAGTGCGCGCCGCGTTCGGCGAGGTAGTCGATGTGCTCGCGTTGCAACGCAGGGCGTCGGCGGTGATCACGGCGTCGCGCAAATCACTGATCTGGTCGAGCAGCGGTGCGAACCGGTGATCTCGTTGGTCCTGCCGTCGACGTCGACGTCGATGCCGGCCAGGACCACACCGGTGGCCTGGTCGCAGGCGGTCATCACGTGCCGGGCCGGGGCGTCGGTGGTGCGGGAGCCGCGCAGGGTCTTGTCGTCGACACGATCACCCGGCCGGCCGTCGAGGTGGTGGCGGTGGCCCGGCCAGCGAGCCAGACACTGATCGCCGCGGTCAGTAGTTGCGGGTCCATAGCCTGCAACAGCCGACGAATCATCGCCTCCGATGGGCGCCGTCCGGCAGCCATGCCCAAGGCGAGAGCCGTTGCCGCCGGCACGTCGGCGACCCATTCGGCGATCGCGGCGTACGAGCGGTAGCCCGCGATCACGGAGCACACGGCTGCGGTGACCACGACCGTCAGCCGATGCCGGACACCTCGCCGGGCACGTGGATCAGGCAGACCGACGAGCGCTTCGGGCAGCCCACCAGCGGTTTCGGGCACGGTCAGAGCTGGTGCGCGGGACAGGGACCAGACCAGCGATGATGGCAGCGCGGGCATGACTCACTTCGGGCGATCAGCATGGCGTAGAGACCTTGATGATCTTCCGAAACAGGTCATTCCCGTCCTGCTGCGACCACCAACGGCGCTTCTACTCCAAGCCTCACAAGTCAGACACCCTCACGACTTTGCCGGGGCCCTGGCTGCCACCCTGCTCGCTTGTACGTGGTCCGGGCCGTCGATGCGGGATTGGATGCAAGGGTCGCGAACCGCTCCGGCCGGTTGGCGAGAAGTTGGCGCATCAGCTCCGACATTCCCTCTTCAAGCTCACCTCAGGCCGGAGTAACGGAGGCCCGATGGACAACAACTCGAGGACTGGTCGTCGAGGTCGAAGCAGATGAACGCTGCTCGGTACGACAATGACATTACGGGACGGTTGACACGTCCACAATCGGGCTGGCGACCGACTGCACGAATCAACGTGACTGGTTACGGTCGCATCATGCGTTCACATCAGACAGTCGCCGGCAGCTACGCTCTCGGAGATCTGACCGTCAATCGGATCGGATTCGGTGCTAAACGCCTGGGAAAGGACCGGACGCAGGCGACCGAGTTGCTGCGCCGCGCAGTGGAATGGGGCGTCAATCACATCGACACCGCCGCGTTCTATCCCACCTACGCCAGCCCCAGCCACAAGGAGCATGACTTCTCTGCCCTCAAGTGGGCAAATGAGGTGATCCGGCAGGCCCTGTCGCCGTATCCAGCGGACTTGGTCATCGCCACGAAGGTCGGCCCCACTACCAGCGGGCTCGCTCGGCCGGATCAGCTGCGCGGCCAGGTCGAGGCCAATCTACGAGCGCTCGGCCGTGACCACCTCGATGTGGTCTATCTGCGTCAGCACGGGCTCGACTCGATCGTGGAGCACTACGGAGCCCTGGCAGAACTGCGTCAAGCCGGCATGATCCGGCATCTGGGCATCTCCAACGTCCGGCCTCCCCACCTCACTCAAGCTGCAACGATCGCACCGGTTGTCGCGGTGCAGAATCGATACGGCATTGATTTCGGAAGGGTCAACGACGAAATGCTCAGCACATGCCGCACCCAGAACATCGCGTTCGTGCCGTTCTTCGCACTGACCAGCACTGGCCGCGAGAGAGGCGGCGTGACCCAAAACGACGCCGTGGACACCTTCGCCCGCACCCATGGCGTTTCGGCCGCGCAAGTGCGAACCGCCTGGATCTTGAGCCGCGGACCTCATGTACTCGCCATCCCCGGCACCAGCAGCATCAACCATTTGGCCGAGAACCTGCGCGCGGGAGACCTACTACAACTGCCGGGGATCGCGGCACTAGGCGCAGGAAGACACTCGTAGCCAGCTCCCGGCAACCATTCGGCGCTCCACGACAGCCGCCATACCGCGAGTACCGAACGGACGCTATCCCGCGTTTCGGCCTGCACTCTTCTGCCGCCGAGCGGGCGCCAATGCGGACGAGGCTCCGTCACCGTTCGTAGAGGTGCGTGCTGCCGCAGGGCCATGTCCCGCGCCTCCAACGTCGGCGCGGCGCGTGGTGGAGCTACAGCGGCCGAACTCGGCGTAGTGTGGCCGATCATCGTCGAGTGCGTCGAGTGCAGCTCGCACCCTGCGTGCCATGGACGGTCGGAGTAGCGGCACTGCGTCGTCGTAGGCCAGGAACCGTAGGCCTTTGAGTTCGTCGTCGGTCGGCTTGAGGGCAGCGGCCTGGTCCTTGTCGAGCTGCCCGCCGTCGAAGATGAACATGATGCCGTCGGGCCAGACTCCGTGAGCCGGGATCCAGTCGACGACCAGCAGTCGGTTGACAGGGAGGTCGAGGCCGATCTCTTCGCGGATCTCCCGGCGACACGCGGCCAGCGGTGACTCATTGGCGTCGGCCACGCCTCCCGGGATGTCAAGGAACGGCTTGTACCCCGGCACTACAAACAGCACCCTGCCGCCGCGATCACGGATCAGGGCGCCGCCGGCCACCCGCTTGCGGGGAAGCCGCCCAGCGATGCCTGGATCGAACTCTCGTTCCGGCTCGCCCTCAGCAAGGAGGTCCTCGGCCAACGTCACGGCCGTACCGTACTGAACTCCAAACAGGGTCAGGCACCTCAGCTGGTCAGAAGCAGGTCGGCACGCTGCCGAATCCGACCGCCAAGCCCGACCTGGACTAGCTAGCCTGATGCCCGCCGGATAGGCGGGGAGTAGAGGAGGCTCGTCGGACGGACAGCCGCACGTCCACAGGAGACCATCCGATCCGCCGCAGCGCAGTCTCCGCGCTACTCCCCGCCGCCATTGTATCGCCAAGGTTGTTTCACCCTTGTACCATGTGCCGAGTGTTGAACTCTCGCGGCTCGCGATGGGTGTCATTTGCCCTGTCGATCTTCTTGGCCGCATCCACAGGTTGTTCACCTTCTTCGACCAGTGAGCAAGAAGCGGATCCCATTGGTCAAGGAATTCGCAGCTTTGACTTCGGAAATGCCGCGTGGCTCGACTATCCGATAAGCCTTGGGGAAGGATTGAACCAATTTAAGCTCGATAGCGGCAGATATCGGGGGAAGGTCTACTCGCGTTTCGGCTCGAATGAAGAGTACCGGTATGAGTTGGCAGGAGTCCCTGTCTTTGCCGACGTGGATGGCGACGGTGACGACGACGCCGCAGTTGCGCTGAGATCTGTCGGCCTGGTTTCTCATTTATCCTGGTATCTTTGGACTTGGCAAGACGGATCCGCATATCAACTACACTACCCTTTCTACCGACGTCTGAAATGTGATGCCGCCCAAACGACGGTTGAAGCGGCAGAGGGCAGATTTAAGGTGTCAACCTTTTTGGGTGGCGGGAGTGACGCTTGCGCGGATCCGCCGACAAAAAGAGAGCAATACGTTGTGGGTGTGCAAGATGGCTATCCAGTTCGCGTAAGCCCTACCCGTGGTGCCCCAGACAAGGATTGCTCCAGTGTCGAGATGCGGGCGGTGGTCGCCACGAATCCGGGTGCTGCCAAAGCCGCCCCAGAGATGGCCGCTCCGGAAGTCGAGCAGGCGAAAGCCCGTGACCGCATTGAAGTGTTGTCGCGCGAGTCATATCAGCCCTTCATCCTCGCGCGGCTCACTGCCGGCGGTCTGACCTATTGCGGCTGGATTCGTCGCTCAGTAATCGAATGAAATTGCGGACTCTCGGAGGGGTCGGGCGTGTCTAAAAAGAAGATGGGAAGGCGGCGTGGGGGTAAGCGGCCGCCCAGCAGTGGGGATGCGGCAGGCAGCGGTGCAGTACGTGAAGCCCAAGAAGCCAACAAAATTGCTAAGAGGGCTATCAATGTTTCTATAAGGCTTGGCGTTGCGGGTCTAGTGTTCGCTGCTGGAGGCCTGGCGTTCAATGGGTATCAAGCTCTGAAGCCGGGGCCGGTGAAAATTGGGCCGAAACTCGAAGTTTCAGCCTTCTCCGCCGAGAAGCTAAGCAAGATAGATGCCCAAGTCTTTGATCTATCTTATCCGGCCGGCAGTTCCAAAGTAGATGGACTGGTTTTTGATGTAGTCCTCAAGAATGTCGGTGATCAGGTGGCGGTGGTTTCTGCGGTAGACATGGTGTTCCGTCGGTCGACAGAGATTCGGCTTTGCGAAATGGGCGGGGGCACGATGACGGTGGCTGGGCGTTACGACATCAAGATCTCGTTCCCTGAAAGGGCAACTCCGTTTCACGTTCGCCGCGAGGTGAGACACGAAATTCGAGCCGGAGATACTGAGAGGATTGCGGTTTCGGTAGGAATCGACGAGGCGCCGCTGTATTCCTCGCTCTGGTTATATCAAATAGATATGAGCATTGCATCCGACATGCCAGGTGGGGCGGTCAAGGCGGGAACCGGATTGATTGTTACGCCAGTTCCGAAAAAGGGATACTTCTTGGATCAGAAAAAACTAGCTGAACCAGGTTGTCCCGAGAAGACCCTTGAAAGGGTTAAAGAATTCTCCTCTTTGCCGGGTGCCAGGCCAGCCATTTTTGGCGAAATGATTGATGAACTCACGAGATATGCGGCCATGCACTAAAGGACGTCTCGTAACTGGGTGATCGGTCCATGGTGGATCATGTCGGGGTGCAGGTGATTTCGGCGGCCCGCCCGGAGTGGATCTTTCCGTTCACCGGGCTGCAGCCCGCCCAGTTCCGCAGGCTGGTGCGGCTGGTCGCCGAGCGTGGCGGTGACGCGATCGCTGACGGTCGGCCGGGCCGGCAGTGGTCCCTCGACCTCGCCGACCGGGTGCTGCTGGTCGCTGCGTACTGGCGCACGAACCTGACCATGCGGCAGATCGGCCCGCTGTTCGGGGTGTCACACTCCGCCGCGCATCGGGTCATCGACACCCTCGGCCCGCTGCTCGCCCTGGCCCCGGTACACCGGCGCCGGGTCGACCAGATCGCCATCGTCGACGGCACCCTGATCCCGACCCGGGACCACCGACTGGCCGCCCCGAGCAAGAACTACCGCTACAGCACGAACCTGCAGGTCGCCATCGACGCCCACACCCGCCTCGTCGTCGCCCTCGGCGATCCACAACCCGGCAACCGCAACGACACCATCGTCTACCGCACCTCCGGCATCGACCAGAAGCTGGCCGGACGGCCGGTTATGGCCGACGGCGCCTACCGCGGCAACCCCGACGTGATCATCCCGTACCGCAAACCCGCCGACGGCAGCGAACTGCCCGAGTGGAAGAAGGAGCTGAACAAGCAACACCGCACCGTCCGCGCGCAGGTCGAACACGCCCTGGCCCGTATGAAGTGCTTCAAAATTCTGCGCGACTACCGCCGCGCCGCCAGCACATTGACCGACACCGCTTCCGGCGTGGCCCATCTCCACAACATGATCCTCGCCGGCTGACACCAGCACCGTTGCCAGGCAAGGCCTTCACTGGGTTACGAGACATCCTTTAGTGTCGTCATGCAGTTTATTGCGGCTCTTCGAACTTGAACGGGGTTGAGGTGCCCGCGGTGGCGTCGGGTGCTGGCGGTACGGGTGCACAGGCGCTGGTTATTGTGTTGCGAAGGCCGTAGACGTAGTGGCGATCGTCTTGATGACGCGGTTGTTGCCTTCTGACCCGGCGTGGTGATGCCGGTATGCAGGAACGCGAGGATCTGTGACCATCAGGTTCGATCGTGGTGGTGAGCCTGTGGAATTCCGGCAGGTCAGAGTTTGCACAGCGGGGTAGAAGCGATGCAGCGGCCGGTGGACGTATTTACGCCCGGCCTGGGTACGGGCGGTGGCAAGCAAGGAATGCCGGAGGGTGGCTACTGAGCGTAGTTCCCAGTGGCGCAGGGAAGGCTGGGCCGCCGTCCGTACCTATCGTGAGGGCATGACCGATGTGACGTACGCCCGCCACAGCGCCGAAGTTGCCGCCGGGTTGATGGATGAGTTGTGCAAGGTGTACGCGGACGCCTATGGGCAGGTCGTTGGCGAGGACACGATGGTCAAGGCCGATGCGTTCCGCGATCGTGCCACGGGTGCGTTGGGTGCGCGTAACTACGAGTTGGTCACGGCGCAGGCGGGTGGCGAGTTGGTGGGGTTCGTCTTCGGCTACAGCCTGCGGCAGGATCGCGACTGGTTCGCCGGCCTGGATCCGGCTCCCGAGGCGGGTTTCACCGACGAGCGTGGCGGCGAGCGCACAGTCGTGCTGGCCGAGATCGAGGTGCGCAAAGCGTGGCAGGGCAGGGGGATCGGGCGCAGCTTGCACGACACGTTCCTGGGCGGACGCCACGAGGAGCGCGCCACCCTGACGGCCAACCCGGTCGCCACCGCAACGCATGCGCTCTATGAGGGATGGGGCTGGCAGGCGGGTGGGCGCCATTCCCGGTCGGTCGGGTGCCTACTACCGCGAGTACGCGATGTTCGTGCTCCCGTTGCCACTACTTGACGGGCGTTGAGCGGTACGCCTCGATCACCTGATCAAGTTGTTTGGCGGCGCGGGTTGGCTTGCACGGGTCGAGTCCGCGACGCATCTCTTGCGGCCGCTGCTCGCCACGGCGAGAACCCAATCTTCGTAAGATCATCTATCTCATGCACGTGATCTCAACGACGCCGACTACGGTTGGTCACCCCCGTATGCGAGACGAGGCTTCATGAGTGGAATGATGAGTCCCCTCGACTTGAACAGCGCCTCAACCGCGTTGCAGGCGGCCTGTGATGAAATCGGCCTCTCTGCTGTTGGTGCAACTTTGATCCGTCTTGGAGACAACGCCGTGTTCCGGCTTCCTGAGGCTGCTGTGATCGCGCGGGTCGGTCGCGACATCGGACGAATGGAGGCTGCGAAACGTGAGGTGGCTGTCTCCCGCTGGCTCGCAGCCGAGTCAATCCCGGCAGTGATGGCCGCTCCCGTCGTGCAGCCCGTGGCGGCCGGTGGACGGGTCGTGACCTTCTGGGTTTCAGCGTCAGATCGTGAGGAGTACGGGACAACTAGTGAGCTTGCCTACCTACTGCGGCAGCTCCACTCGCGATCTGCACCCGAACGGCCAACCCTGTCATCCTTCGTGCCGTTTGGCCGCGCTCGTAGCCGCATCGCTGGGCTTCTGTGCCTTCCCGCCAGCGATCGAGACTATCTGGCGCAACGCTGTGAAGACTTGGCCAAGGCATACGCCAAACTCGACTTCGCGTTGCCGGCCGGTGTCATCCATGGTGACGCCAACGTTGGCAACGTGATCGTCGATCGGGCTGGTGTAGCCCTCCTGTCCGACCTTGACGGCTTCGCCATCGGCCCACGAGAGTGGGATCTTGTGCTCACTGCCATGTACTACGAGCGGTACGGATGGCACACCGAAGCTGAGTACCAAGCCTTCGTCCAGGTCTACGGATACGACCTGATGGCGTGGCCCGGCTACCCGGTGCTCAGCGAAGTTCGAGAGCTTCTGATGGTCGCATGGCTGGCGCAGAACGCTGAGTGTGACAACAAGGCCCGGGCCGAACTCACCAAGCGGCTCTCTGCTCTCCGAACCGGCGACAGCCGGCGAGACTGGAAGCCGTTCTAGCCATCAACGGGCATTGAGCTCTCCCACAGCGCCGTCTCGGCTACACACTCCACCAACTCTCGGACGGCGCTGCTCCCCGTGAAGGGCTCCAGCAACCGCCGCACGCCGCGCATGTAGTCGATGCAGCGGCGAGATTTGATCTGATCGCCGGACAGGATGGCCTCGCGAATGACACGGCAGGCTTCCTCGATCTCCCCGGATGAAACGTAGCCGGTCGCGAGCACCATTGATACGAAGAAGTCGCTCCTTGGCGAAGCCCCTGCTCCACCCAACGAGAGCTGTGCCTCGCGAATCGTCTCTGTGGGCTTCCCCAGATCCCGGTAGCAGTGCCCAAATTCCGCGCTCAACTCTGCTTCATCGAAGTAGCTGATCCACGCAGGGTCGTCCTCGGGCTGTCGCCGTTCGAACTCCTTGACGGAATCTGCCAACGCCCGCTGAGCACCGACGCTGTCACCGCACGAGGCCAACGCACGGGCCTCCATCGCGAAGAAGTGTGCAGTCAGCGTCGCTGTTGCTCGGCCGCGTGTTCCTGTCCTCGAAGCCCGTGCGAGGTTCACCGCCTCCTGCGGTCTGCGAAGGAAAGTGGCTTGGTGGCTCATAGCGTCCAGAACGCTTCCCGCTAACAACACATCGTTGGCGGCTTGGGCCAGTCGGAGCGCCTGGATAAAGTACCGCTGGGCGAACCCGTGCCGCCCGCTGTCGTACGACATCCACGCGGCCAGCAAGGTGCCCTCAGCGGCTGTCGAATACAGTGCTCGGCCGGTGCTCTCGTCGTACCGCCCGTGCAGCAGCGCCAACAGGTCCGACTGAAGGTACTGAACGAGGGCGCGGCGTGCCTGGCCGCCGCCGTACTGGTTGTCCAGGCTGGCGAAGGCCTTCATCGTCGTCTTCGCTGCGGCGATATCTCCCATGCCGACCCTGACCGTGCCGGTCCTGTGGCTGCTCGGTTCTGGGTCGTCGCGTACGAGCCATGTCAGAGCAGCGCTCATGCCTGCCGACTGGTCGGCGGGAGCATCAAGTAGTACACGTGCTTCGTCCAGGTCCGCTTGCCATAAGCGTCCCAGTACGTCGGCAGCGCCCTGCGAGCTTTCGCCGTAAGTCACGCCGAGGTCGGCACCGATGCCGACGCCGCCCATGCCGATATCCGCTGCCGTCACGAGGCGGCCGAGCCGTGCCGATAGCGCTTCGGCGATGAACTGACCGCCCTGCCCGCGAGGCTTCATGCCGCCAAGCCAGCGGCTAACCGATGTGTGATCGCAGGCTATCGGCTGTCCCCGCCGTTCTGAGATCTCGCGGATAGCCCGGGCCAGAGCCTTTCGTGACATCCCGGCCTCGGCCATGACCTTGGCCAGTCGGTCATTCGGCGTAGCGCCCGACATCCCACCTCCCTGACGGGTTCCCGGGGCAGATTGATTCGCGCCTTGCACAAGTGCGCCCCCATGTGCGCCCTGTCACCGAGGCGCTCCACACAGGAGCCTAGTAGCAGAAGCGACCGGCAAGACCTCGACCTACCCAGTAGATCTGGCTTGCGGCGCAGGTCCCTGCCGCCGCCCCGCTGCCATGGTCAATGTGCCTCCAGGTCGATCTTCTCGATCGTTTCGTCCGAGCGATCGAGGTTGCGGGGGCCGTCCCGCTGCCCGTGTGGAGCGGCCCCTGCGCCCGTCGGGCATTGGAACTGGCTGACGTGGCCGGACGGCACTTCTATTGGGAGGTGGACAAACAGTGGCCGATTTGAGGTGCTGCGCGGGTCCCAAGCCGCTGCCCCACACAGCGATTGGCGCTCGACTAGTGGACGTAGCAATCTGCGGACCGGCAAGCGGTGTTGATAGGGGTCCGACTTCCTGGGGCGCGGTGGTCCAGCGTCCTGACTCCTGTGACGCGAGGCCCACATCAGCGCTGCAGCACGCAGACAAGCGTCTTCTCAAGAACGGCCGGCGCGATGGCTGATCCGGGCATGTCGCCGGTGACTGGCCTTGCTGCGCATGACCGCGCCGCAGATCACTTCTGGTCGTTCATGGAAGACCGTAGCGTGCGATTTCTTCCGTACCAGCTTGCGCCGATGTTCTTCTCGACGCTTGAACAGTTGATCGCGAGTAGGGGCGACCTGGCTGGTCGGCGTGCTGGGCTGGCGGTGCTGGGTCGGCTGTACCGGCGTTTCGGGCTCTACCCGTACCACAGCACTGTTGTGGCGGCGGCGCTGGTGGACACGGTGCGGCAGTTCGCGGGCGCGAGCTGGGAGCCGGAACTGGCCGGCTATTGGGAGGCGGGTTGTCGTCGGGCGATGCGTCTGGCCGAGCGGGCGGCGGGCGCGTTGGGCGATGGGCCTCACGTCACGGTCGGCGAGGTGGAGGCGTGCGAGGCGGCGGCCGATGGCGTCGCGGTCTTGACCGTCCGGCCGGTGCGGCGTCTTCGTTACGTGCCCGGCCAGGCGATGCCGGTGTGCACGCCCCGACTGGCGGGGCAGTGGCGGTGGTATTCGCCGGCGAACGCTCCGCGCCCGGACGGGACGGTGGAGTTCCACGTGCGTGCCGTCCCGGTGGGGGTGGTCTCGCCCCTGCTGGTCGGGGGAGTGGCGCCTGGGGAGCTGCTGTGGCTGGGGCCGGCGTTCGACGTCGGGCTGTCGCTGGAGTCCGCCGGTGACGCCGACCTGCTGCTCGCGGCGGGTGGTACGGGTCTTGCGCCGCTGCGGGCACTGGTCGAGCAGGTGGCCGCGTCGCCGACCCGGCGTCGGGTGACGTTGGTGGTGGGCGCGCGCACGCTGCCCGACCTCTACGACGCGGTGGCGCTGGACAAGCTTCAGCAGGCACATCGTGACTGGCTCACGGTGGTGTTGGCCTTCTCCGACGACGGTGAGGTCGAACCGGCCGCGCAGGGCGATCTGCTGAGCGTGGCCCTGCGGCACCATCGGCCGGGGCAGGAGTTCTACGTCTGCGGCTCGCCCCAGTTGATCGAAGCGGCGCGGCGTCGGCTGCCCGCTGCGGGGGTCGCGCCGGAGAGTCTGCACCTCGCCGCGACCTTCCAGCGCGCGCTCGATTCGGCGCTGTGGATGCCCCAGGAGAGTGCGACATGAGGCTGACGGAAACCGTGGTCCGTCGCGCCACCGGTGAGGAGATCACCCCGCTGACCACCGTTGTGGCCGACGCGCTGATGGTGCAGCCCGTGGGCGCCTGGCTCGTACCGGATGCGGCGGAGCGCCCGGCGGTCCTGCGCCGCTACGCACACCTGGTGCTGGCGCGCGGGTTGGCGCACGGCCAGGTCGACACGACCGACGACCACGCCGCCGTGACCGTCTGGTACCCGCGGTCGGAGCCACCTCCGCCGGCTGCGACGTGGATGTACGACCTGCACCGGCGGCTCGGCCCGCACGCGTCCCGGTTCGCCCTGCTGCACGCCTACGTCGACGCGGTGCTTCCCTACACGCCGCACCACCACCTCGCGCACGTCGCGGTCCGTCCGGGGCAGGACCGCGCCTTGCAAGCGTTGCTGGCCAGCTACCACCGGACTCTGGACGCGGAGGGACTACCGGCGTACGCGGAGCTCAGCAGCGCCCACCCCCGCGAGGGCGTCTTCGCCCGCCTCGGTTACGCACCGCGGTCGCCGGTCCTGCTGGCGCCGGGCGGCCCGGCGCTGTGGCGGATGTGGCGGCCCCGACCCGGCACGCGGGTGCCCGGCGGGCTGCCGCGCCGGGTGCGGCTGCATCGCTCGGCGACGCCGCTTCGAGGCCCGGTAGCGCCGGCGGCACCACCTCGTTCTCCCTGACCGCCCGGTCGGGCGTCGGCTGCCCACCTGCCGGCGACGGCCCGGCGGCAGTCCACCCGCGCACCCCCTTTCCACCGAAGGAGGCACCCTCTTGCTGTCTGATTTCACCCGTTTCCACACATCCTTGCCGTCACGACTGCTCAATGCCGCGCGGTGGTCGCCGGCACGCTCGACCATCACGCACGCCGCCGCCGTCGCGCACGCGGGAGAAGCGCAGCTGATGGAGTACGTCTGGGGGTACGCGATCCGCCGCGAGTGGCCGGACGGCGCCCACGACCTGTTCGGCTTCGCCGCGGACCCGGAGACGGCGCAGCGGTGGCTCGACCGCGACCGGGCCTACTGGCGGGGTGGCCCGGTGCGGCCGGCGGCGGTGTATCTCGTGGCCGCGAACGCCGCCGACGTGGACCGCCATCCCGTGGCGGGCTGCCGGCGCTCGTGCTGCCCGGACTCCCCGGAGCGGGGGCAGCGGTGAGGTCTACGTATGTGCAGGTGGCGCTCGCGCGGCGGACGTTGACGCCGTTCGGGTTGTGGGTTTTCGGGGCGGCGGCGTCGGCGCCCATGGTGGTGCTGGCCGGGGGTGTCGTCGCCACGTACGCGACCACGGGGGTGACGGCCCTGCCGTTGACGTTTCTGCTGGTGGCGGGCACGGTGGCGGTGCTGGCGGTCGGTTACACGGCGATGGCGCGTCAGCTCGGGCATCCGGCGGCCTACTACGGCATCCTCGCCAACGGGTTGGGCCGTGGTTGGGGTGTCGCCGCCGGCCTGGTCGCCCTGGTGGCCTACAACGCCATCCAGACCAGCCTGTACGGGTTGTTCGGGGCGACGCTGGCCGGGCAGCTCGGTGGCTCGTGGTGGGTGTGGGCGGGCATCGCCCTGGCCGTCGTCGGGGTGCTGGGCGTGCGGGCGATCGTGCTCTCCACCCGGGTCCTGGCCGTCGTGCTGGCCGTGTCGCTGCTGATCGTCGCGGCGTTCGTGGTGGCCGGTGTGGGGCGGCCGGCAGGCGGCGGGCTGTCCTGGGCGGGCTTCGACGCCTCGGGGCTGGCCGTCAGCGGCATCGGCGGGGCGGTCGCCTTCTGCGTGGCCGCGTTCATGGGAGTAGACGCGCCGGGCTCGTTCGTCGAGGAGGCCGTCGACCGGCGGTCGGTCGGCCGGGCCACCCTCGCCGGAGTGGCCGTCCTCGGCGGCGTGTACGCGCTCGCCGCGTGGGCGATGGGCGTGGCGGTCGGCCCACACGCTGTCGCCGAGGCCGCTGCCGACCCGGCGGTGGGGCTGCCGTTCGCGGTGCTGGAGCGTCTCGGCGGCGGATGGGTGCTGCTCGCGGAGCTGATGCTGGTCTTCGCGATCGTCACCTCGATGCTGGCCTTCCACAGCGTCGTCGCCCGGTACGTCTTCGCGATGGCGCGCGAAGGCGTCCTGCCTGCCGGCCTCGCGCACACCGGCAGCGCGACCCGGGTCAGCGCGCCGCGCGGCGGGTCGCTGACCCAGACCGGCATCGCCTCGGTGGTGGTGGGCGCGTTCGCGTTCAGCGGCGCCGACCCTGTCGCGACGATGTTCACCTGGCTGTCGACGCTGGGGGCGATGGGCCTGCTGTGCCTGCTGCTGGCCGCATCGGTCGCCGCGATGCTGGCCCCGGCCGGCGTACGCGGTCCACAGGCCGGCGCGTGGGAGTGGCGGCTCGCGCCCGCCCTGGGTGTGCTCGGCGGGTCGGTGGTGCTGGTCCTGATGGTCGGCAACGTCGGGTCCCTGCTCGGTGCCGCGCCGGGGTCGCCGTATCCGTTCCTGCTGCCCGCGATCCTCGTCGCCACCGCCGTCGCGGGCGGGATGTGGGCCGGACGCCTGCGGCAGTCGCGCCCGGAGATCCACTTCGGCATCGGCCGAGGAACCCCGAAGACGCACGCCGTTCCCGACGCCATCGACGTCTCGATCTGAAAGGCAGGCGATGAGGACCCACGCGGCCATGCCCCCACCCGGCGGACGCCACGGCGTCGACCCCCTGCGTCCCGGCTGGCGGCCGGAGCACCCACCGGCGGCACCGCCACCGCCACCGCCGCCACCGTCGTCCCCGCATCCGCATCCGCATCCGCCGGAGGGTGACGGCGTGCCGGTCGAGGCGCGACGCTGGGCCGACCTGCGCAAGCAGGTCGCGTACCGGTCCAAGCGGCTCAACACCGGCCACATGGTCGAGGCAGACCAGCGGTTCGGGCAGCGCGACGCGCTCGGCCCGCACGGGGTGATGCTGTTCTTCGTCTCCGACGCCCCGGCCGAGCCGCACGGCTACCAGCTGCACACCGCCTACCGGCTGTGGCTGGCCTCGCCCGAATCGGACGACCTGCCGAGGCTCCTGGCCGACCTGGCGGAGGTGGCGGCCGAGAACGCCGCCCGTTCGGCCTCCGCCGGACGCCGGTGGCATCCCCTCGGCCCGGACGGCTCGATGGTCAACGGCGGGGACATGAGCCAGCCCGCCGGGGCGACCTACGTCGGCGTCGGCGTGACCACCCTCGACTCCGAGCAGGGCCGCTGGCACCAGGTCGCCCGCACCCTTCGCGAAGGACTGGCCACCGGCCGCCACCTGTCGGCCTTCGACCTCAAGGGCCAGTGCTACGCGCTGCTGACCGACGGCACCGCCCTGCACGTCGACCGCGATCCGCACGCCCGCCTCGGGGTGGACGGGATCCGGTGCAACAAGACCCTCGCCCCCGAGCGGATCACCTACTACAACCCCCACGAGCACCTCACCGAACAGGGCGACGACAACACCCGCGAGGTGTGGCGGCAGCTCGGCGCGCTGCACCACACCCTCACCGCCCACCTGCTCGCCGGGCGGCCGGCGTGACCCACACCCCCACCCTCAGGATCGCCACCGCCGCCGACCTCAGCCGCGCGCCGCTCGACGTCACCGCCGTCCTCGACCACCTGGTACGCGAGGCCGACGCCGCCGCGCCGACGGAGATCGGGTTCCCCGGCGCGGTGGACCTCGACCACAGCGAGGTCGTGGCCCGCCTCGGCACCCGGTTGTGGAACAACATCGGCGACCCGGCCGACGCGGGCGGCACAGCCCACACCCGGGTGCTGGAACGGGCCGTCGTCGCCTGGGTCGCCGACACCCTGGCCATGCCGCCCGACGACCGCTGGGGCTACGTCACCACCGGCGGCACCGAAGGCAACCTCTCGGCCCTGCACGCCGCCCACCGTCGCCATCCCACGGCACGCGTCTACCACTCGACCGCCGCGCACTACTCGATCCCCAAGACGGTGGCGATGCTCGGGGCACGCGGTGTCGTCGTCGACGCCCGCCCCGACGGAGAGATGGACTACGCGCACCTCGCCGCGCAGATCCGCCGACGCCGACGCTGGCCCGCCATCGTGGTCGCCACCGCCGGCACCACCATGACCGAGGCGGTGGACGACACCACCCGCATCCGCGCCGTCCTCGACGAGCACGGCGTGGACGGGCACCTGCACGTCGACGCGGCCCTGTCCGGCATCCCGCTCGCCCTCGACGGCCGGCTCCGCCTCGACACCACCAGCGGCGTGGGCAGCGTCGCCATCAGCGGCCACAAGTTCTTCGGCGTACCGACGCCGTGCGGCGTCGTCCTCGTCCGCGACGGCATCCGCAGACCGGTCAGCCACATCACGTACACCGACACCGCCGACACGACCGTCACCGGCTCCCGCTGCGGCCTCGCCGCCGCCCTGCTGTGGCACGCCATCGCCACGCACGGCCGAGAGGGCCACCGCTGGCGGGTCAGCGAGGCCCGCCGCCTCGCCGCCTACGCGACAGAGCAGCTCACCGCCGCCGGTTGGCCCGCCTGGCGGCACCCCCACGCCTTCACCGTGGTCCTGCCCACCCCACCCGAGACCGTACGCAGGAAGTGGCTGCTCGCCTCCGACGGGGACACCAGCCACATCATCTGCATGCCCGGCATCACCCGCGGCCAGGTCGACGCCTTCGTCGCCGACCTCACCGCCGCCGTAACACCGAGGCCGATCCCGCGACCACGGCCCGCGACCACGCCGGCTACCCACTGACGGAGATGGCCGATCGGCGCACTGTCCACCTTGTGGGGGATTCCACCGATTTGAACGTGACCTACCCTCGCACCCCTCGTTGCCCCCGGTGTCAACCATCACAACACGGGGGAATACATGAGCAAGACCTCTGCGTCGCTCAGGCGGGGCGGCCTCTACGCACAACTGGCGGTGTTCGCGCTGCTGGCCAGCGCCCTGGTGCTCGGGGTCGGGTCACCGGCCGCCGCCGCGTCGACGATCAACATCAAACCGGGGCACGCGCCGACGAAGGCGGCATCGTTCACCCAGAAGTGCGACCTCGGCGGCGGGCCCGTCGAGAACGAGGACGCGTGGGTGTTCGACCTGCCGGGCGACCCGGACACCAGCGGCACCTTCCAGTCGGTCACGGCGACCTTCAGCACACCGGACGGCGACGTCACGAAGACCATTCCTGGCACCCCGAACAGCACCATCGTCAAGGACACGGGCACCAGCAAGGCGTGGATCCGGGTCGCGGCCGGCTGGACGTTGACCGGCGCCACCGCGCAGATCTCCGGCACCGCCGACTCCTTCGTGCTCGGCGGCACCTGTGCGGCGTCGCACCCCCGGCCGAACCCGAAGCTGTACCTGGAGAAGACCGGGTACCCGGCCAAGGGCGTGAAGGCCGGTGACAAGGTCACCTACACCTACAAGGTGAAGAACCAGAGCACGGGCACGAAGTACCCGATCAGCAAGATCACCATCACCGACGACACGGTCACCGGGATCACCTGCGAGGACACGTCGCTCAAGCCCTGGGAGAGCACCACCTGCACCGGCAAGTACACCGTCAAGAAGACCGACGTGAAGAAGGGCAAGATCGTCAACAAGGCCAAGGCCACCGGGTGGTTCGGCAGGCAGAAGGTGCGGTCCAACGAGGCGACCTTCACCGTGACCACCAAGGCGGCCCCGCCGAAGCAGGTCAGCCTGTCGATCGACAAGAAGGCCCGGGTCGAGTCGGACTGCCGCAAGAAGTGTGAGAACGACGGCTACGCCGCCAAGGGCGACAAGATCTTCTACACCTACCGGGTGACGAACACCGGCACGGAAACCATCACCGACGTCGGCGTCTACGACCCGAAGGCCGGAAAGGTGGTCTGCAAGAACACCACGCTGGCGCGGGGCACCAGCACCGACTGCCGTGCCGTCGAGCCGCACGTGGTGACCAAGGCCGACGTCAAGGCCGGCAAGGTGGTCAACACGGCCCGGGCGACCGGCAAGTTCTACGGCAAGAAGGTGGTCTCCGAGCCCGACACCGTCACCGTCTGCATCCGGGGCGGCAAGTACGACCACCGGAACGACGACAAGGACCCGAAGGAGCTGCCGGTCACCGGTGACAGCTCCAACATGGCCCTCTCCCTCGGTGGCGGCCTCCTGGCCGTCGGCAGCCTCCTGCTGGGAGCCAGCCGGATCCGCCGCAGGGCGCACGTCCAGATCTGATCAGTACGGCAGGCACTCCGGGCACCGCATCCGGTGCCCGGAGTTGTCCTGTCTCCAGGAGGAGAACCGGGTGCTGGTACGGCTCAACCAGGCCGTGGAACACGTCGAGGGGCACCGGCCCGGCGCGGTGACCGGCGCGGACGCGCGGGGCGTCACCCGCTGATCTCGTCCAGCACCCGTCGCTGGAAGGCGCGCGACTCGGGACCGCCCGGCGGCAGCCCACCGACCCGCGCCGCGATCGACCGTTCGATCAGGTCGCCGGGCCCGCCGTCCAAGCGGGTTCCGGCGACTCGGCCGCCTCCGGCCGGCTCGGCAGCCCGGCCGTCTCCGGCCGGCCCGGCGACCCGGCCATCTCCGGGTGGCCCGGCGACTCGGTTGTCTCCGGGTGGGCCGGCCGGCCAGCCGTCGGCGATCAGCCGGCGGCCGGCGTCGACCTTCGACAGCCAGACGCCGTGGTGGACCCTGACCAGGGACCGGCAGGCGCCGAGCACCGCGTCCTCGGCACCGGGGGCGGGACCGTCGCCGGGCGGCGTCGGCAGGGCCAGCCACCAGCGCAGCGCGTCGGTCAGCAGGCGACGCAGGTCGGCGGGGGAGAGGTCGGCGAAGGTCTCGGCGGCCGGCGGCCCGAGCAGGGCGTGGCCGCACTGGTGCAGGATGCTGCGGTCCAGGCCGTACCAGAACAGGCCGTCCTCGGCCGGGCGGTCGGCGGCGGCCCACGTCGCCCGGAACGGCATCCGCGCGCCGGTGTTCAGCTCGACCTCGAACCCCGGCTCCGGCGTGCCGGAGCGGGCCACCGCCCACTGGTAGACGACCAGTTCCAGCCCGCGCGCCGGGCAGGGCAGCGCCTCGTGCCGCAGCCGGGCCACCAGTTCCTGCCTGCGCGCGAGGTCGAGGGCGTCGGCGCAGACCAGCGCGACGTCGACGTCACTGCGCCCCGGCTGGTATGCGCCCAGCCCGACCGAGCCGGCCGCGTACGCCCCGACGAGGTCGTCGCCGAGGACGTCGCGGGCGGCGGTGACCAGGTCGGCGAGGTAACCGCGCACGGGCGGGTCGAGGTCAGTCATCGGACTCGGTCCAGTCCGTGCCGGCGGGCAGGAACCAGGCGCTCGCTTCGGTGCCGAGGGCGTGCGCGACGACCAGTCGGGCGTGCCGGTCCAGGGTGGGCAGCCGGTCCGGCGGGAACCAACCCACGGCCACCGACTCGTCGTCGTTGACCCGGGCCGTGCCGCCGACCAGCCGGCAGCGGAAGCCGAGGTTGAGGAATTCGCAGCGGTCGCCGTTGGGGTAGGTGTGTGGCCGCGAGACGACACTGCTCAGCCGGACCGGCTCGACCTCCAGGCCGGTCTCCTCCCACACCTCGCGGACCACCGCCGTGGCGGGCTGTTCGCCCGGCTCGACGATGCCGCTGACCACCGACCAGCGCCCGTCGTCGGCGCGCCTGCCGAGCAGCAGCTTGCCGGCGTCGTCGCACACCACCGCGCTGACGCTCGACAGCTGGAGCAGGTCGTGCCCCACGCACTCACGCAGCCGCAGGATGTGGTCCGGAACGCCCATCCGGCGACCCTAGCCCGCCTCCGACCGGCAGCCCGGCCCGCGTCAGCCCGACCAGTGACCTCCGCGGGCCACCCCCGGCAGGTCAGCCGGGGCAGGGCAGCCGTTCGAGGGCGGGCGGGGTGGCGTCGGGGGAGACGGCCAACGCGAAGCACGCCGCCGAGTCGGCCTGCTGCCAACCGAAGACGGACGCCGCCGTCTTCGTCACCTGGACGCGGAGGAGCAGCCGTACGGTCCGGGGCCCGTCGCTGCCGACGGTCAGCACCTCGACCCCGTCCACCGCGTCGGCGGCCTGCCGCAGCCTCGCCTCCCCGGCCGCCGGATCGGCGAGCAACCGGGCGCGGGCGAGTTGCGCGGTGGCGGTCACCTCCCGTTCGGCCCGCTGCTCCAGCCGGTGCTGCGACCGGTCCCGCAGCAGCGGCAGCCCGACGGCCGCACCGACGCCCGCCAGCACGACCGTCAGCGCCGTCAGCGCCAGCCCGCGCCGCAGCCACACCGAACCGCCACCCCCGTGTCGCACCGGGGGATTGTGCGACACGGGGGCGCCGTACGGCTGCCCCGTCGGGAGCCGACGGGCGTACGCCGTGCACCTGCTCGGCCTGTTTTCGCAGTTCCAGCCCCTGACGGCGGGAGCACGTCTACTGTGGAGAACATCGGCGACTTGTGCTGTTCCGGTGGCGGCCGGGTGGTTCCCGGTGCACAGTGATCCCATGAGCGACAGCGGAAGCGGTGGGCACTACTACTGGTGCACCCGGCACCACCGGGTCGAGACCGACGCCGACGTGTGCCCCGCCAGGCACGTTCTCGGGCCGTACGCCTCAGCCGCCGACGCGGAGAACGCCCTGCAGACGGTGCGGGAGCGCAACGACGCGTGGGAGGCCGAGGACGCCCGCTGGGCCGGGGAGGGCAGATAGGCGGCGCGGGACGGCCCGCGCCGAGATACGTGGTGCTCCGCGAGGGCGAGAGCACGTCCCCAGGAAGGGAACCGAGATGGCCGAAGCACAGCAGGCCACCACCCGCCCGGCCGCCAGACGTACGACCGCCAGGAAGACCGCCGCGGCGGAGCGGACCGCGGGTACGACGCGGGCCCTGCGCCCGGCCGCCACGACCACGGTGGCGAAGAAGGCGCCGGCCAAGAAGGCGACGGGCGGTGCGGGGCGGGCCCCGGCGAAGAAGACCACCGCCGCGAAGGCGACCGCTGCGAAGACGACCGCTGCGAGGGCGACCGCTGCGAAGACGACCGCTGCGAGGGTGACCGCTGCGAAGACGACTGCTGCGAAGGCCCCCGCGAAGAAGGCGGCGACCAGGAAGACCGCCGCCGCCGCGAAGCCGACGGCCGCGGCGAAGAAGACGACCGCCGCGAAGAAGGCCCCCGCCGCGGCGAAGCGGACGGCGGCGGCCAGGAGCACGGCGGCGAAGAAGACGACCTCGGCGAGGACGCCCGCCCGGCAGGCGGCGACGAAGGCCACCAGCACGGCGAGGAAGACGACCGCGCCGGCGAAGAAGGCCCCCGCCAGGACCACCACCGCCGCCCGCGCGGTCACCCCGGCGGCGAAGAAGACGGCCACAGCGGTGGCGAAGAAGACCGCCACGGCGGTGGCGAAGCAGACGGCCGGGAAGGTCGCGAAACAGACCGCCGGGGCCGTGGCGAAACAGACCGCCGGGAAGGTCGCGAAGCAGACGGCCGGGGCCGTGGCGACGAAGACCGCCACAGCGGTGGCGAAGAAGACCACGGCGGCGAAGAGCACGGCGGCGAAGGCCCCGGCGAAGAAGGCCACCGCCAAGAAGGCGACGTCGGCCAGAAAGACGACGCCGGCCAAGAAGACGACGCCGGCCAGGAAGACGGCCGCGACCCGGCCCACCGGCGGCGCCCGCAAGGCCGCCGCGAAGAAGGCCCCCGCCAGGAAGGCCACCGACACCTCCTCGGCCACCACCCGCAAGGCGGCGGCCAAGAAGGCCCCGGCGAAGAAGACGACCGCCGCCAAGGCGCCGGCCAGGAAGGTCACCGCCCGCAAGGCACCCGCCGCCCGGACGACCGCAGCCCGGGCCACCGCCCCCCGGGGCGTACGGACGAACGCGCGCAGGGCGACCGGCTGACCCCGGCGCGAGGCGACCGGCGCTCGCCGGGAAGCGGATCATCCGCCACACTGTCAGGATTGACCCCGTGGTGATCCGACGCGTACTCGCACCCCGCATCGACTTCGGCGCGCTGCGCCGCGAGCTGGGACTACCCGAGGGGTTCCCGGCCGTGGCGCAGCGGGAGGCCGACGCCGCGGCGGCCACACCGCCCCGGCCCGCCGCCGACCGCACCGACGTCCCGTTCGTCACCGTCGACCCCGCCGCTTCACGCGACCTCGACCAGGCGATGCACCTCGCCCGCCGTCCCGGCGGCGGCTACCGGGTGTCGTACGCGATCGCCGACGTCGCCGCACACGTCCGCCCCGGCGGCGCGCTGGAGGAGGAGACCTGGCGGCGCGGGCAGACCGTCTACCTGCCCGACGGCACGGTGCCGTTGCACCCCGAGACCCTCAGCGAGGGCGCGGCGAGCCTGCTGCCGGACGTCGACCGGGCCGCCGTGGTATGGACCGTCGACCTGGATTCCGACGGCGGCACCGTCGCGGTCACGCTGGAACGCGCGCTGGTCCGCAGCCGGGCCAAGCTGGACTACGTCGGCGTGCAGGCAGCCGCCGACGCCGGCCGGCTGCCCGACCCGATCGCCCTGCTGCCCGAGATCGGGGCCCTGCTCACCGCCCGGGGAATGCGCCGCGGGGCGATCAACCTGCCGCTGCCCGAGCAGGACGTCGAGGCCGACGGCGACGGCTGGCGGCTGGTGCTGCGCGGGCCCGTGCCGATGGAGGAGCACAACGCCCAGATCTCGCTGCTGACCGGGATGGCCGCCGCCGACATCATGCTGGCCGGAAAGATCGGCCTGCTGCGTACGATGCCGGCACCGAAGCCCGAGGCAGTGGCGCGGCTGCGGGCCGCCGCCGCCCCGCTGGGCGTGCACTGGCCGGACGGGGCCGGCCCCGGCGAGGTGATCGCCGGCCTGGACCCGTCGCAGCCCCGGGCAGCCGCCTTCGTCGACCAGGCCGCCGAGCTGATGCGCGGGGCCGCGTACACCGCCTTCGACGGCGCGTTGCCCGAGCAACGGGAGCACGGCGGGGTCGCTGCCGCGTACGCCCATGTCACCGCGCCGTTGCGGCGACTGGCCGACCGGTACGCCACGGAGGTCTGCCTGGCCCTGCACGAAGGCCGGGAGGTGCCCGACTGGGCGCGCGCGGCGCTGCCCCGGCTGCCGGAGGTGATGGCCACCACCGACCGGGCCGCCTCGGCGGCCACCCGGGGCGCGATCGAGTTGGCCGAGGCGGTGCTGCTCCAGCACCGGGTGGGGGAGACCTTCGACGCGGCGGTGCTGGACGTGGACGCGGCCCCGGACGGCAGGGCCCGCCCCGGTCGCCGGCCCGGCGGCACGGTGGCGCTGGACGACCCGCCGGTCCGCGCCCGCTGCCTCGGCGAACTGCCACTCGGCGAGCGGATCCGGGTACGGCTGGTCACCGCCGACCCGGTCGCCCGCGCGGTGGCCTTCGAACGGGCCTGACCACCGTCGGCGCCGGCCCGGCCATGGAGCGCGATCCGGGGCAGACGACCGACCTGCCGGCCCTCGTTCCGGCCGGTCTTCGGGCTGCTGGTAGCGGGGATTGTCACAGCTCCTGCCGCTGCTGCGAACGCCGCAGGTTTGCGAGGATGACGGCATGGCTTACGACGCGAGCACGCTGCCCGACGTGTCCGGGCTGACCGTCGGCATCATCGGCGGCACCGGCGACCAGGGGCGGGGCCTCGCCTACCGGTTCGCCCGGGCCGGCCAGACCGTGCTGATCGGATCCCGTTCCGCCGAGCGGGCCGCGCAGTCCGCCGAGGAGATCGCGGCCCTGCCCGGCGTACCCGCCGGGGCCCGGGTCGCCGGCGGCGGCAACGAGGAGGTGGCCCGGGGCAGCGACGTGGTCATCATCGCGGTGCCGTGGGACGGGCACGCCGCCACCGTCGCCGCGCTCGCCGAGCCGCTCGCCGGCAAGATCGTCGTCGACTGCGTCAACCCGCTCGGCTTCGACAAGCAGGGCCCGTACGCGCTCACGGTCGCCGAGGGCAGCGCCGTGCAGCAGGCCGCCGGGCTGCTGCCCGACTCCCGGGTCTGCGCCGCGTTCAACCACGTCAGCGCCCCGCTGCTGGCCGACCCCGAGGTCGACCGGATCGACCTCGACGTGCTGATCTGCACCGAGGACCGGGAGTTGGCGGGCGTCGTCGCCGCACTCGCCGCGCGGATCCCCGGCATGCGCGGCATCTACGCGGGCCGGCTACGCAACGCGCACCAGATCGAGGCGTTCACCGCCAACCTGATCGCCATCAACAAGCGCTACAAGGCCCACGCCGGCATCCGCGTCACCGACCTCTGACAACGGCCCCGCCCGGCCCTGGCCGGGCCTGGCCCAGCCCGGGCCGTGCCCGGCCCCGCCCGGCTCGGCCCGGCTCGGCTCGGCTCGGCCGAGATCTTGGTACGAAACGGCCCCTCCGAGGGCCGTTTCGTACCAAGATCTCTATTGAAGCCCGACATTTGGCGCGGGTAGCGTAGCGACTCAGATGACCAGTTTCCCAGCGGCTGCGCTCCGCGTACGCGACGAGTCGCTGCCGGAGTATGAACGGCTCCTGCACCTTCGTGAGTGTGCACTGCGTTGCGCGCCCTACGGGTTCCGTGCCACCTGGCACTATCTGATCGTGAACGCCGGAATTCCGCAGCGGCTCGAGGACGATCCAGCGGCGCTGAATCGGGCGGTAGACGAACTCTCCGCGGCGCGAGCGATATGGCGGCGGCAGGCCGCGGGGTTCGCGGCCGAGCGTCGGGCGGCCAAGGCGCGGGGGCAGCGTGCGGTTCCCAGGCGTGATCGGTGGCAGCAGCACGGGGTCTTCGGCATTGCTTTCTGCCCCGATCCCTTGCGCCACCCTGTCGATCCATTACCGGTCATCCTCCGGCGCCTCATCGAGGTCTACGGCGCGGGAACGTTGGTCGACAGTGAGTGTCCACTGTGTGGCGAACGGCTGCGCAGGAAGATCTGCGCCACGTGCGGCATCCAACCGCGCGGCCACGATGGCGGGGTGCGCCTTGCGGAGGCAGCGCGTACGCGTTACCTGTGGCGTGAGATCTGGAGGCGTACTCCCATGACCGGATTTTCGCCGCCGATGCTGGCTGCGCTGCGCAACGCTCGCCGGTTGGCGACGGAGGTTCCGGCGAGTGGGCCGGGACGCCGAGCATTCGTCGACATCGTTCCGGGTCGAACCGACGCCGACCGTATCGCTGAACAGGAGGGCTGGGTGCGAAGCGACCCGTCCCGCCCCTACGAGGTGCGGCACTGGGATTACGACGAACGGCTGCTCGACACGTTCGACTATGACCTCGGCGCGGTCCGTATCGCCACTGCCTCGGCGCGAGGCAACGTCGACCTGCTTTCCCTGCTGGCCGACTGGGGATTGACCCCGACGCAGTTCGACCACCCATGGAATACCGCCGACCCGCGCTGAACCAGAGGTGGTGCGGCCCGCGAGGCCGCACCACCCGTGGCGGTCAGAAGGTGTGTTCGGCTGCCGGGAAGTCGCCGCCCCGGACCTCGTCGGCGAACCGCCGGGTCGCGTCGGTCAGGGCGCCCGACAGGTCGGCGTAGCGCTTCACGAAGCGCGGCGCCTTGCCGGTACGCAGGCCGGCCATGTCCTGCCACACCAGCACCTGGGCGTCGGTGTCCGCGCCGGCGCCGATGCCCACGGTCGGGATCGGCAGTTCCGCCGTGATCTGCTTGGCCACCTGCCCGGGGACCATCTCCAGCACCACGGCGAACGCGCCCGCCTCCGCCACGGCCCGGGCGTCGGCGATCACGTCGTCGGCCGCGTCGCCGCGCCCCTGCACCCGGTAGCCGCCGATGGCGTGCTCGCTCTGCGGCGTGAACCCGATGTGTGCCATCACCGGGATGCCGGCGCCGGTGATGGCGGCGATCTGCGCCGCGCAGCGCCGGCCGCCCTCCAGCTTCACCGCGTGGCAGCCGCCCTCCTTCATGAACCGCACGGCGGTACGCAGCGCCTGCGTGGGACCTTCCTCGTAGGAGCCGAACGGCAGGTCGCCGACGACCAGCGCGTGCCGGGTCGCCCGGACCACCGCGCGGACCAGCGGGAGCAGTTCCTCGGCGGTCACCGGCACCGTCGTCTCGTAGCCGAAGACGTTGTTCGCCGCCGAGTCGCCGACCAGCAGCACCGGGATGCCGTTCTGGTCGAAGATCGAGGCCGTGTACTGGTCGTACGAGGTGAGCATCGGCCACCGCTCGCCGCGCTCCTTGGCGGCGATCAGGTCGCGGGTGCGTACGCGCCGGGTGGCCGGGCCGCCGTAGAGGGCGGTCACCTCGGACGGGGTGGACTCCACCATGACTGTCTCCTTCCTCGAGGCCGCGTGCGCGGTCCCCGGGTTCCCCGCGATCGTCGCACCCGACGACCGGCTCGCGGCAGAGCGCAGTGGAGGATGTCACTCCCGGGCCACCAGGCACCGCCGCCGGCAGGACGCCGACTGCCGCCCGCCGCCGGCAGGACGCCGGCCAGGGCCGCCCGTAGGCCGTGCCGTCGCCCGGGACTGATTCCGGCTCAGCCGTCCTCGCGCCACCGGTTCGTGATCGGCAGTCGCCGGTCGCGCCCGAACGCCTTCATCGAGATCTTCGTGCCCGGCGCGGACTGGCGGCGCTTGTACTCGGCGGTATCCACCATCCGCAGCACCCGGTCGACGACGGCCGGGTCGTGGCCGGACGCGACCAGCCCGTCCCGGCCCAGGTCACCGTCGACGTAGCCGATCAGGATCGGGTCCAGCACGTCGTAGTCGGGCAGGGTGTCGCTGTCCAGTTGGCCCGGGCTCAGCTCGGCGCTCGGCGGCTTGCCGATCGAGTTCTCCGGGATGGGCGGGGTGTCGCCCCGGCGGGCGGCATCGGCGTTGCGCCACTTCGCCAGCCGCCAGACCAGCGTCTTCCAGACGTCCTTGACCGGGTTGAAGCCGCCGACCGAGTCGCCGTAGAGGGTGGAGTAGCCGACCGCCAGCTCGCTCTTGTTGCCGGTGGTCAGCACCAGGTGGCCCTCCTGGTTCGACAGGGCCATCAGGATCACCCCGCGTACCCGTGCCTGGAGGTTCTCCACGGAGACCCCGGAGAGCGACATGTTCGCCAGGAAGGTGTCCACCATCGGCTGGATCGGCTCGACCCGGTAGTCCAGGCCGGTGCGCTTCGCCAGGTCGGCGGCGTCCTCCCGGCTGTGCTCGGAGGAGTGCTGGCTGGGCAGCGACACGCCGACCACCCGGTCGGACCCGAGCGCGTCGACGGCCAGCGCGGCCACCACCGCCGAGTCGATGCCACCGGAGAGGCCCAGCACCACCGACGGGAAGCGGTTCTTGTTGACGTAGTCGCGCAGCCCCAGCACGAGCGCCTGCCACACCTCGGCCTCGTCGGCCACCGGGGCGATCGTCCCGCCGGTGGCGGCGGGCCCGGCGGGCGCCTGCGGAATGTCGCCCGCCTCGGTGCGGACCACCCGCAGCTCGTCCGCCAACACCTGGTCGGGGGTGGCCGGCTGCCCTGCCGCCGGCAGCTGGACGTCGTGCACCAGCAGGTGCTCGACGAACTGCGGGGCCCGGGTGAGCAGGGCGCCGTCGGCGCTCACGATCATCGAGTCGCCCTCGAAGACCAGCTCGTCCTGACCGCCGACCATGTTGACGTACGCGACGGTCGCCCCGGCCTCGGCGGCCCGGCGGCGGACCAGCGGCAGGCGTACGTCGTCCTTGTTCAGCTCGTACGGCGAGCCGTTGATGCTCAGGACCAGGCCGACGCCGGCCTGGCGGGCGGCGGCGAACGGTCCGCCGGCCTGCCACAGGTCCTCGCAGATGGTCAGCGCCACGTCCACCCCGCCGACGCGGACGACGGTCAGCGTGTCGCCGGAGACGAAGTAGCGGTCCTCGTCGAAGACGCCGTAGTTGGGCAGGTGGTGCTTGAAGTAGGTGGTGACGATCCCGCCACGGTGCAGCAGGGCCGCCGCGTTGCGGGTGCCGCGACCGGGCTCGGCGTCGCTGCTGCCCTGCGGCGGACCGTCGGCGTCCAGGTAGCCGACCAGCACCGGCAGCGCGCCCAGCCCGTCCGCGTCGAGATCGGCGGCGAGACGTTCCAGCGCGGCCTTCGACGCGGCGACGAAGGACCGGCGGAAGACCAGGTCCTCGACCGGGTAGCCGGTCAGCACCATCTCCGGGAACGCGACGACCTGGGCGCCGGCGTCGGCGGCCCGGCGGGTCCAGTCACGGACCAGGCCGGAGTTGCCGGCGAGGTCGCCGACGGTCGGGTTGACCTGGCACAGGGCGAGACGCAGGGTGGGCATGTCCTCATCTTGCCCCAGCCGGCCGGTCCCGACACGGCGGGCGGCAGGCCCGCCGGGACGTGGCCGGGCGGCAGGGCGCGGGCCGCGGACAGGGCGGGACGCCCGCCTCCCGGTCGCGTAACGTCGGCGTAACGAGGCCGGTGGAGACTGGTCGGTCAGGCCGGGTCGACCCCGGCCGCAGGCGGGCAGAGTGTCGCGAGGGGTGGAAGTGGACCGTCAGCAGGAGTTCGTCCTCCGTACGCTGGAAGAGCGGGACATCCGGTTCGTCCGGCTGTGGTTCACCGACGTGCTGGGCACGCTCAAGAGTGTGTCGGTGGCGCCCGCCGAGCTGGAGGCGGCCTTCGAGGAGGGCATCGGGTTCGACGGCTCGGCGATCGAGGGCTTCGCCCGGGTCTTCGAGTCCGACATGGTGGCCATGCCCGACCCGACGACCTTCCAGGTCTTCCCGTTCGAAGGCGGGGCCAGCGGCGAGAGCGCCCGGATGTTCTGCGACATCCTGCTTCCCGACGGCGGCCCCTCCTGGGCCGACCCGCGGCACGTGCTGCGCCGGGCGCTGTCCAAGGCCGCCGAGAAGGGCTTCACCTTCTACACCCACCCCGAGATCGAGTTCTTCCTGCTGGAGAACGGCCCGATGGACGGCTCGGTGCCGATCCCGGTCGACACCGGCGGCTACTTCGAGCACACCACCCACGCGGTGGCCCGCGACTTCCGCCGGCAGGGCGTGCTGGCGCTGGAGCGGATCGGCATCTCCGTGGAGTTCAGCCACCACGAGGTGGCCCCCGGCCAGCAGGAGATCGACCTGCGCTACGCCGACGCGCTGACCACCGCCGACAACATCATGACCTTCCGGCACGTGGTGAAGGAGGTGGCGCTCTCCACCGGCGTGCAGGCCACCTTCATGCCGAAGCCGTTCACCGACCAGCCCGGCAGCGGCATGCACACCCACCTGTCGCTGTTCGAGGGGGAGCGCAACGCGTTCCACGACGCCGGCGACCCGATGAAGCTGTCCAAGGTGGCCCGGGCGTTCATCGCCGGGCTGCTGGTGCACGCCCGGGAGTACACGGCCGTCACCAACCAGTGGGTCAACTCGTACAAGCGGCTGTTCCCGCAGGCGCTGCCGGACCGGGTCACCGAGAGCCCGGCGTACGTCTGCTGGGGTCACCTGAACCGGTCGGCGCTGGTCCGGGTCCCCGCCTACGGCAAGCCGAACTCGGCCCGGGTGGAGGTCCGCTCGCCGGACTCGGCGGCCAACCCCTACCTGGCCTTCGCGGTGCTGCTCGGCGCCGGGATGAAGGGCATCGAGGAGGGCTACGAGCTGCCGCCGGGCGCCGAGGACGACGTCTGGTCGTTGACGAGCGCCGAGCGCCGGGCGATGGGCTACGAGCAGTTGCCGCAGAACCTGTCCGAGGCGATCGACGTGATGGCCGGCTCCGAGCTGGTCGCCGAGGTGCTCGGCGAACACGTCTTCGACTTCTTCCTGCGCAACAAGCGGGCCGAGTGGGAGCAGTACCGCCGCGAGGTCACCCCCTACGAGCGGAAGCACTACCTGTCGCTGTAGGACCGTCCCCCGGCGCCGGGGCGGGGCTCCCGCCGCTGGCGCGGTGCCGCTATCGTCTCGGTCACCGCGCCGGCACCCCCGCCGGGCGCAGAGTGCGGGAGGCAGTCGGTGCTGGAAGACCTGCTCAGCGGAGCCTGGCAGAGCGTCGTGTTCGGGGTCGTCGGGGTGGCCCTGATGGCGGCCGGGTTCGGGCTGGTCGACATGCTCACTCCCGGCCGGCTGCGGGAGCTGATCTGGGTGCGGCGCAACGGCAACGCCGCGTTGCTGCTCGCCGCCAACCAGCTCGGCATCGCCGGGATCGTGTTCACCGCGATCCTGACCAGCTACAGCGACTTCGCCAAGGGGCTCGCCTCGACGGTCGTCTTCGGCCTGATCGGGCTGGCCATCATGGCGCTGGCGTTCTTCGTGCTGGACCTGCTCACCCCGGGCAAGCTCGGCGAGATCATCTGCTCGGACGAGCCGCACCCGGCGGCCCGGGTCAGCGCCGCCACCCACTTCGGCGCCGCACTGATCGTCTGCGCCTGCATCGCCTGAGCTGCGACCCGACCCGACCCGACCCGACCCGGCCCGACCGGGCGGCGATGCGCTCGACCCGGCGGCGATCTTGCACTTTCGGCCCGCGTGATGCCGCTTTCGCGAC